>NZ_KV800311.1:37604-77829 GCF_001810205.1 Pseudomonas sp. HMSC076A11 | reverse complement strand
CCGGCGACGTGGCCGACCACGTCTACCGCCAGGCCATCACTTCCGCCGGCGCCGGCTGCATGGCCGCGCTGGATGCCGAAAAATACCTCGACGACCATTGATCGGACCCGGGGGAGGCCCGCCCTCCCCTACCCCGCCATGCTGACCTGGCTTTCCCGCACCGACTTCGACTTTCCGCCCCTCGACAAGGCCCTGCAGGAGCCCAACGGGCTGCTCGCGGCCGGCGGCGACCTCAATCCGCAACGCCTGGTCGCAGCCTATCGCCACGGCTGCTTCCCCTGGTACCAGGATGGCCAGCCGATCCTCTGGTGGTCGCCCGACCCGCGCACCGTCCTGTTCCCCGACGAACTGCACGTTTCCCGCAGCCTGGCCAAGTGCCTGCGCCAGCAACGCTTCGAAGTCACTTTCAACCGTGACTTCCGGGCGGTGATCCAGGCTTGTGCCGCGCCGCGTGACTACGCCGACGGCACCTGGATCACCACGCCGATGCAACTGGCCTACCAGGAGCTGCACCTGCGCGGCATCGCCCACTCCGTGGAAGTCTGGCAGGAGCGACAACTGGTCGGCGGCCTCTACGGCCTGGCCATGGGCAGGCTGTTCTTCGGCGAATCGATGTTCAGCCGCGCCGACAACGCTTCCAAGGTCGGCTTCGTCACGCTGGTCCGCCATCTGCGCGACGCCGGCTTCGTCCTCATCGACTGCCAGATGCCGACCCGCCACCTGCACAGCCTGGGCGCCCGCGCCATCAGCCGGGGGGAATTCGCCGACTACCTGCAACGCTATCGCGACCAGCCTCCTACCGGCGACCTGGATTTTTAGGCGAGTTTCCGTGCCTGGCATAAACTTGCTTATGGGTCCCTGCTGGAGTTCACCATGACCGAACTCGCCCGACTGAAGTTCTACGCGACGCAACCGCACCCGTGCAGCTACCTGCCCGAGGAGCAGGCAACCACCCTGTTCCTCGATCCCAGCCAGCCCATGGACACGCAGCTGTACGCCTCGCTGTCGGAGGTCGGCTTCCGCCGCAGCGGCGACCATCTCTATCGTCCGCACTGCCAGCATTGCACCGCCTGCATCGCCGCGCGCATACCGGTCGCCGGCTTCAGCCCGAACCGCCAGCAGCGGCGCATCCTCAAGCGCAATGCGGAACTGCAGGTGATCCGCAAGCGACCGAGCTTCAACGAGGAGTACTACGACCTGTATCGGCGCTACATCGAGCAACGCCACGCCGACGGCGACATGTATCCGCCCAGCCGCGACCAGTTCGCCACCTTCCTAGTTCGCGACCTGCCCTTCTGCTGCTTCTTCGAGTTCCGCCTGCATGGCCGCCTGCTGGCCATAGCCGTGACGGACGTGCTGCCGAACGGACTCTCGGCCGTCTATACCTTCTACGATCCCGACGAAGAGCAGCGCAGCCTGGGACGCTACGCGATCCTCTGGCAGATCGCCGAGACCGAACGCCTGGGCCTGCAGGCCGTCTACCTGGGCTACTGGATCAAGAATTGCCGCAAGATGAACTACAAGACCCAGTACCGCCCCATCGAACTGTTCGTCAACCAGCGCTGGGTCGCCCTCACCTGATAGCCGTGTGGCGCTATTGTCGATTTTCTGGCACAATGCACGCCGCTTTTCACGGCCCACCTCTCATTGAAAGGGCCACCCATAGATACCGAGGGCTCTACTGCATGTCGAAAGAAGACAGCTTCGAAATGGAAGGTACTGTCGTCGACACCCTGCCCAACACCATGTTCCGTGTGGAGTTGGAAAATGGGCACGTCGTCACCGCGCACATCTCCGGCAAAATGCGCAAGAACTACATCCGCATCCTCACCGGCGACAAGGTCCGCGTGGAACTGACGCCCTACGACCTGAGCAAGGGCCGCATCACCTACCGCGCCCGCTGAGTCGACACGAGCCGCTGCGGCTCGCCGATTGCAAAAGAAAACGCCCGGCATCTGCCGGGCGTTTTCGTTGCCGCGCTCGGATCAGGCGGGCTCCGCCGCCGTGATCTCGAACTCGAAGGCCAGCTCGTCGCCCTTCAGGTCGACATGCACCAGGCCGCCATGCTCGGCCAGCTCGCCGAACAGGATCTCCTCGGCCAACGGCCGCTTGATCTTGTCCTGGATAAGCCGCGCCATCGGTCGCGCACCCATCTGCACGTCGTAGCCCTTCTCCGCCAGCCAGCCGCGCGCCGCATCGCTGACCTCGAGCTGGACGCGCTTGTCCTCCAGCTGCGCCTGCAGCTCGGTGAGGAACTTGTCGACCACGCTCTTGATCGTCTCGGTGCTCAGGCGGCCGAACTGGATGATGGTATCCAGGCGGTTGCGGAACTCCGGGGTGAAGCTCTTCTTGATCACTTCCATCGCATCGGTGGTGTGATCCTGCTGGTTGAAGCCGATCGACGCGCGCGCCGCCACTTCCGCGCCGGCGTTGGTGGTCATGATCAGGATGATGTTGCGGAAGTCCGCCTTGCGCCCGTTGTTGTCGGTCAGGGTGCCGTGGTCCATCACCTGCAGCAGCAGGTTGAAGACCTCCGGGTGAGCCTTCTCGATCTCGTCGAGCAGCAACACGCAGTGCGGGGTCTTGGTGATCGCCTCGGTGAGCAGGCCGCCCTGGTCGAAGCCGACGTAGCCCGGAGGCGCACCGATCAGCCGCGACACGGTATGCCGCTCCATGTACTCGGACATGTCGAAGCGCACCAGCTCCACGCCCAAGGCCTTCGCCAACTGCCGCGCCACCTCGGTCTTGCCCACGCCGGTGGGACCGGCGAAGAGGAACGAGCCGACCGGCTTGTCCGGCGCCTTTAGCCCGGCCCGGGACAGCTTGATCGCCGTGGACAGCGACTCGATGGCGTCGTCCTGGCCGAACACGGTCAGCTTGAGGTCGCGTTCGAGGTTGCGCAGCAACTCCTTGTCGGAGGTGGTGACGTGTTTCGGCGGGATCCGCGCGATCTTCGCCACGATATCCTCGACCTGCGCCACCTCGATGCGCTTCACGCGCTTCTCTTCCGGCTGCAGGCGCTGGTAGGCGCCCGCCTCGTCGATGACGTCGATGGCCTTGTCCGGCATGTGCCGGTCGTTGATGTAGCGCGCCGCCAGCTCGGCCGCGGCGCGCAGCGCCTCGTCGCTGTACTCGATGTGGTGATGCTGCTCGAAGCGCCCCTTGAGGCCCTTGAGGATGCCATAGGTGTCTTCCACCGACGGCTCGGTCACGTCGACCTTCTGGAAGCGCCGCGCCAAGGCCCGGTCCTTCTCGAAGATGCCGCGGAACTCCTGGAAGGTGGTCGAGCCGATGCAGCGGATCTCGCCCGAGGACAGAACCGGCTTGAGCAGGTTGGAGGCGTCCATTACCCCGCCGGATGCCGCACCGGCGCCAATGATGGTATGGATCTCGTCGATGAACAGCACCGCGTGCGGGCGCTTGCGCAACTCGTTGAGCAAGGCCTTGAAGCGCTTCTCGAAGTCGCCGCGGTACTTGGTACCCGCGAGCAAGGCACCCAGGTCGAGGGAGTAGACCACGCTGTCGGCCAGCAGGTCCGGCACCTGGCCATCGACGATGCGTTTGGCCAGGCCCTCGGCGATGGCCGTCTTGCCGACCCCCGCCTCGCCTACCAGCAGCGGGTTGTTCTTGCGCCGGCGGGCAAGAATCTGCGCCACCCGCTCGACTTCATGCTCACGCCCCACCAGCGGGTCGATCCGCCCCTGGCGAGCCAGTTCGTTGAGGTTGCTGGCATAGGCGTCCAGCGGATGGTTGGACGTGGCCGACTCGCCACCTTCCTCATCCTGCATATCCTGCTCCCCATCCTGCGGATGTTCGGCATGCCCGGGCACCTTGGAGATACCATGGGCGATGTAGTTCACCACATCGATACGCGCGATGCTCTGCTGCTTGAGCAGGAACACCGCCTGGCTTTCCTGTTCGCTGAAGATCGCCACCAGGACATTGGCCCCGGTCACTTCGCGCTTGCCGGAACTCTGCACGTGGAACACCGCACGCTGCAGGACGCGCTGGAAGCCCAGCGTCGGCTGGGTTTCGCGCTCGTCGTCGTGCTGCGGGATCAGCGGCGTGGTGGAATCGATGAATTCCTGCAGGTCGCGCCGCAGCTTGTCCAGGTTGGCACCGCACGCACGCAATACCGTTGCCGCCGCCTCATTGTCCAGCAAGGCCAGCAGCAGGTGCTCAACCGTCATGAATTCATGGCGTTTGGCCCTCGCCTCCTTGAAGGCGAGATTGAGGGTGACTTCGAGCTCTCGATTCAACATGGCTTCACCTCGCTCCCAAACATCCGATCAACTGTCTTTCTCTATCTCGCAGAGCAATGGATGCTGGCTCTCCCGTGCATACTGATTGACCTGCATCGCCTTGGTTTCGGCCACGTCCCGGGTAAACAAGCCGCAGACCGCCTTACCCTGAGTATGTACCGTCAACATGATCTTGGTGGCTTTTTCCCGGTCCATGTTGAAGAACACTTCCAGCACTTCAACAACAAAGTTCATCGGCGTGTAATCGTCGTTGAACAGTACCACCTTATACAACGGTGGCGGCTGTAATACAGGCTTCGACTCCTGTACCGCGAGCCCCGCCCCTTCGTCCTCGTGCTCATGAGGCTCGGGATGGTCCTGATTGAATGTTAGTCGAATCTGGCTAGGTGCATGCATGAGGAAAAAAAGCTTTGCCTTTCTGGAAAGTTATGGACCGACATGATGTTGATCCGTTTCTCAGGCGTATGGTTCAGCGCCTTGACTAACTGCAAAAGGGTGTTACAAACAATGGAATACCCCTACAGGGTATCAGGGGTTCCGCACCCGTCTCGACCCAGGTCGGACGCGGGATCGTAGTGGATGATACTCCAGCGTTGGAGTCCTTTGCAGAGGGATATGAGCATGCTCAGCGGTAAGGTCAAGTGGTTCAACAACGCCAAGGGCTACGGGTTCATCCTGGCCGAGGGCCGAGATGAGGACCTGTTCGCCCATTACTCGGCCATTCAGATGGACGGTTACAAGACACTCAAGGCGGGCCAGCCGGTCAATTTCGAGATCATCCAGGGACCGAAGGGACTGCATGCCATCAACATCAGCCCCGCCACCGCGACAACCGCCGCACCCTCCGCCCCCGCCCCGCAGGAAGAGCCGCAGGCGACGCCCATCGAAGCCTGACCCCAGCGCGGATGCGGAAATGAAAAAGGCCGGTGCGAACCGGCCTTTTTCTCGTTCGGGCGCTAGCCCTTCCTACATCTTGGCAATCATCGCGTCGCCGAACTCCGAGCAGGACAGCAGGGTTGCGCCGTCCATCAGGCGTTCGAAGTCATAGGTCACGGTCTTGGCGGCGATCGCCCCGTTGGTGCCCTTGATGATCAGGTCGGCCGCCTCGGTCCAACCCATGTGGCGCAGCATCATCTCCGCGGAGAGGATCAGCGAACCCGGGTTGACCTTGTCCTGGCCGGCGTACTTCGGCGCGGTGCCGTGGGTCGCCTCGAACATGGCCACCGAATCGGACAGGTTGGCGCCGGGCGCGATGCCGATGCCGCCGACCTCGGCCGCCAGGGCGTCGGAGAGATAGTCGCCGTTCAGGTTCAGGGTGGCGATCACGTCGTACTCGGCGGGGCGCAGCAGGATCTGCTGCAACATGGCGTCGGCGATCACGTCCTTGACCACGACGTTCTTGCCGGTCTTCGGATTCTTGAACTGCATCCACGGACCGCCGTCCAGCAGCTCGGCGCCGAATTCATCGCGCGCGACTTCGTAGCCCCAATCCTTGAAGGCACCCTCGGTGAACTTCATGATGTTGCCCTTGTGCACCAGGGTCACCGAACTGCGGTCGTTGTCGACGGCGTATTGCAGGGCCTTGCGCACCAGGCGCTTGGTGCCTTCCTGGGAAACCGGCTTGATGCCGATGCCGCAGTTCTCGGTGAAGCGGATCTTCTTGACGCCCATTTCCTCGGTGAGGAACTTGATGACCTTCTCCGCTTCCGGCGAACCGGCCTTCCACTCGACGCCGGCATAGATGTCCTCGGAGTTCTCGCGGAAGATCACCATGTCCACGTCGCCGGGCTTCTTCACCGGGCTGGGCACGCCTTCGAACCAGCGTACCGGGCGCTGGCAGACGTAGAGATCGAGTTGCTGGCGCAGGGCCACGTTCAGGGAGCGGATGCCGCCACCGACCGGGGGGGTCAGCGGGCCCTTGATGGAAACCACGTAGTCGCGTACGGCGTCCAGGGTTTCCTGGGGCAGCCAGGTGTCCTGGTCATAGACCTGGGTGGCCTTCTCGCCGGCGTAGACTTCCATCCAGGCGATCTTGCGCTCGCCCTTGTATGCTTTTTCCACTGCAGCGTCGACAACCTTGATCATGACCGGGCTGATATCGACGCCGATGCCATCACCCTCGATGAACGGGATGATCGGGTTCTTCGGTACGCTCAAGGACATGTCGGCATTCACAGTGATTTTGTCACCGGTCGCCGGCACCTGGATCTTTTGGTATCCCATGCTGAACTCCGTGTTGTGGTTAAAACCCTGTTGCAGCCTTCTAGGGTAGCCCAGTTGTCCGCCCGGAAACCACATCTTCCTTAGTCTAAACAGGCGAGCGCATCAGCCCGGCGAGAGGGTGGTATACTGCGCGCCATGACTTCGCAGTCATCGAGGTCCGAGCAGTCTGGGACCAGACCCTCTCCCCTCGCAGCGTCGGGTTCGCCACCATGAACCCGCCGTACAACGCTCTACTGGCGCCCCTATATCCCGCGGCATATCTCGATTTCGATTCAACCCGATGTTGAGCGAAGGCATCGCGTCCACCAACGCGTATCGAGACTCTGTGCGCGCCCAGCAAAAAAGAGAGTTACCGTAGATGTCCATCCGCTCGAAGATCACCTACACCTTCACCGACGAAGCACCCGCGCTCGCCACCTACTCGCTCCTCCCCATCGTCAAGGCCTTTGCCGCTTCCGCCGGCATCGACGTCGAGACCAGCGACATCTCTCTTGCAGGACGCATCCTGGCCAACTTCGCCGACCGCCTCGAAGCCGACCAGCGTATCGAAGACGACCTCGCCCGCCTGGCGGTCCTGGCCACCTCGCCCGACGCCAATATCATCAAGCTGCCCAACATCAGCGCCTCGGTGCCCCAGCTGAAAGGCGCGATCGCCGAGCTGCAGGGCCTGGGCTACAAGCTTCCCGACTTCCCGGAAGACCCGCAGACCGACGAAGAGAAAGAGGTTCGCGCACGCTACGCGAAGATCCTCGGCAGCGCCGTGAACCCGGTCCTGCGCGAAGGCAATTCCGACCGTCGCGCGCCTGCCGCAGTGAAGGCCTACGCCCGCAAGCACCCGCACTCCATGGGCAAGTGGAGCATGGCCTCGCGCTCCCACGCCGACTACATGCGCGGCGGCGACTTCTTCTCCAGCGAACAGTCCATCACCATGGCCAAGGCCGGTGACGTGCGCATCGAATTCGTCGGCAAGGACGGCAAGGTCGAGGTCAAGAAGCAACTGAGCCTGCAGGAAGGCGAAGTGCTCGACAGCATGTTCATGAGCTGCGGCAAGCTGCGCGACTTCTTCGAGAAGACCCTGCAGGACTGCAAGGAAACCGGCGTCATGTGGTCCCTGCACGTCAAGGCGACCATGATGAAGATTTCCCACCCGATCGTCTTCGGACATGCGGTGAGCGTCTACTACAAGGACGTCTTCGACAAGTGGGGCCAACTCTTCGAAGAGCTCGGCGTGAACCCGAACAACGGTATCTCCAGCGTCTACGACAAGATCAAGTCGCTGCCCGCCTCCCAGCAGGAAGAGATCCTCCACGACATCCACGAGGTGTACAGCCACCGCCCGGAAATGGCGATGGTCGACTCCGTGAAAGGCATCACCAACCTGCACATTCCGAGCGACGTCATCGTCGACGCCTCGATGCCGGCGATGATCCGCAACTCCGGCCAGATGTGGGGCAAGGACGGCAAGCAGAAAGACACCAAGGCGGTAATGCCGGAAAGCACCTACGCCCGCATCTACCAGGAGATGATCAACTTCTGCAAGACCAACGGCGCCTTCGACCCGACCACCATGGGCAGCGTGCCGAACGTCGGCCTGATGGCGCAGAAGGCCGAGGAATACGGCTCCCACGACAAGACCTTCGAAATGACCGCCGACGGCACCATGCGCGTGGTCCTGGCCGACGGCAGCGTGCTGATGCAGCACGACGTGGAGACCGGCGACATCTGGCGCGCCTGCCAGACCAAGGACGCACCGATCCGCGACTGGGTCAAGCTGGCCGTCACCCGCGCACGCCAGTCCGATACCCCGGCGATCTTCTGGCTGGACCCGGAGCGCGCCCACGACCGCGAACTGCGCAAGAAGGTCGAACTGTACCTCAAGGACCACGACCTGACCGGTCTCGACATCAGCATCATGGGCTACAACGAGGCCATTCGCGTCAGCATGGAACGCCTGATCCGCGGCAAGGACACCATCTCGGTGACTGGCAACGTCCTGCGCGACTACCTGACCGACCTGTTCCCGATCATGGAACTGGGCACCTCGGCCAAGATGCTCTCCATCGTTCCGCTGATGGCGGGCGGCGGCATGTACGAAACCGGCGCCGGCGGCTCGGCACCCAAGCACGTCCAGCAACTGGTGGAAGAGAACTACCTGCGCTGGGACTCCCTGGGCGAGTTCCTGGCCCTGGCCGTGTCCCTGGAGGAAACCGGGATCAAGACCGGCAACGCCAAGGCCAAGCTGCTCGGCAAGGCGCTGGACGAAGCCACCGGCAAGCTGCTGGACAACAACAAGTCGCCGTCGCGCAAGGTCGGCGACATCGACAACCGCGGCAGCCACTTCTACCTGGCGATGTACTGGGCCCAGGCCCTGGCCGCCCAGGACGAAGACGCCGAACTGAAAGCGCACTTCGCACCGCTGGCCAAGGCCCTGACCGAGCAGGAAGCGACCATCGTCGCCGAACTCAATGCGGTCCAGGGCAAGCCGGCCGAGATCGGCGGCTACTATCGCTCCAACCCGGAGCTGACCAGCAAGGTGATGCGCCCCAGCGCCACCTTCAACGCGGCGATCGACAGCCTGGCCTGATAGCGTCACGCTGACGAAGCAGAAACCCCGGGCCTACGCTCGGGGTTTCTTTTTATCGAGGCCTTTTCCGTACCGAGGAGACATCCATGAGCTGGCATCCCCATGTCACCGTAGCGACCATCGTCGAGGACCAGGGCCGCTTCCTGCTGGTCGAGGAACAGGCCGACGGCCGCGAGGTGCTGAACCAGCCCGCCGGGCACCTGGAGCCCGCCGAAAGCCTGCTCGAGGCCGCCCTGCGCGAAACCCTCGAGGAAACCGGCTGGGAGGTCGAGCTGAGCGCCGTCACCGGCATCTACCTGTACACCGCGCCGTCCAACGGTGTCACCTATCAGCGCGTATGCTTCGCCGCCCGCCCCGTGCGCCACCACCCCGAACGCGCCCTCGACGACGGCATCATCGGCCCGCGCTGGCTGACCCGCGACGAACTGGCCGCCCAGCCGCAGCGCTGGCGCAGCCACCTGGTGCTGCGCTGCATCGACGACTACCTGGCCGGCGGCCGCTATCCCCTGGCGCTGATCCGCGACACCCACGTGTCGCCCTCCCTGCCCCAGGCCTGATAGAATCCGCGTTTTACGAATTCGCCCGTGACGCCTGATCGCTATGTCTGAATCCGCCCCCACCCCACGCCGCGAGCGCGTGATCGTCGGCATGTCCGGCGGCGTCGACTCGTCCGTCTCCGCCCTGCTCCTGTTGCAGCAGGGCTATCAGGTCGAAGGCCTGTTCATGAAGAACTGGGACGAGGACGACGGCACCGAATACTGTACCGCCCGCGAGGACCTGGCCGACGCCCAGGCCGTCTGCGACCGGATCGGCATCAAGCTGCACACGGCGAACTTCGCCGCGGAATACTGGGATAACGTGTTCGAGCACTTCCTTGCCGAGTACAAGGCCGGCCGTACGCCGAACCCGGACATCCTCTGCAACCGCGAAATCAAGTTCAAGGCGTTCCTCGACTACGCGCTGATGCTCGGCGCGGACCTGATCGCCACCGGCCACTATGTGCGGCGCCGCGACCGCGACGGGCGCACCGAGCTGCTCAAGGGCCTGGACCCGAACAAGGACCAGAGCTACTTCCTGCACGCGGTGGGCGGCGAGCAGATCGCCCGCAGCCTGTTCCCCGTCGGCGAACTGGAGAAGCCGGAAGTCCGCGCCATCGCCGAGAAGCATGGCCTCGCCACGGCGAAGAAGAAGGACTCCACGGGCATCTGCTTCATTGGCGAGCGACGCTTCACCGATTTCCTCAAGCAGTACCTGCCGGCCCAGCCGGGCGACATCGAGACCACCGAAGGCAAGGTCATCGGTCGCCACAGCGGCCTGATGTACCACACCATCGGCCAGCGCCAGGGCCTCGGCATCGGCGGTCTCAAGGAAGCCGGCGACGATCCCTGGTACGTGCTCGGCAAGGACCTGCAACGCAACGTGCTGCTGGTCGGCCAGGGCAACGACCACCCGCTGCTGTTCTCCCGCGCCCTGCTGGCCTCGCGAATCTACTGGGTCAACCCGGTCGAACTGGAGCGGCCGCGCCGCCTGCGGGCCAAGGTGCGCTACCGGCAGAGCGACCAGGACTGCGTCCTGGAGAAAATCGCCGAAGGCTACCGCGCGGTGTTCGACGAACCGCAGCGCGCAGTGACCCCGGGGCAATCGGTGGTGTTCTACGACGGCGACGTCTGCCTCGGCGGCGGCGTGATCGAAACGGCGGAAGCCTGGGATTTCGGAGGACGCCCGTGAGCGATCCGCGACAGCAACTGATTGCCCTCGGCGCCGTCTTCGAATCCGCAGCCCTGGTCGACAAGCTGGCACGCACCGGACAGATCAGCGAAGCCCCGCTGGGCTGCATGCTCGGCAGCCTGCTGGCGCGCAACCCGGCCAGCACCCTGGACGTCTACGGTGGCGACAGCCTCAACCTGCGCGACGGCTTCAAAGCCCTGGCCAGCGCCCTGGAGCGCAAGCCCGGCAGCCTGCAGCGCGAACCGCTGCGCTACGCCCTGGCGATGCTGACCCTGGAACGGCAACTGGACAAGCGCGGCGATATGCTCGACCTGATCGGCCAGCGCCTCGACCAGGTCGAACAGCAGGTCCAGCACTTCGGCCTGGTCCACGAGAACGTCATCGCCTCGTTCGCCAGCATCTACCAGGACACCCTCAGCACCTTCCGCCAGCGCATCCAGGTACACGGCGACATGCGCCACCTGCAGGTCAGCAGCAACGCCGCGCGGATCCGCGCCCTGCTGCTCGCCGGCATCCGCTCGGCGCGGCTCTGGCGGCAACTGGGCGGCAGCCGCTGGCAGATGGTATTCAGCCGGCGCCGGCTGCTCAACGAACTCTATCCCCTGCTGCGCGGCTAGCCATGGCCATGGCCGGGAGCCAGCCGCAACGGCGCAACAGCCCGACCCAGGGCGCCGCCATGCTGGCTCTTTCGGCGCTGTTCTTCGCCCTGATGGGCGGCCTGATCCGCGAGGCCTCCAGCACCGTCAACAACGAAACCGTGGTGTTCTTCCGCAACCTCGTCGGCGTGCTGTTCTTCCTGCCCCTGGCGCTGACTCGCGGCATCGGCCCGCTGCGCACCCGCCGCCCGCTATCGCACCTGCTGCGCACCACCTACGGCCTGGGCGGCATGTACTGCTACTTCTACGCCCTCGCCCACCTGCCGCTGACCGACGCCATGCTGTTCAGCTATGCCGCGCCGGTGTTCACGCCGCTGATCGCACACCTGTGGATCAAGGAGCCGCTGACCCGCCGCATGATGGTCGCCACCCTGGTCGGCTTCCTCGGCGTGCTGCTGGTGGCCAGGCCCAGCGGCGCGGTAGTGGCGCCGATCGCCCTGGTCGGCATCGCCTCCAGCCTGATGGCTGCCTGCGCCTTCGTCTCGATCCGCGAAATGAGCGACAGCGAGCCAGCCTATCGCATCGTGTTCTACTTCGCCCTGTTCGGCACCCTGTTCTCCGCCGTGCCGCTGGCCTGGGCCTGGCAGCCGCTGAACGGCCAGGAACTGCTCCTGCTGCTCGGCGCCGGACTGTTCGCCAGCCTCGGCCAACTGACCATGTCGCAGGCCTATGCCCTGGCCTCCCCGGGAGTGATCGGACCGATCGCCTACATGGCCATCGTTTTCGCCGGGGTGATCGCCTGGCTGCGCTGGGACGAACTGCCCAGCCACACGTCGCTGCTCGGCGCCGCCCTGATCTTCGCCGCCAGCCTGATCCCCCTGCTGGGCAACCGCCCCGCCGAAAGGCCCCGCTGAATGCCCCACCGGGGCGCACCTTTCATGTATGATATGCGCCCCTTTTTCGTTGACTTCCAGCCACGAGAACGTCTCATGCAGCTTTCCTCGCTCACCGCGGTATCCCCCGTCGATGGCCGCTATGCCGGCAAAACCAGCAGCCTGCGTCCGATCTTCAGCGAATACGGCCTGATCCGTTTCCGCGTCATGGTGGAAGTCCGCTGGCTGCAGCGCCTCGCCGCCCACGCCGGGATTCCCGAGGTCGCGCCGTTCTCCGCCGAAGCCAACGCCCTGCTCGACAGCCTGGCCAGCGACTTCCAGCTGGAACACGCCGAACGCATCAAGGAAATCGAGCGCACCACCAACCACGACGTGAAAGCCGTGGAGTACCTGCTCAAGGAACAGGCCGCCAAGCTCCCGGAGCTGGCCGCGGTCAGCGAGTTCATCCACTTCGCCTGCACCTCCGAGGACATCAACAATCTGTCCCACGCCCTGATGCTCCGCGAGGGTCGCGACAGCGTGCTGCTGCCGCTGATGCGCCAGATCGCCGAGGCCATCCGCGAACTGGCGGTGAAATTCGCCGACGTGCCGATGCTCTCCCGCACCCACGGCCAGCCCGCCTCGCCGACCACCCTGGGCAAGGAACTGGCCAACGTCGTCTACCGCCTGGAGCGGCAGATCAAGCAGGTCGCCGGCATCGAGTTGCTGGGCAAGATCAACGGCGCCGTGGGCAACTACAACGCCCACCTGTCCGCCTATCCCGAAGTCGACTGGGAAGCCAACGCCCGCCAGTTCATCGAAGGCGACCTCGGCCTGACCTTCAACCCCTACACCACTCAGATCGAGCCGCACGACTACATCGCCGAGCTGTTCGATGCGATCGCCCGCTTCAACACCATCCTCATCGACTTCGACCGCGACGTCTGGGGCTACATCTCCCTCGGCTACTTCAAGCAGAAGACCGTGGCCGGCGAGATCGGCTCCTCGACCATGCCGCACAAGGTCAACCCGATCGACTTCGAGAACTCCGAGGGTAACCTCGGCATCGCCAACGCGCTATTCCAGCACCTGGCCAGCAAGCTGCCGATCTCGCGCTGGCAGCGCGACCTGACCGACTCCACCGTGCTGCGCAACCTCGGCGTCGGCATCGCCCACAGCGTCATCGCCTACGAGGCCAGCCTGAAGGGCATCGGCAAGCTGGAGCTGAACGCCCAACGCATCGCCGAAGACCTGGACGCCTGCTGGGAAGTCCTCGCCGAGCCGGTGCAGACCGTGATGCGTCGCTATGGCGTGGAAAACCCCTACGAAAAGCTGAAGGAACTGACCCGCGGCAAAGGCATCAGCGCCGAAGCCTTGCAGACTTTCATCGAAGAGCTGGCGATTCCCGCCGAGGCCAAGGTCGAGCTGAAGAAGCTGACCCCGGCCGGCTACGTCGGCAATGCCGCCGCCCAGGCCAAGCGCATCTGAGCACGCAACCCTTTTGCACGCCCGGCTGCGCCGGGCGTTTTTGTTTCAAGGACTTAACCATGAATGCTGATACTCCCCTGCAACTTCTGGGCGGACTGACCGCTGCCGAATTCCTCCGCGACTACTGGCAGCGCAAACCGCTGCTGGTCCGCCAGGCGATCCCGGACTTCGAAAGCCCGCTGTCCGCCGACGAGCTGGCCGGGCTGTCGCTGGAGGAATCGGTGGAATCGCGCATCGTCCTCGAACACGGGAAAACCCCGTGGGAAATGCGCCGTGGCCCGTTCCAGGAGGAGGACTACCAGCACCTGCCGGAACAGGACTGGACCCTGCTGGTGCAGGCGGTAGACCAGTTCGTCCCGGAAGTCGCCCAACTGCTGGAGCAATTCCGCTTCCTGCCCAGCTGGCGGATCGACGACGTGATGATCAGCTACGCCGCTCCCGGCGGCGGCGTCGGTCCGCACTTCGACAACTACGACGTATTCCTGCTTCAGGGCCACGGACGCCGGCGCTGGAAAGTCGGACAGATGTGCAGCAGCGACAGCCCGCTGCGCGAGCACGCCGACCTGCGCATCCTCGCCGACTTCGAACAGAGCGACGAGTGGGTCCTGGAGCCCGGCGACATGCTCTACCTGCCCCCGCGCCTCGCCCACTACGGCATTGCCGAAGACGAGTGCATGACCTACTCGATCGGCTTCCGCGCGCCCAGCGCCGCCGAAGTGCTGACCCATTTCACCGACTTCCTCGGCCAGTTCCTCTCCGACGAGGAGCGCTACACCGATGCCGGCCTGCAACCGGTAGGCGACGATCCGCACCAGATCCAGCGCGACGCTCTGGAGCGCCTGCAGGGTCTGATCCAGGAGCACATGAGCGACGAGCGCCTGCTGCTGACCTGGTTCGGCCAGTTCATGACCGAGCCGCGCTATCCTGAACTGGTTGCCGGCGAGGATATCCCCGAAGAGGAGCTATTCGGCGCCCTCGAGGATGGCGCGCTGCTGGTGCGCAACCCCAGCGCCCGCCTGGCCTGGAGCGAGATCGACATCGGCCTGGTGCTGTTCGCCAGCGGCCAGAGCGTACTCCTGCCCGGGCAGCTCAAGGAACTGCTGAAGCTGGTCTGCTCGGCCGATGCGTTGCATCTGGAAAACCTCGGCCAATGGCTGGCCGATGACGATGCGCGTAAGCTGTTGGCGGAGTTGGTCAAACAGGGCAGTTTGGAGTTTGCAGATGAATAAGATCCGCGTACGCGTAGCCGACTGGCAGAAGGACAATGCCGAGCTGCGCCGCATCCGCGAAGCGGTCTTCATTGCCGAACAGTCGGTTCCGCCGGAACTGGAGTGGGACGCCGAAGACGACGAAGCCGTGCATTTTCTCGCCTATGAAGGCGAATACGCGATCGGCACCGCGCGCCTGCTGGGCGACGGGCACATCGGTAGGGTCTCGGTACTCAAGGACTGGCGCGGCCTGAAGGTCGGCGACGCGCTGATGCGCGCGGCCATCGAGGAAGCCGAGCGACGCGGCCTGAAGCGCCAACTGCTGACCGCGCAGGTCTACGCCATTCCCTTCTACGAGCGACTGGGCTTCAAGGTCGATAGCGGCGAATTCCTCGATGCCGGCCTGCCCCATGTCGACATGGTTCGCGACAGCGACTGAGGCCCGATGAGCGACACCCCGGAGACCTCGCCGGCCGACCTGCCGGCCATCGAATTCAGCTCTCCGGGGCGCTTTGCGGTACGCAACCCGGCAAGCGCCGCACCACCCGCGGAACGCTGGGAACCAGCGCCATTCCGCCTCGGCGAACATGAGCCGCTGGAGCGCTTCGAGCATCCGCAGGAAGCCCGCGCCCATGCCCTGGCCCTCCTGCAGCAGGCCCGCCGCTCGCTCTGCCTGCACAGTCCCGACCTGGAAAGCTGGCTCTATCACCACAGCAGCATCCAGGAAGCCTGCACCCGTTTTCTCCTGGCCAATCCACGCAATCGCCTGCGTATCCTCGTTGGCGACAGCGCCCAGGCCGTGCGCAACGGCCACCGCCTGATCAACCTTTCGCGCCGCCTGTCGAGCAACTGCCTGATCCGCCGCCTCAACCCGGACTACCCTAAAGAGGATGACGCCTTCCTCCTGGCCGACGACCAGGGCCTGCTGCTGCGCCCGAAACCGGCGCAACCGGCGGGCTACGCCTGCTACCGTGCCGCCGGGCGGGTGCGTCAACTCCAGGCCCGCTTCGAGCAGGCCTGGGACACCAGTCTTTCCGACCCGGACCTGCGGAGCTTCCTCCTGTGACCCTGTTGCGCACCACCCTGCTCTCCTCGCTGTTGGCGACAGTCGTTCTCGGTGCCTCGGCCGCCCCGCGCACCGAAGTGATCCCGCTCAACTACCGCACCGCCGACGACGTGATGGCGGTGGCCCAGTCGGTCATCGGCAGCGAAGGCAAGGTCACCGCCTATGGCAACCAGTTGATCGTCAATGCCGAGCCGGCGAAGATCCGCGAGTTGCAATCGGTCCTGCAGCAGATCGACTCGCGCCCGCATCGCCTGCTGATCACCGTGGATACCAGCGAGAACCTGCAACAGGACAGCCGCGGCTATTCGGTGGATGGTTCGGCCAGCGCCGGCAACATCGAGATCCAGAGCGGCCGCGGCGAGGTCAACGGCAAGGATCGAGTCCGCATCATCCGTCGCTCCACCGACAGCCGTTCCGGCGGCAGCCAGCAGGTCCAGGCCACCGAGGGCTACCCGGCGCTGATCCAGGTCGGCCAGAGCGTCCCCATCACCAGCACCGCCACCGGTCCCTACGGGCAGATCTACAGCCAGACCGAATACCGCAACGTCAACCGCGGCTTCTACGTCACCGCGACGCTGACCGGCAACCTGGTGCACGTCACCATCAGCTCCAGCAATGACCGCCTCAGCCAGAGCCATCCCGGCGTCATCGATACCCAGAGCACCGACACCCGGGTCAGCGGCAAGCTCGGCGAGTGGATCACCCTGGGCGGCGTCAGCGAACAGAACCAGGCCGACCAGCACGGCTTCGTGCGTCGCTACTCGACCCAGGGACGCGACGACACCAGCCTGCGCCTGAAAGTCGAAACCCTCGACTGACCGACGGCGCTCTTTCCAGCGCGAATTGCCTCCCGCTCCGGCAAAGCCGCGGGGCGCGGGCTTTTGCGGGCATTTTCGATGCAAACGGAAACATCTCGACCAGACAAGACCATCCGGTCACTCTTAGACCTTCGTGTAGTAGTCTTGAAAAAACACTACAAAACGTTTGACGACGGATTTTTTCCAGAGCATGATGGCCCCGCTCCCGCTAATCAGGGGCTCTGAAACGACGAGCTCCCGGTGCCTGCGCCGATACGCCCTCGGCCTCCACCGTGTTGATCTGCCCACAAGGCGGCTTGACGAGATTGCGACTGGAACGAAGTTGTCCTGAGGGACGGGGAAGCGTTTACGTATCAGCCAGATCGAAAGACTCGACAGCGAGTCGCCCACCGGCAACCACGAGCCGAACGGCACTTGAGCCAGTCGAGAAGCACGGTCCGCGAACTGTTCGTCTCCACCCCCTCCTCGGCGTCATTCTTCGCCACGGTCATTCTCTCGCCATGCAGCGGTGAGCCACCCGCAAGACAACCTTCACCAGCAGGTTTTGAGTGGGTCAGTCGGTGCTCAACCAATACATTTCTTGAAGGATTGACCATGTCCGCATATCAGAACGAGATCAAGGCAGTTGCCGCGCTGAAAGAGAAGAACGGCAGCAGCTGGAGCGCGATCAACCCCGAGTACGCAGCTCGCATGCGTATCCAGAACCGCTTCAAGACCGGCCTGGATATCGCCAAGTACACCGCGGCCATCATGCGCAAGGACATGGCCGAATACGATGCGGACTCCTCCGTCTACACCCAGTCGCTGGGTTGCTGGCACGGCTTCATCGGGCAGCAGAAGCTGATCTCGATCAAGAAGCACCTGAAGACCACCAACAAGCGCTACCTCTACCTGTCCGGTTGGATGGTCGCCGCGCTGCGCTCCGACTTCGGCCCGCTGCCGGACCAGTCCATGCACGAGAAAACCGCGGTTTCCGGCCTGATCGAAGAGCTGTACACCTTCCTGCGCCAGGCTGACGCCCGCGAGCTGGACCTGCTGTTCACCGGCCTGGACGCTGCCCGCGCCGCTGGCGACAAGGCCAAGGAAGCCGAGCTGCTGGCCCAGATCGACAACTTCGAAACCCACGTGGTGCCGATCATCGCCGACATCGACGCCGGCTTCGGCAACGCCGAGGCGACCTACCTGCTGGCCAAGAAGATGATCGAAGCCGGCGCCTGCTGCATCCAGATCGAGAACCAGGTGTCCGACGAGAAGCAGTGCGGCCACCAGGACGGCAAGGTCACCGTTCCGCACATCGACTTCCTCGCCAAGATCAATGCCGTACGCTACGCCTTCCTCGAGCTGGGCGTGGACGATGGCGTGATCGTCGCCCGTACCGACTCCCTGGGCGCCGGCCTGACCAAGCAGATCGCCGTGACCAACGAGCCGGGCGACCTGGGCGACCTGTACAACTCCTTCCTGGATTGCGAAGAGATCTCCGAGGCCGAGCTGGGCAACGGCGACGTCGTGATCAAGCGCGAAGGCAAGCTGCTGCGTCCGAAGCGCCTGGCTTCCAACCTGTTCCAGTTCCGCAAGGGCACCGGCGAAGATCGCTGCGTCCTGGACTGCATCACGTCGCTGCAGAACGGCGCCGACCTGCTCTGGATCGAAACCGAGAAGCCGCACGTCGGCCAGATCAAGGCAATGGTCGATCGCATCCGCGAAGTGATTCCGAACGCCAAGCTGGTCTACAACAACAGCCCGTCCTTCAACTGGACCCTGAACTTCCGCCAGCAGGTGTTCGATGCATTCGTCGCCGAAGGCAAGGACGTTTCCGCCTACGACCGCAACAAGCTGATGAGCGTCGAGTACGACGACACCGAGCTGGCCAAGGTCGCCGACGAGAAGATCCGCACCTTCCAGCGCGATGGCTCGGCCCACGCCGGCATCTTCCACCACCTGATCACCCTGCCGACCTACCACACCGCCGCGCTGTCCACCGACAACCTGGCCAAGGGCTACTTCGCCGACGAAGGCATGCTGGCCTACGTGAAGGGCGTGCAGCGCCAGGAACTGCGCCAGGGCATCGCCTGCGTCAAGCACCAGAACATGGCGGGCTCCGACATCGGCGACAACCATAAAGAGTACTTCGCTGGCGAAGCCGCTCTGAAGGCCAGCGGCAAAGACAACACCATGAACCAGTTCCACTAAGGAACAGGGGCCAGCCGGGCAGCCCACGATCTGCCCGGCCCGCCTCGCGAAAACCCCGGCTCCGGCCGGGGTTTTTCATTTCCGGATCATGGCAAAAGGCCTCGAGTGCCTGTCATCGTCCCGTCGCTTTCAGCGGTTAGCGTCAATGCTCCGTCGATCAGCCCACAAGGAGCACGTCCGTGAGCCTGGAGAAAAAAGATGCCATCCTGTTCGGTGATGGCGACGAGTTGCCCAGCAACCATTCGAACAACCCACACATGAACGACCTGATCGCCGGCCTCGGCCGCCGCCAGGTCCTGGCCGGCGGCGCGGCGCTCGGCGCCCTCGCCTTCCTCGGCGTCGCGCTCCCCGCCAGCGCCGCTCCCGCCGAAGCGCAGGCGCCCGCCGCGGAAGGCCTGCGCGGCTTGCCTTTCAAACGCCGCAACCGCTTACCCTTCGAAGCCATCGCCAGCGGCCGCGCCGATACCATCCGGGTGCCCGCCGGCTACAAGGCGACGCCCTTCATACCCTGGGGCACCCCGATCAGCGGCAGTTATCCGGGCTTCCTCGACGACGCCAGCAACAGCGCCCAGGACCAGGCCGAACAGATCGGCATGCACCACGACGGCATGCACTTCTTCCCGATCGACGCGCAGTTCGGCTTCGGCGGCGGACACATCAGCAACCATGGCCTGCTGGTGCTCAACCATGAATACATCGACGCGCCGCTGCTGCACACCAATGGCCCGACCGTGGTCGATGGCAAGCGCACCGTCGCCGATGAAGTGCGCAAGGAAATCAACGCCCATGGCGTTTCCGTCGTGGAGATCCGTCGCAACGTGCGTGGCGAGTGGAATGTCGTGCCGTCGCAACGCAATCGGCGGATCACCGCCGCCACGCCGATGCGTATCGCCGGCCCGGCGCGCGGCCACGAACTGCTGCGCACCCGCCACAGTCCGGACGGCACCCGCAC
This sequence comes from Pseudomonas sp. HMSC076A11, assembly GCF_001810205.1. Classification (NCBI taxonomy): domain Bacteria; kingdom Pseudomonadati; phylum Pseudomonadota; class Gammaproteobacteria; order Pseudomonadales; family Pseudomonadaceae; genus Pseudomonas; species Pseudomonas sp. HMSC076A11. The sequence goes on along the minus strand of NZ_KV800311.1, from coordinate 57,842 downwards.
CCGCGGCACCCATAACAACTGTTCCAACGGTTTCACCCCCTGGGGCACCTACCTCACCTGCGAGGAGAACTGGGTCGGCTATTTCTCCACCCAGGACAGCGAACTGCCGCGCGAACTGACCCGCTACGGCATTCGCAATACCAGCCGTTTCGGCTGGGAGACCCTGGCGGGCGACGAGTTCGAGCGCTTCGACGCCACCCGCAAGGGCAAACAGGCCCAGGACGACTACCGCAACGAACCGAACAACTTCGGCTGGATCGTCGAGATCGACCCGTTCGACCCGCAATCGGTACCGGTCAAGCGCACCGCTCTCGGCCGCTTCGCCCACGAAGGCCTGGTCTTCGCCCCGGTCAAGCCGGGCCGCCAGGTAGTCTGCTACTCCGGCGACGACTCGCAGAACGAGTACATCTACAAGTACGTCAGCCGCGACAAGTTCCGTCCGGGTCGCAGCAACGCTCGCCTGCTCGACGAAGGCACCCTCTACGTCGCCCGCTTCAACGCCGATGGCAGCGGCCAGTGGCTGCCGCTGGACATCGCCGACGGCAACTTCCGCGCGGCCTGTCGCAAGGCCGGGGTGAGCTTCGCCGACCAGGGCGAAGTGCTGATCAACACCCGCCTGGCCGCCGATGTCCTCGGCGCGACCAAGATGGATCGCCCGGAGTGGGGCGCGGTCAACCCGGACAACGGCGACGTCTACTTCACCCTCACCAACAACACGTCGCGCACCGTCGCCGACGCGGCCAACCCACGGGTGAAGAACGCCTACGGCCATATCATCCGCTGGCGCGAACGCAGCCGCGACTATGCCGGGCAACGCTTCACCTGGGACCTGTTCATGCTCGCCGGTCCCGGCGAAGACAGCCGCGGCCCGGACGGCAAGCCGCTGAACCAGGACAATATCCTGGCCAGCCCCGACGGCCTCTGGTTCGACCCGGAAGGCCGCCTGTGGATCCAGACCGACATGAGCGGCAGCCAGTTGAGCAGCGGCCCGTTCGGCAACAACCAGATGCTGGTGGCCGACCCGCGCACCGGCGAACTGAAGCGTTTCCTCACCGGTCCGCTGGGTTGCGAGGTGACCGGCATTGCCGCGACGCCGGACTTCCGTACGCTGTTCATCAACATCCAGCACCCGGGGGAAGGTTCGACCGCCGATAACCTCCTCAGCACCTGGCCGGACGGGCCGGGCCGCCGGCCACGCTCGGCCACCGTGGTGATCACCCGCGAAGACGGCCGACGCCTGCTCTGACGCGCCACGACGACCTGCGTTGGCCGGAATGCCGGCGCAGGTCGCCGCTACAGCCGTGGGCAAGCCCGGGCAAAGCGGGTGGAATGCAGGCTCCCCTCTCTATGGAAGGACGCCAGCATGCCCAAGCGCAATCGTCTCAGCCGCGCCGTCGGCGCCATCAACCTCCTCCCCCGCCGCCTGCGCAGCCGCAGCCTGACGCTGCTGCTGGGCTCCCAGGTGCGCTTCGCCGGCACGGCGAGGGTGCGCATCCATGAACTGGGGCAGGAGCGCGCCATCCTCAGCCTGAAGAACCGTCGGCCGGTGCAGAACCACATAAAAGGTATCCATGCCGCGGCGATGGCCTTGCTCGCCGAGTCGGCCAGCGGCTTCCTGGTCGGAATGAACGTACCGGACGACAAGCTGCCGCTGATCAAGACCATGAAGATCGACTATCTCAAGCGCGCCCAGGGCGACCTGACCGCCATCGCGACGCTGGAGGCCGGACAGATCGAGCAGATCCGGCAACAGGACAAGGGCGAGGTCCGCGTGGCGGTGTTAGTCAGCGACGAGAACGGCAACCAGCCGATCGCCTGCGAGATGGTCTGGGCCTGGGTCGGCAAGAAACCCCGGGACGCTACCGCAGCCCCTAGGTAGCGCACCTCCAGAGCGACTACATCTGCGCTGCGAAGCGAACCGCCGCAAACCTTGCCCAGCGCCTTCGCATCCGTCACGAAGAACCGCGGGTGCAGCCCCAGGCGGCGCCACAGCCGGGTTGTCATGGTGCGGAAAGAAGAAAAACCGCCATGCGCCCGGCCCGGAAAATATTCCCGGTTTAATGCAATAACGGATTGATCGCGAGTAATTACCAATAAAAGGGTAAACAATAGTAACGCGGCGAAGAATATATGTAGCGAAGTTATACGGATGCGACATTGCAAACGATATTCATTATCGTTTGAGGTCTTGCAAAGAGCCCTCCCCCACGCTTCGCGGCAATACGACCAAAAGCCAGCCAGGCCGCGCCATTTCTCGCAGAGACAGCATTCACGAGGCTTTCGGGGATTAACCAAAGCGCTGGAAAAAGCAGAGAAGCGTCTGTTTGTGTTAGAAAAATTTACTTGTCCGGCGCTTTGGGCATAAAATCGGAAAGATACATACAACCCTTAGCTCACTACGCAGCGGGTTGCACAAGAAGTCGGGCATTGCGCCCAGAACCCACGATCTTATATATCCGGTACAGAAGGAGTATCAGCATGCCAAACCCAGCTGAACTTGCAGCTCATCACTGGGGATTCGCTGCCTTCCTTCTAGGGGTCGTTGGCCTTCTCGCCTTCATGCTAGGGGTTTCGTCCCTGCTTGGCAGCAAGGCATTTGGTCGCAGCAAGAACGAACCCTTCGAATCCGGGATCGTCCCCACCGGAGGCGCACGCCTGCGTCTCTCGGCAAAATTCTATCTGGTCGCGATGCTCTTCGTGATCTTCGACGTCGAAGCCCTCTTCCTCTTCGCCTGGTCGGTGTCGGTTCGCGAAAGCGGCTGGGCCGGCCTGATCGAGGCAACCATTTTCATAGCAATTCTGTTGGCGGGTCTTGTCTATCTTTGGCGGATCGGTGCGCTCGATTGGGCTCCCGAAAGCCGTCGCAAGCGGCAGGCGAAGCTAAAACAATGAGGCTTTGGCGATGCAATACAAACTTACCCGGATCGATCCCGATGCGGCCAACGACCAATACCCGATAGGCGAACGGGAAACCGTAGCCGACCCGCTGGTCGAGGGCCAGGTTCACAAGAACATCTTCATGGGCAAGCTCGAGGATGTGCTGAACTCCACCGTCAACTGGGGTCGCAAGAACTCGCTCTGGCCCTATAACTTCGGGCTGTCGTGCTGCTACGTGGAGATGACCACCGCCTTCACCGCGCCGCACGATATCGCCCGCTTCGGCGCCGAAGTGATCCGGGCGTCGCCGCGCCAGGCCGATTTCATGGTCATCGCCGGCACCTGCTTCATCAAGATGGCCCCGGTCATCCAGCGCCTCTACGAGCAGATGCTCGAACCCAAGTGGGTCATCTCCATGGGCTCGTGCGCCAATTCCGGCGGCATGTACGACATCTATTCGGTGGTCCAGGGGGTCGACAAGTTCCTCCCCGTGGACGTCTACATCCCCGGCTGCCCGCCCCGTCCGGAGGCGTTCCTGCAAGGCCTGATGCTGCTGCAGGAATCCATCGGCCAGGAGCGCCGCCCGTTGTCCTGGGTCGTTGGCGACCAGGGGGTCTACCGCGCCGAAATGCCGGCCCAGAAAGACCTGAAACGCGAGCAGCGCATCCAGGTGACCAACCTGCGCAGCCCCGACGAAGTGTGATCCGGAACTCCCGGCCAGCCCCGCTGGCCGGCCGAGACCAGCCGCGTTCACCCCACCGTTGACCGAAAGCGACCGAGACCATGACTGCAGACTCCGCTCTGTACATCCCGCCTTACAAGGCAGACGACCAGGATATCGTCGTCGAACTGAATTCCCGCTTTGGCGCCGAGACCTTCACCGTCCAGCCCACCCGTACCGGCATGCCGGTGCTCTGGGTCCCGCGCGAAAGACTGATCGAAGTCCTGACCTTCCTCCGTCAGGTACCCAAGCCCTACGTGATGCTCTACGACCTGCACGGCGTCGACGAGCGGCTGCGCACCCATCGCCGCGGCCTGCCGAGCGCCGACTTCAGCGTGTTCTACCACCTGATGTCGCTGGAGCGTAATAGTGACGTGATGATCAAGGTCGCCTTGTCCGAGCGCGACCTCAACCTGCCCACCGCCACCCGTATCTGGCCCAACGCCAACTGGTACGAGCGCGAAGTGTGGGACATGTACGGCATCACCTTCACCGGCCACCCGCACCTGACCCGCATGCTGATGCCGCCGACCTGGCAGGGCCATCCGCTGCGCAAGGACTACCCGGCGCGCGCCACCGAGTTCGATCCCTACTCCCTGTCCGCCGCCAAGCAGGACCTGGAGCAGGAGGCCCTGCGCTTCAAGCCGGAAGACTGGGGCATGAAGCGCCACGGCGAGAACGAGGACTACATGTTCCTCAACCTCGGCCCGAACCACCCGTCCGCCCACGGCGCGTTCCGCATCATCCTGCAACTGGACGGCGAGGAGATCATCGACTGCGTCCCGGAGATCGGCTACCACCACCGCGGCGCCGAGAAGATGGCCGAGCGCCAGTCCTGGCACAGTTTCATCCCCTACACCGACCGCATCGACTACCTCGGCGGGGTGATGAACAACCTGCCCTACGTACTCTCGGTGGAGAAGCTCGCCGGGATCAAGGTGCCGCAGCGGGTCGACGTGATCCGGATCATGATGGCGGAGTTCTTCCGCATCCTGAACCACCTGCTGTACCTGGGCACCTATATCCAGGACGTCGGCGCCATGACCCCGGTGTTCTTCACCTTCACCGACCGCCAGCGCGCCTACAAGGTGGTCGAGGCCATCACCGGCTTCCGCCTGCACCCGGCCTGGTACCGCATCGGCGGCGTCGCCCACGACCTGCCGCGCGGCTGGGACAAGCTGGTCCGCGAGTTCCTCGACTGGATGCCCAAGCGCCTCGACGAGTACGAGACCGCGGCCCTGAAGAACAGCATCCTGCGCGGCCGGACCATCGGCGTCGCCCAGTACAACACCAAGGAAGCCCTCGAGTGGGGCACCACCGGCGCCGGCCTGCGCGCCACCGGTTGCGACTTCGACCTGCGCAAGGCCCGCCCCTACTCCGGCTACGAGAACTTCGAGTTCGAGGTACCGCTGGCCCACAACGGCGACGCCTACGACCGCTGCATGGTCAAGATGGGCGAGATGCGCCAGAGCCTGCGGATCATCGAACAGTGCCTGAAGAACATGCCGGAAGGCCCGTACAAGGCCGACCATCCGCTGACCACGCCGCCGCCGAAAGAACGCACGCTGCAACACATCGAAACCCTGATCACCCACTTCCTGCAGGTTTCCTGGGGCCCGGTCATGCCGGCCAACGAAGCCTTCCAGATGATCGAGGCGACCAAGGGTATCAACAGCTACTACCTGACCAGCGACGGCAGCACCATGAGCTACCGCACGCGTATCCGGACGCCCAGCTTCGCGCACCTGCAACAGATCCCCTCGGTGATCAACGGCAGCATGATCGCGGACCTGATCGCCTACCTGGGTAGCATCGATTTCGTTATGGCTGACGTGGACCGCTGACATGAGCCAGAGCAACCTGATTCAGACCGACCGTTTCGTCCTCAGCGAAACCGAGCGCTCGTCCATCGAGCATGAAATGCATCACTACGAGGACCCGCGCGCGGCGTCCATCGAAGCCCTGAAGATCGTCCAGAAGCAGCGCGGCTGGGTGCCGGACGGCGCCATCCCGGCGATCGGCGAGGTGCTGGGGATCCCGGCCAGCGACGTCGAAGGCGTCGCCACCTTCTATAGTCAGATATTCCGCCAGCCGGTGGGCCGCCACATCATCCGCGTCTGCGACAGCATGGTCTGCTACATCGGCGGCCACGAGTCGGTGGTCGGCGAGATCCAGAAGCAACTCGGCATCGGTCTCGGCCAGACTACCGCCGACGGACGCTTCACCCTGCTCCCGGTCTGCTGCCTGGGCAACTGCGACAAGGCCCCGGCGCTGATGATCGACGACGACACCCATGGCGACGTGCGTCCCGACGGTGTCGCCAAACTGCTGGAGGCCTACGTATGACCCTTACCTCCATTGGTCCGGCCAACCGCATGACGCGTTCGGCGGAAACCCATCCGCTGACCTGGCGCCTGCGCGAAGACGCCCAGCCCGTCTGGCTCGAGGAATACCAGAGCAAGGACGGCTACGCCGCGGCGCGCAAGGCGCTGACCCAGATGGCCCAGGACGACATCGTCCAGACCGTCAAGGACTCCGGCCTCAAGGGCCGCGGCGGCGCGGGCTTCCCCACCGGCGTGAAGTGGGGCCTGATGCCGAAGGACGAGTCGCTGAACATCCGCTACCTGCTGTGCAACGCGGACGAGATGGAGCCGAACACCTGGAAGGACCGCATGCTCATGGAGCAGCTGCCGCACCTGCTGGTGGAAGGCATGCTGATTTCCGCGCGTGCGCTGAAGGCCTACCGCGGCTACATCTTCCTGCGCGGCGAATACGTCGACGCGGCGCGCAACCTCAACCGCGCCATCGACGAAGCCAAGGCCGCCGGCCTGCTCGGCAAGAACATCCTCGGCAGCGGCTTCGATTTCGAGCTGTTCGTCCACACCGGTGCCGGCCGCTACATCTGCGGCGAAGAGACCGCGCTGATCAACTCGCTGGAAGGCCGCCGCGCCAACCCGCGTTCCAAGCCGCCCTTCCCTGCCGCCGTCGGCGTCTGGGGCAAGCCGACCTGCGTGAACAACGTGGAGACGCTGTGCAACGTGCCGGCCATCGTCGGCAACGGCGTGGACTGGTACAAGACCCTGGCCCGCCCCGGCAGCGAAGACATGGGCACCAAGCTGATGGGCTTCTCCGGCAAGGTGAAGAACCCCGGCCTGTGGGAACTGCCGTTCGGCGTCAGCGCCCGCGAGCTGTTCGAGGACTACGCCGGCGGCATGCGCGACGGCTTCCAGCTCAAGGCCTGGCAGCCCGGCGGCGCCGGTACCGGCTTCCTGCTCCCGGAGCACCTGGATGCGCAGATGTTCGCCGGCGGCATCGCCAAGGTCGGCACCCGGATGGGCACCGGCCTGGCCATGGCGGTGGACGACAGCATCAACATGGTTTCCCTGCTGCGCAACATGGAAGAGTTCTTCGCCCGCGAGTCCTGCGGCTGGTGCACCCCCTGCCGCGATGGCCTGCCGTGGAGCGTGAAGCTGCTGCGCGCCCTGGAGCGGGGCGAAGGCCAGCCCGGCGACCTCGAGACCCTCGAGCAGCTGGTCAACTTCCTCGGCCCAGGCAAGACCTTCTGCGCCCACGCGCCGGGAGCCGTCGAGCCGCTGGGCAGCGCCCTCAAGTATTTCCGTGCCGAATTCGAGGCGGGCATCTCCCGCCAGCCTTCGGCCGCGCCGCGCCCGGCAACGGTCGGCGCCTGATGCTTTGCAGCCGGACGGCCAGCCGTCCGGCGATGTTTCGTCGTCGTGCCGCGGCCCGGTCGCAGGCCCGACGGAACCGTGAGTTTCTATTAGCCACGCCCGCTGACAACGGGCCAACGAAGACTTGAACCATGGCCACTATCCACGTAGACGGCAAGACGCTCGAAGTCGATGGTGCAGACAACCTCCTGCAGGCCTGTCTGTCCCTCGGTCTCGACATTCCCTACTTCTGCTGGCACCCGGCGCTCGGTAGCGTCGGCGCCTGCCGCCAGTGCGCGGTGAAGCAGTACACCGACGAGAACGACAAGCGTGGTCGCCTCGTCATGTCCTGCATGACCCCCGCCACCGACAACACCTGGATCTCCATCGAAGACGAAGAGGCCAAGCAGTTCCGCGCCAGCGTCGTCGAATGGCTGATGACCAACCACCCGCACGACTGCCCGGTGTGCGAGGAAGGCGGTCACTGCCACCTGCAGGACATGACGGTGATGACCGGCCACAACGAGCGCCGGTACCGCTTCACCAAGCGCACCCACCAGAACCAGGAACTCGGCCCGTTCATCGCCCACGAGATGAACCGCTGCATCGCCTGCTACCGCTGCGTGCGCTACTACAAGGACTACGCCGGCGGCACCGACCTCGGCGTCTACGGCGCCCACGACAACGTCTACTTCGGACGGGTCGAGGACGGCGTGCTGGAAAGCGAGTTCTCCGGCAACCTCACCGAGGTCTGCCCCACCGGCGTGTTCACCGACAAGACCCACTCCGAGCGCTACAACCGCAAGTGGGACATGCAGTTCGCCCCGAGCATCTGCCACGGCTGCTCCAGCGGCTGCAACATCAGCCCCGGCGAGCGCTACGGCGAGATCCGCCGCATCGAGAACCGCTACAACGGCTCGGTCAACCACTACTTCCTCTGCGACCGCGGTCGCTTCGGCTACGGCTACGTCAACCGCGAAGACCGTCCGCGCCAGCCGCTGCTGGTGCTGAGCAAGCAGAAGCTGAGCCTGGACGGCGCCCTCGACCAGGCCGCCGCCCTGCTGAAGGAGCGCAAGGTGGTCGGCATCGGTTCGCCGCGCGCCAGCCTGGAAAGCAACTTCGCCCTGCGCGAGCTGGTTGGCGAAGGCAACTTCTACAGCGGCATCAACGAAGGCGAGCTCGACCGCCTGCGCCTGATCCTGCAGGTCATGCAGGAAGGCCCGCTGCCGGTGCCGAGCATCCGCGACATCGAGGACCACGACGCGGTCTTCGTCCTCGGCGAGGACCTGACCCAGACCGCCGCCCGCATCGCCCTGGCCCTGCGCCAGTCGGTGAAGGGCAAGGCCGTCGAGATGGCCGCCGACATGAAGGTCCAGCCGTGGCTCGACGCCGCGGTGAAGAACATCGCCCAGCACGCGCAGAACCCGCTGTTCATCGCCAGCGTCAGCGCGACCCGCCTCGACGACGTGGCCGAGGAAACCGTCCACGCCGCACCGGACGACCTCGCCCGCCTCGGCTTCGCCGTGGCCCACGCGATCGACCCGAGCGCTCCAGCCGTGGCCGACCTCGACCCGCAGGCCCAGGCCTTCGCCCAGCGCATCGCCGATGCCCTGCTGGCGGCCAAGCGTCCGCTGGTGGTGTCCGGCAACTCGCTGGGCAACAAGGCATTGATCGAAGCCGCGGCGAACATCGCCAAGGCCCTCAAGCAGCGCGAGAAGAACGGTTCCATCAGCCTGGTGGTCGGCGAAGCCAACAGCCTCGGCCTGGCGCTCTTCGGCGGCGACTCCGTGGAAGCCGCGCTCGAGCGACTGACCTCCGGACAGGCCGACGCCGTGGTGGTGCTGGAGAACGATCTCTACCGCCGCACCGACGCCGCCCGTGTCGACGCAGCCCTGGCGGCGGCCAGGGTGGTGATCGTCGCCGATCACCAGCAGACCGCCACCACCGCCAAGGCGCACCTGGTGCTGCCGGCGGCCAGCTTCGCCGAAGGCGACGGCACCCTGGTCAGCCAGGAAGGCCGCGCCCAGCGCTTCTTCCAGGTGTTCGACCCGACCTACTACGACGCCAAGAACATGGTCCGCGAGGGCTGGCGCTGGCTGCATGCGATCCACAGCACCCTGCAAGGCAAGCGCGTCGACTGGACCCAGCTGGACCACGTCACCGAAGCCGTGGCCGAGGCCAAGCCGATCCTGGCCGGTATCCGCGACGCCGCACCGGCCGCCTCGTTCCGCATCAAGGGCCTCAAGCTGGCCCGCGAACCGCACCGCTACAGCGGGCGCACCGCCATGCGCGCCAACATCAGCGTGCACGAGCCGCGCACCCCGCAGGACATCGACTCGGCGTTCGCCTTCTCCATGGAAGGCTACTCCGGCAGCCAGGAAGACCGTCAGCAGATCCCGTTCGCCTGGTCGCCGGGCTGGAACTCGCCGCAGGCCTGGAACAAGTTCCAGGACGAGGTCGGCGGCCACCTGCGCGCCGGCGACCCCGGCGTGCGCCTGATCGAACCGAAGGGCGAAGGCCTCGACTGGTTCCAGGCCGTGCCGGTGCCGTTCAGCGCCAAGGCCGACAGCTGGAAGGTAGTGCCGCTGTACCACCTGTTCGGTAGCGAGGAAAACAGCTCGCGGGCCGCGCCGATCCAGCAGCGCATCCCGGAGACCTACGTCGCCCTGTCCAAGGAAGACGCGGACCGCCTCGGCGTCAACGACGGCGCGACCCTCGGCTTCCAGCTCAAGGGCCAGGCCCTGCGCCTGCCGCTGCGCATCGATGAACAACTCGGCGCCGGCCTGATCGGCCTGCCGGTCGGCTTCGCCGGCATCCCGGCGGCGATCGCCGGCTGCTCCGTGGAAGGTCTGCAGGAGGCTGCACAATGAGTTGGCTGACTCCCGCTCTGGTCACCATCATCCTCACCGTGGTCAAGGCCATCGTGGTGCTGCTCGCCGTGGTCATCTGCGGCGCCCTGCTCAGCTGGGTCGAGCGCCGCCTGCTCGGCCTCTGGCAGGACCGCTACGGCCCCAACCGGGTCGGTCCGTTCGGTGCGTTCCAGCTCGGCGCGGACATGGTCAAGATGTTCTTCAAGGAGGACTGGACCCCGCCGTTCGCCGACAAGATGATCTTCACCCTGGCCCCGGTGATCGCGATGGGCGCCCTGCTCGTCGCCTTCGCCATCGTGCCGATCACCCCCACCTGGGGCGTGGCGGACCTGAACATCGGCATCCTGTTCTTCTTCGCCATGGCCGGCCTGACGGTGTACGCCGTGCTGTTCGCCGGCTGGTCGAGCAACAACAAGTTCGCCCTGCTCGGCAGCCTGCGCGCCTCGGCCCAGACCATCTCCTACGAGGTGTTCCTGGCCCTGTCGCTGATGGGCATCGTCGCCCAGGTCGGCTCGTTCAACATGCGCGACATCGTCCAGTACCAGATCGACAACGTCTGGTTCATCATTCCGCAGTTCTTCGGCTTCTGCACCTTCATCATCGCCGGCGTCGCCGTGACCCACCGTCACCCGTTCGACCAGCCGGAAGCGGAGCAGGAACTGGCGGACGGCTACCACATCGAGTACGCCGGGATGAAATGGGGCATGTTCTTCGTCGGCGAGTACATCGGCATCGTGCTGGTCTCGGCGCTGCTGGCGACCCTGTTCTTCGGCGGCTGGCACGGTCCGTTCCTGGACACCCTGCCCTGGCTGTCGTTCTTCTACTTCGCCGCCAAGACCGGCTTCTTCATCATGCTCTTCATCCTGATCCGCGCCTCGCTGCCGCGTCCGCGCTATGACCAGGTGATGGCGTTCAGCTGGAAGGTGTGCCTGCCGCTGACCCTGATCAACCTGCTGGTGACCGGCGCGCTCGTGCTGGCCGCGGCCCAGTAAGGAGAACCACCGTGATCAAAGAAATCATCAACGTCGTGCATGGCACCTTCACCCAGCTTCGCAGCCTGGTGATGATCTTCGGCCATGCCTTCCGCAAGCGCGACACCCTGCAATACCCCGAAGAGCCGGTCTACCTGCCGCCGCGCTATCGTGGCCGGATCGTCCTGACCCGCGACCCCGACGGCGAGGAACGCTGCGTAGCCTGCAACCTGTGCGCCGTGGCCTGTCCGGTTGGCTGCATCTCCCTGCAGAAGGCCGAGACCGAGGACGGTCGCTGGTATCCGGAGTTCTTCCGCATCAACTTCTCGCGCTGCATCTTCTGCGGCCTGTGCGAGGAAGCCTGCCCGACCACCGCGATCCAGCTCACCCCGGACTTCGAGATGGGCGAGTTCAAGCGCCAGGACCTGGTCTACGAGAAGCACGACCTGCTGATCTCCGGCCCGGGCAAGAACCCGGACTACAACTACTACCGCGTTGCGGGGATGGCGATCGCCGGCAAGCCGAAAGGCGCCGCGCAGAACGAAGCCGAACCGATCAACGTGAAAAGCCTGCTGCCATAAGGAGACGTCGCGTGGAATTCGCTTTCTATTTCGCTGCTGGCGTCGCCGTACTGGCCACGCTGCGGGTCATCACCAACAGCAACCCGGTGCATGCCCTGCTCTACCTGATCATTTCCCTGCTGGCCATCTCGATGACCTTCTTCAGCCTCGGCGCACCCTTCGCCGGCGCCCTGGAGATCATCGTCTACGCTGGCGCCATCATGGTTCTGTTCGTCTTCGTGGTGATGATGCTCAACCTCGGCCCGGCCGTGGTCGAGCAGGAGCGCAAGTGGCTCACGCCCGGCATCTGGGTCGGGCCTTCGGCCCTGGCCCTGGTCCTGCTGGTGGAACTGCTGGTGGTCCTCGCCCGCACCCCGAGCGGTGCCGGCATCGGCCATACCACGGTAGACGCCAAGGCGGTCGGCATCAGCCTCTACGGCCCGTACCTGCTGGTGGTCGAACTGGCCTCCATGCTGTTGCTCGCGGCCCTGGTCGCTGCCTATCACCTGGGTCGTCAAGACGCAAAACAATAAAGGTTCGGCGGGCGCCCTGCGCCCGCCCCAAGGGAACGTAACGCTATGAACGCAATACCACTGGAACACGGCCTGGCCCTCGCCAGCGTCCTGTTCGCCCTCGGACTGGTCGGCTTGATGGTGCGACGCAACATCCTGTTCGTACTGATGAGCCTGGAAGTGATGATGAACGCCGCCGCCCTCGCCTTCGTGGTCGCCGGCAGCCGCTGGGGCCAACCCGACGGCCAGGTGATGTTCATCCTGGTGCTGAGCCTCGCGGCCGCCGAAGCGAGCATCGGCCTGGCGATCCTGCTGCAACTGTATCGCCGCTTCCACACCCTCGATATCGACGCTGCCAGCGAGATGCGCGGATGAACCTTCTACCTCTTACCTTCCTGTTCCCCCTGGTCGGCTTCCTGCTGCTGTCGTTCTCCCGCGGCAGGTGGTCGGAAAACCTTTCGGCGCTGGTCGGCGTCGGCTCGGTCGGCCTCTCCGCCCTGAGCGCGGCCTGGGCCATCTTCAGCTTCCACAGCAGTCCGCCGGAAGGCGGCGCCTACAGCCTGGTGCTGTGGCAGTGGATGGCGGCCGGCGACTTCAGCACCAACTTCACCCTGTACCTGGACGGCCTCTCGGTAACCATGCTCGGCGTGGTTACCGGCGTCGGCTTCCTGATCCACCTGTTCGCCTCCTGGTACATGCGTGGCGAAGCCGGCTATTCGCGCTTCTTCGCCTACACCAACCTGTTCATCGCCAGCATGCTGTTCCTGGTGCTGGGCGACAACCTGCTGTTCCTCTACTTCGGCTGGGAAGGCGTGGGCCTGTGCAGCTACCTGCTGATCGGCTTCTACTACAGCAATCGCAACAACGGTAACGCGGCGCTCAAGGCATTCATCGTCACCCGCGTCGGCGACGTGTTCATGGCCTTCGGCCTGTTCATCCTGTTCCAGCAGTTCGGCACCCTGAACATCCAGGAGCTGCTGGTGCTGGCGCCGCAGAAGTTCCCGGAAGGCAACCTCTGGCTGACCCTGGCGACCCTGGCCCTGCTCGGCGGCGCGGTCGGCAAGTCCGCCCAGCTGCCGCTGCAGACCTGGCTGGCCGACGCCATGGCCGGCCCGACCCCGGTCTCCGCGCTGATCCACGCCGCCACCATGGTGACCGCCGGCGTCTACCTGATCGCCCGTTGCCACGGCCTGTTCACCCTGGCCCCGGACATCCTCGAACTGGTCGGCATCGTCGGCGCGGTGACCCTGGTCCTGGCCGGCTTCGCCGCCCTGGTGCAGACCGATATCAAGCGCATCCTCGCCTACTCGACCATGAGCCAGATCGGCTACATGTTCCTCGCCCTCGGCGTCGGCGCCTGGGACGCGGCGATCTTCCACCTGATGACCCACGCCTTCTTCAAGGCCCTGCTGTTCCTCGCCTCGGGCGCGGTGATCATCGCCTGCCACCACGAGCAGAACATCTTCAAGATGGGCGGCTTGTGGAAGAAGCTGCCGCTGGCCTACGCCAGCTTCGTGGTCGGCGGTGCGGCGCTGGCCGCCCTGCCCTTCCTCACCGCGGGCTTCTACTCCAAGGACGAGATCCTCTGGGAGGCCTTCGCCAGCGGCCATCGCGAACTGCTGATCGCCGGCCTGGTGGGTGCGTTCCTGACCTCGATCTACACCTTCCGCCTGATCTTCGTCGCCTTCCACGGCGAGCCGAAGACCGAAGCCCACGCCGGCCACGGGATTTCCCACTGGTTGCCGCTCAGCGTGCTGATCGTCCTGTCGACCTTCGTCGGCGCCCTGATCACCCCGCCGCTGGCCGGCGTCCTGCCGGAAAGCGTCGGCCACGCCGGTGGCGAAGCCAAGCACAGCCTGGAACTGGCCTCGGGCGCCATCGCCATCGCCGGCATCCTGCTGGCCGGCCTGCTGTTCCTCGGCCAGCGCCGCTTCGTCAGCGCCCTGGCGAAGAGCGCCCCGGGTCGCTTCTTCGGTACCTGGTGGTACCACGCCTGGGGCTTCGACTGGCTGTACGACAAGCTGTTCGTGAAACCCTACCTGCTGCTCTGCCAATTGCTGGGGCGCGACCCCATCGACCGTACCCTGGGCGTCGTTCCGTTCAGCGTGCGCGGCGGACACAACCTCCTCAGCCTCACCGAGAACGGCCGCCTGCGCTGGTACGCCGCTTCCCTGGTGGGTGGCGCCGCCATCCTGCTCGGCGCGCTGCTGCTGGCCTAACGAATTCACGGAGAGACTGAGCCTGTCATGATTCTGCCCTGGCTAATCCTGATCCCCTTCATCGGCGGTTTCCTCTGCTGGATCGCCGAACACAGCAGCAAGACCCTGCCCCGCTGGATCGCGCTGCTTTCGATGACCCTGGTCCTGATCCTGAGCCTGTGGATCTGGGCCACCGGCGACTTCCAGCTGGCGCCCGCGCCCGGCGGCGAGCCGGAATGGACCCTGCAATTCAAGGTGCTGTGGATCGAGCGTCTCGGCATCAGCGTCCACCTGGCGATGGATGGCCTGTCGCTGCTGATGGTCGCCCTCACCGGCCTGCTCGGCGTGCTCTCGGTCCTCTGCTCCTGGAACGAGATCCAGCGCCGCATCGGCTTCTTCCATCTGAACCTGCTGTGGATCCTGGGCGGTGTGATCGGCGTGTTCCTCGCCATCGACCTGTTCCTGTTCTTCTTCTTCTGGGAAATGATGCTGGTGCCGATGTACTTCCTCATCGCGCTGTGGGGACACAGTTCCGATGACGGCAAGAAGACCCGCATCTACGCCGCCACCAAGTTCTTCATCTTCACCCAGGCCAGCGGCCTGGTGATGCTGGTGGCGATCCTCGGCCTGGTGTTCGTCAACTTCAATGCCACCGGCGTGATCACCTTCGACTACGCCACCCTGCTGAAGACCCAGCTGAGCCCCCACGTGGAATGGCTGCTGATGCTCGGCTTCTTCGTCGCCTTCGCGGTGAAGATGCCGGTGGTGCCGGTGCATTCCTGGCTGCCGGACGCCCACGCCCAGGCGCCCACCGCCGGCTCCGTGGACCTCGCCGGCATCCTCCTGAAGACCGCCGCCTACGGCCTGATCCGCTTCGCCCTGCCGCTGTTCCCCAACGCCTCGGCGGAATTCGCGCCGATCGCCATGTGGCTCGGCATCATCGGCATCTTCTACGGTGCCCTGCTGTCCTTCGCGCAGACCGACATCAAGCGCCTGGTCGCCTACTCCAGCGTTTCGCACATGGGCTTCGTGATGATCGGCATCTACTCCGGCAGCCAGGTAGCGCTGCAGGGCGTGGTGGTGCAGATGATCGCCCACGGCCTCTCCGCCGCGGCGCTGTTCATCCTCTGCGGCCAGCTCTACGAGCGCCTGCATACCCGCGACATGCGCAAGATGGGCGGCCTGTGGTCGCGCATGCCCTACCTGCCGGCGATCAGCCTGTTCTTCGCCTCGGCGTCGCTGGGCCTGCCCGGTACCGGCAACTTCGTCGGGGAGTTCCTGATCCTGATCGGCGCCTTCAAGGTGGTCCCGGTGATCATCGTGATCGCCACCTTCGGCCTGGTCTTCGCCTCGGTCTACTCGCTGATCATGATCCACCGCGCCTACTTCGGCCCCAGCCAGTCCGACGAGCCGATCCTCGGCCTCGATGCCCGCGAACTGAGCATGGTGCTCGGCCTGGCGGTCCTGCTGGTCCTGCTCGGGGTCTACCCGCAGCCAGTGCTGGACATCTCCGCGGCCAGCATGCACGGCGTGCAGCAATGGCTGGGCGCAGCCCTTTCCACCCTTGCAGGACGGTAGTCGCGAAATGACCTTTACGATCCAACACTTCATCGCGCTCCTGCCACTGCTGATCACCAGCGCCACCCTGGTGGTGGTGATGCTGGCGGTAGCCTGGAAACGCAATCACTCGTTCACCGCCACCCTCTCGGTGATCGGCCTCAACCTGGCCCTGCTGTCGCTGCTGCCGGTCCTCGGCGTCACCCCGATCGAGGTGACACCGCTGGTGCTGGTGGACAACTACGCCTGCTTCTACATGGCCCTGGTGCTGGTCTCCGCCCTGGCCTGCGTGACCCTCGCCCACGCCTACATGGAAAGCTATCCGGGTAACCGCGAAGAGCTGTACCTGCTCCTGCTGCTGGCCACCGCCGGCGGCCTGGTGCTGGTCAGCGCGCAGCACCTGGCCAGCCTGTTCATCGGCCTGGAGCTGCTCTCGGTCCCGGTCTACGGGATGGTCGCCTACGCCTTCTTCAACAAGCGCTCGCTGGAAGCCGGCATCAAGTACACCGTGCTCTCGGCCGCCGGCTCCGCCTTCCTGCTGTTCGGCATGGCCCTGCTCTACGCCGAGTCCGGTACCCTGGGCTTCGCCGGCCTTGGCGCCAAGGTCGCCGAGCACGTGCTGAGCGGTCCGCTGGTCAGCGTTGGCGTAGGCATGATGCTGGTCGGCCTGGGCTTCAAGCTGTCGCTGGTGCCCTTCCACCTGTGGACCCCGGATGTCTACGAAGGCGCCCCGGCGCCGGTCTCGGCGTTCCTCGCCACCGCCAGCAAGGTCGCGGTGTTCGCCGTGCTGCTGCGGCTGTTCCAGATCGCCCCTGCGGCCCTGGACAACCAACTGCTGAACATCTCCCTGAGCGTCATCGCGGTCGCCTCGATCCTCTTCGGCAACCTGCTGGCACTGACCCAGAGCAACATCAAGCGCCTGCTCGGCTACTCGTCCATCGCCCACCTGGGCTACCTGCTGGTCGCCCTGATCGCCAGCAAGGGCATGGCCGTGGAAGCGGTCGGCGTCTACCTGGCCACCTACGTACTGACCTCCCTCGGCGCGTTCGGCGTGATTACCCTGATGTCCACCCCGTACAGCGGCCGCGACGCCGATGCGCTGTTCGAGTACCGCGGCCTGTTCTGGCGCCGGCCGGTACTGACCGCGGTGATGACCGTGATGATGCTGTCGCTGGCAGGCATCCCGCTGACCGCCGGCTTCATCGGCAAGTTCTACGTGATCGCGGTCGGCGTCGAGTCGCACCTGTGGTGGCTGATCGGCGCCCTGGTGCTGGGCAGCGCCATCGGCCTGTACTACTACCTGCGGGTCATGGTCACCCTGTTCCTGGTCGAGCCCGGCATCCGCCAGCACGACGCACCGTTCAACTGGGGCCAGCGCGCCGGCGGCATCATGCTGGTGGCCATCGCCCTGCTGGCGTTCTTCCTCGGCGTCTACCCGCAGCCGCTGCTGGAAATCCTCCAGCATTCCGGCCTGGCCCTCGCCGGCTGAGTCGCCCGCTCCACGAAAACCCCGCCTCGGCGGGGTTTTTCTTTGGCCCGCCCCACGCACCCTGCCCCGCTGCCGTGGCATGCTCCGCGCTCCATGGATGAACCCGGAGGCCTCATGCCCACCTTCCACGATATCGACGTCCTGCGACACAACAGCGCCAGTTGGGACGCCCAGGCCGCCCGTGACTGCGAATGGTCGCGACCGGTCAGCGCCGAAGAGGTCGCCGCCGCACGCCGCGGCGACTGGGCGGTGAAGCTGACCCCGGGCGCGTTACCCGCTCACTGGCTGGGCGACGTACGCGGCCGCGAGATCCTCTGCCTGGCCTCGGCCGGCGGCCAGCAGGCGCCGATCCTTGCCGCCGCCGGCGCACGGGTCACGCTGTTCGACGCCTCGGCGGGACAGCTGGACAAGGACCGCCAGGTCGCCGCCCGCGACCGCCTCGAACTGGCCTGCGTGCAGGGCGACATGCGCGACCTCTCGACCTTCGCCGATGCCTCCTTCGACCTGGTCTTCAATCCCATCTCCAATCTCTACGTCGACGATGTCCTGCCGGTCTGGCGCGAATGCGCGCGGGTGCTGCGGCCGGGCGGCAAGCTGCTGGCGAGCTTCTACAACCCGGCGCTGTTCATCGAGGACCGCTCGCCGGAACTGGCAGAGCAGGGCCTGATCCGACCGCGACATCGCCTGCCCTACTCCGACCTGGAAAGCCTCTCCGCCGAAGCCCTCGCGGCAAAGCGCGAGAAAGGCGAAGCCCTGGTGTTCGGCCATAGCCTGACCCAGCAGATCGCCGGCCAGCTCGCCGCCGGCCTGCTGCTGCAGGATTTCTACGAAGACTGGCAACCGCACCCGCGCTTCGTCATCGACCGCTTCGTGCCGACCTTCCTCGCCACCTGCGCGCTCAAGCCGAGGTCCGCCGCCGGTTGACAGCGGCGAGCCCTGAGGAGTGCCGGCAAGCGCTGCTCCATGTCCAGTTGCGCAACGGTCGCGATGTACCGGGTTCGACGCACTGTTAGCCGAAGGCCCCAGGCACTGCCTGGAGCGGCTCAGCCACGACAGCGCCGTCCATGATGCTTCAAGGCCTGAAACGAACAAGCCCCGCATTCGCGGGGCTTGTCTGCCACGGGCGCGACTCAGGCCTGTGGTTCCTCCTCGCGACCAGTGAACAGGTCCCAACTGGCCATGAACAGCGCGGCGATCAGCGGGCCGATGACGAAGCCGTTGAGGCCGAACAGGGCCATGCCGCCGAGGGTGGAGATCAGCACCACGTAGTCCGGCATCTTGGTGTCCTTGCCGACCAGGATCGGGCGCAGGATGTTGTCCACCAGGCCGATCACCACCACGCAGAACAGGATCAGCACTACACCCTGCCAGATCGCCCCGGTGAGCAGGAAGTAGGCCGCCACCGGCGCCCAGATCAGCGCCGCACCGATGGCCGGCAGCAGCGACAGGAAGGCCATCAGGGTGCCCCAGAGCAAGGCGCCCTCGATGCCCAGCACCCAGAAGATCAGGCCGCCGAGAGCGCCCTGGGTGGCAGCCACGGCGATGTTGCCCTTCACCGTGGCGCGGATCACCGTGGTGAACTTGGCGAACAGGTGGTGCTTGTGTTCCTGGCTCAGCGGCACCGCCTGCTTGATCCGCCGGCCGAGCACGCGACCGTCGCGAAGGAGGAAGAACAGCAGGTAGAGCATGATGCCGAAGCTGATGACGAAGTCGAGGGTGTTCTGGCCGATGCTGAACGCCTTGGTCGCCACCACCTGGCTGGCCTGCATCGCCACCGAGGAGAGCTTCTCCTGCAGGCTCGAGAGATTGGCCAGGTCGAAGCGCTCCAGCCACTGGTGCACCGATGGCGGCAAGGCGGCCACCGCCTGCTGCAGGTAGGCGGCGAAGTTCAGTTCGCCGGACTTGACCCGCTGGTAGACGCTCGCGCCTTCCTGCACCAGCGAACCGGCGATGAAGATCACCGGGATGATCACGATCAGCACGCAGATCAGCAGGGTGATCAGCGCGGCGAGGTTCTTCCTATCCCTCAGGCGCACCTGCAGGCGGCGTTGCACCGGGGCGAAGATGATCGCCAGGATGGTGCCCCAGAACACCGCGCCGTAGAACGGCAGCAAGAGCCAGCCGAAGGCGAGCGTGACCACCGCCAGCAACAGGAGAAAAGTCCGGGATTCCAGTTTCGTGTCGAGCATGTCCAATCCATCTGGCAGTGGGAAGCAAAGCATTAGTCAGCCGGCGGACGTGGATCGTTCACGACTGCCGGCCGACTCCGCCGAATAATGACAGGAAGGCTCTGTGGCGCACCACTGCCGGCTGGCTCTTTTGCCGGCAGCGGTCGCGCGGGGGAAGGGTCAGATGCGGAACTGACCGACCAGCCGGCCCAGGCCCTGGCCCAGTTGCGCCAGGCTGCGGGCGGTCTGCGCGCCCTGCTGGGCCTCGTCGGCGACGCTGTCCACCGCGCCGGCGATCTGGTGCACGCTGCGGTTGATCTCCTCGGCCACCGCGGTCTGTTCCTCGGCGGCGCTGGCGATCTGCGCGTTCATCGCGTTGATGGTGGCAATCAACTGGGCGATGGCGTCCAGCGAATCGCCGGCCTGGTTGGCCTGGTTGCTGGTGCCCTCGCCGGCCTCGCCGGAACGGCGCATGGCGTCGACCGCGGCGTTGGTGCCCTGCTGCAGGCGATCGATCATGCCCTGGATTTCCTGGGTGCTCTGCTGGGTGCGGCTGGCCAGCGCCCGCACTTCGTCGGCGACCACCGCGAAGCCACGTCCGGCCTCGCCGGCACGGGCCGCCTCGATGGCCGCGTTGAGCGCCAGCA
>NZ_KV800311.1:0-37504 GCF_001810205.1 Pseudomonas sp. HMSC076A11 | reverse complement strand
CGATGGCCGCGTTGAGCGCCAGCAGGTTGGTCTGTTCGGCAATCGAGCGGATCACCCCGAGCACGCTGACGATCGACTGCACGTCCTGTTGCAGGCTGTCCAGCGAGGAACCGCTGTCGCGGATCTCGTCCACCAGCGCGTGGATGCGCTCGATGCTGCCGTCCACCACGCGCTTGGCCGCCTGGCCTTCGTGGTCGGTCTGCTGCGCGGCCTCGGCGGCGCGCTGGGCGCTCTGCGCCACTTCATGGGCGGCGGCGGACATCTCGTTGATCGCGGTGGCGACCTGATCGGTCTCATGGCGCTGGCGCTCCATGGCCTGCTCGGAACGCTCGGCCTGGGCCGACATCTGCTCCACCAGTTGCTTGAGGTCGCCGGTCATCCCGGCGATCTGCCGCACCAGACCGTGGATCTTCTCGACGAAGCGGTTGAAGGAACCGGCCAGCTCGCCCAGCTCGTCGTGGCTGGTCACCGGCAGGCGACGGGTCAGGTCGCCTTCGCCGGCGGCGATGTCATCGAGGTTCTGGCGGATCTGGTGCAACGGCCGCAGCATCGCGTTGGCCACCGCCAGGCCGATCACCAGCAGGACCACCAGGAGGACCCCGGCGATCGCCACGATGCTGGCGATCAGGGTGCCGATACGCTCGTCGATGGCTTGCTTGATCTCCACCAGTTGGGCCTCGACGCCGTCGAGGTTGATCGCCGAGCCGATCACCATGTCCCACTTCGGCAGGTACAGGGTGTACGACAGCTTCGGCACCATGACGCTTTCGTTACCCGGCAGCGGCGAGGTATAGGTCACGTAGTGGCTGCCGTTCTTGCCTGCCTCCACCAGTTCGCGATTGAGGTAGACGCCGCTGGGATCGCGGCGGTCGCGGAAGCTCTTGCCGACGTCCACCGGGCTGTCGCCACGGAACAGGCGCACCACCTGGGAGTCGTAGCCGAAGATATAGCCGTCCTTGCCGTACTTGACCTTCGACAGGCGCGCAATGGCCTCGGCGCGGGCGTTCAGGTCGCCGTTGGCCGAGCGGTCGTACTCGGCCTGGATACTGCCCATGGCGATCTGCACATAGTGCTCGAGTTCGGCACGACGGTCGCCGAGCAGGCGCTCGCGGGTATCCTTGACTTCGGTATCAGCCTGTTTTTTCAGGATCAGCACCGCTCCGCCGCTGAGCACCAGGGCGAAGAGCAGCACCGGCACCATGGCCAGCAGGAGGACTTTGGATTTCAGGGTCAGACGCATCATCAACTCCTAGCATGACGCCCAATAAAAAACGGGATTCCCGTTTCATCGGCAATCCCGTCGGAAGCTTAAGCGGCCGGTCCGACATTCCGTCAGGCGACCGCCCGAAATGGGACTCAGAGCAACATCGCGGCGGCCCAGCCGAACACCAGCAACGGCAGGTTGTAGTGCAGGAAGGTCGGCACCACGGTGTCCCAGATGTGATTGTGCTGGCCGTCGACGTTGAGCCCGGAGGTCGGCCCGAGGGTCGAGTCCGACGCCGGAGAACCTGCATCCCCCAGCGCGCCGGCGGTGCCGACGATGCTGACGATGGCCAGCGGGCTGAAGCCCAGTTGCACCGCCAGCGGGACGAAGATCGCGGCGATGATCGGCACGGTGGAGAACGACGAGCCGATGCCCATGGTGACCAGCAGGCCGACCAGCAGCATCAGCATGGCGCCGACCGCCTTGCTGTTGCCGATCCAGGCCACCGAGGCGTCGACCAGGCTCTGCACCTCGCCGGTGGCCTTCATCACCTCGGCGAAACCGGCCGCGGCGATCATGATGAAACCGATGGTGGCCATCATCTTCATGCCTTCGGTGAACAGGTCGTCGGTCTCCTTCCAGCGCACCACGCCGGACAGCGAGAAGACCACGAAACCGACCAGCGCGCCGATGATCATCGAGTCCAGCCACAGCTGCACGACGAACGCGGCGACGATGGAGACCCCGGCCACCACCAGGCTTTTCGGGCTATAGCTGACATCGACGCGTTCGGCCTGCTCGATCCGCTGCAAGTCGTAGACGCGCTTGCGGCGGTAGCTGAACAGCACCGCGATGAGCAACCCGGCGAGCATGCCCAGGGCCGGGATGAACATGGCGTGGGTGACGTTGATCCCGCTGACGTCGACGCCGTTGCGCGCCACGTTGGCCAGCAGGATTTCATTGAGGAAGATGTTGCCGAAGCCCACCGGCAGGAACATGTACGGGGTGATGAGGCCGAAGGTGATGACGCAGGCGATCAATCGCCGGTCGATCTGCAGCTTGCTCAGCACATAGAGCAGCGGCGGCACCAGCAGCGGGATGAAGGCGATGTGGATCGGCAGGATATTCTGCGAGGATACCGCCACGCAGAGCAGCAGGCCGACCAGGATCCACTTGAACGCACCGGCGCCCTTGCCCTGCTCGTCGTGCCGGCCGAGCAGCGCCAGGACCTTGTCGGCCAGCGCATGGGCCACGCCGGAGCGAGCGATGGCCACGGCGAAGGCGCCGAGCATGGCGTACGACAGGGCCACCGTGGCGCCGCCGCCGAGACCGCCGTTGAAGGCCTTGAGAGTCCCCTCCAGGCCTAGGCCACCGAACAATCCGCCGACCACCGCGCCGATGATCAGCGCCAGCACGACATGCACACGGCAAAGGCTGAGGACGAGCATCAGTGCGACCGCCAGCACCACTGCGTTCATCGTTGAACTCCTTGAAAATGAAACGAACCCGGCCGCCTGCGACCGAAAAAAGGGGCGTACTCTGCTACAGCCATCCCCGCCTGTCAAAGCCGCGCATGGGCGAATGTCGCCTGGCTATAAACCGTTGTGCACGGTTCTTGCGTGCGATTCGCCGCACGACGGCAATCCGGCGCCAGCGAACGAACCGTCGTCAAGAATGGGCGAGCCCTGCCGATAAGCCTTGGGCCCCCGCAGTTTCTTCGTACAAGGACCCCTCCCATGTTCCTTCGCCGCCTGTCCATCCAATGGAAGATCACCCTGCTGGCAGGCCTCTGCCTGCTCGGCGTGGTCGCCTTGCTGGTCGGCCTTTCGGTCTACCGCATGCAGCACAGCAGCGTGCTGGTGAAAGGCGCCAGTACACAGATGCTCGACGAATCGGCGCGCCTGCGCCTGGAAGCCCGCGGGGAATTGCAGGCGTTGCGCATCCAGCGCTATTTCATGGATGCCTTCCAGTACGGCAAGGGTTTCTCCCGGCAGATCCTGTTCCTCCGCGACCAGGCGCAGAAGCGCTTCCTCGACGCCTACGACCTGCGCGAAGACCTGACCCGCCAGGTGCGCACCGCGCTCGCCGCCAATCCCGAGGTGCTCGGCCTGTACGTGGTCTTCGAACCCAACGCACTGGACGGCAAGGACGAACTGTTCGTCGACCAGCCCGCCTTGGGCAGCAACGACAAGGGACGCTTCTCCCTGTACTGGGCGCAGGCCACGCCGGGACAGCTGGAGTCCGAGTCGATGGTCGAGTCCGAACTCGCCGACACCAGCAGCGGGCCCAGCGGCGCGGCCTACAACGCCTGGTACACCTGCCCGAAGGAAAGCGCTCAACCCTGCGTGCTCGATCCCTACTTCGACAAGGTCGGCGAGCGCCAACTATTGATGACCAGCATCGCCTTCCCCCTCGAACTGGATGGCAAGGTGATCGGCGTGATGGGCCTGGACATCAACCTGAGCAACCTGCAGGCGCTCAGCGAACAGGGCAACCGCGAACTCTACGACGGCGTCGGCCAGGTCGGCATCCTCAGCCCGGCCGGGCTGTTCGCCGGCAACAGCCGCGACGCCGGCCTGCTCGGCAAGAACCTGGCCAAGGCGGATCCGCAGCACGCCGGCGAACTCCTGCAACTGCTGGCCGCCGGCAAGAGCCAATTGTTCAACGAGAACGACGACCTCAAGGTGCTGCAACCGTTGCAGCCGATTCCCGGCGCCAAGCCCTGGGGCGTGCTCCTCGAAGTGCCGAAGAGCGCCCTCCTCGGCCCGGCCCTGGCGCTGGAGCGGCAACTGGACGACATGCGTCGCGAAGGCACCTGGGTCGAACTGGGCCTCGGCCTCGGCGCCGCGGTGCTCGGCCTGCTGGTGCTGTGGCTGAGCGCCCGCGGCGTGACCCGGCCGATCCTCGGCGTCGCCCATATGCTGCGCGACATCGCCAGCGGCGAAGGCGACCTGACCCAGCGTCTGCCGCACACCGGGCGCGACGAGCTGGGCGAACTGGCCGGATGGTTCAACCGTTTCCTCGACAAGCTGCAGCCGATCATCCGCGACGTGAAGGTCTCGGTGCGCGATGCGCGCAGTACCGCCGACCAGTCGGCGGCGATTTCCAGCCAGACCAGCGCCGGCATGCAGCAGCAGTTCCGCGAGATCGACCAGGTCGCCACCGCATCCCACGAGATGACCGCCACTGCCCAGGACGTCGCCCGTAGCGCCGCCCAGGCCGCCGACGCCGCGCGCGGTGCCGACCAGGCGACCCGCGACGGCCTGGCGCTGATCGACCGCACCACCCAGAGCATCGACAGCCTGGCCGCCAACCTGACCAGCGCCATGGGCCAGGTCGAGCAACTGGCCAGCAGCAGCGAGGAAATCGGTTCGGTGCTGGAAGTGATCCGCGCCATCGCCGAGCAGACCAACCTGCTGGCGCTCAACGCGGCCATCGAGGCGGCCCGCGCCGGCGACGCCGGCCGCGGCTTCGCGGTGGTCGCCGACGAAGTGCGCAACCTCGCCCGGCGCACCCAGGACTCGGTGGAACAGATCCGCGGGGTGATCGAAGGCCTGCAACAGGGCACCCGCGACGTGGTCGACGCCATGCACGGCAGCCATCGCCAGGCCCAGGGCAGCGTCGAGCAGGTGGATGAAGCGGTGGCCGCGCTGCAACGGATCGGCGAGGCGGTGACGGTGATCAACGACATGAATCTACAGATCGCCAGCGCCGCCGAGGAACAGAGCTCGGTAGCCGAGGAGATCAACCGCAATGTCGCGGCGATCCGTGACGTCACCGAGTCGCTGTCGAGTCAGGCCGAGGAATCGGCCCAGGTCAGTCAGTCGCTGAACCGCCTGGCCAACCACCAGCAGGGCCTGATGGAACAGTTCAAGGCCTGACCGTTCACGGCCTGAATAGCGCCGGGGGGCCGTAGGTCCCCCAGATCGCCAGGCGGGCCAGCGAGCGCAGCCAGCCACGCAGACGCGCCGGGGCTCCCGCCTCGGCCACCTTCGCTGCCGCTGTCCCGGCCTGTCGCGGTTCGCCGCGCTCGCTGCGCAACGCGTTTTCCACGGCCTGCTCGTAGCGAGCCTGCGCGGGTAACCGCGGCGACCGCCCCTCCTCTCGCTGTCCACTGGACTCGCCCAACAGGAACACCAGCACCGGCAGCATCAGCGCCCAGCGCCAGCGGCCCGTACTCGTCCGCCGTTTCATCGTCCAAGACCTCCTTGCAAGAAGCCCGGGATGCTAGGGAAAGCGCAGGAGGAAATCTTGCCGGGACTGTCGGCAAATGGTGAAGAACTGTTAAGCCCTGGCGGCGCGGCCGCTCTTCTGCAACGGCAACTCGACGCTCACCCGCAGGCCGCCCAGCGGGCTGTCCTCGAGACTCAGGCGGCCACCGCAGGCCTCGGCGATGTCGCGCGCGATGCCCAGGCCCAGGCCATGGCCGCTGACCTGCTCGTCGAGCCGGGTACCCCGCTCGAGCACCGCCTGGCGCTGGTCGGGGAGGATACCGGGGCCGTCATCGTCGACCTTCAGGCGGACCATGCCCTCGCCCTGCGCGACGGTCAGGCGGACTTCGCTATCGGCCCACTTGCAGGCGTTGTCCAGCAGATTGCCGAGCATCTCCAGCAGGTCCTCGCGGTCCCATGGCAGGCGCAGCCCCGGTGGCGCGCTCCAGCTCACCTGCAGGTGCGGGCCGTGGATCAGGCGCAGGGTGTCGCACAGCGACGGCAACTCCTCGGCGCAATCGAAATGTGCGCCAGGCAGCGCTTCGCCGACCAGGCGCGCCTTGCCCAACTCGCGACCGAGGCGCTGCTGGATCTGTTCCAGCTGTTCGCGCAGGACCTGTTGCAACTCCGGCTGGCGCGCCATCTCCTCGCGCTCGGCGAGGCTGACCAGCACCGCCAGCGGCGTCTTCAGGGCGTGACCGAGGTTGCCCAGGGCGTTGCGCGAACGCTTCAGGGTCTCTTCGGTGTGCGCCAGCAGGTGGTTGATCTGCTCCACCAGCGGCTCCAGTTCCTCGGGAGCCTGGTTGTCCAGTTGGCTACGCTGGCCCTGCTGCAGCTGGGCGATCTGCAGGCGCACCTCCTCCAGCGGACGCAGCGAACGACGCACGGTCAGGCGCTGCAACAGCAATACCAGGAGCAGCGCCAGGGCGCCGGCGCCCAGGCCCATCCACTGCACACGGGCGAAGCTTTCCAGGATCGGCGTATAGTCCTGCGCCACCACGATCCGCAGCTTCTGGCCCATGCGCTTGTAGTGGCCGCGGAACACCAGCAGTCGCTGCTCCTCGGGCCCATCGACCAGGCCCTGCACCAGCCCTTTCTTGTGCGGCACTTCCAGCTCGCTGTCCCACAGGGAGCGTGAGCGCCAGGTGTCCTTTTCCAGCTCGATGACGAAATAGCGCCCGGAATACGGGCGCTGGAACGCCGGGTTGAGGCGTTGCTCGTCCAGTTGCATGCCGTTCGGCCCGCGCACCATGGCCACCAGCAGGTTCTCCGCCTCCTCGCGCAGATTGCCGGCGAAATAGCGCCGCAGGCCCTGGTCGAACAGCCACAGGCCGGTCTGCGCGAGGACCAGCCCGACCACCAGCAGCACCGCGAACAGGCCGACGCTCAGGCGCCGCTGGATCGACCTCATCCGGCGGCCACCCCGGCGTAGCGGTAGCCCTGGCCACGGCGGGTCTCGATCACCTCGCGGCCGAGCTTGCGCCGCAGGTGGTTGACGTGGACCTCGATGACGTTGGAATCGCGTTCGGTCTCGCCGTCGTACAGATGCTCGGCCAGGTGCCCCTTGGACAGGACCTGGCCGGGGTGCAGCATGAAATAGCGCAGCAGGCGGAATTCGGCGGCGGTCAGGTCGACGTCGGCGCCGTTCAGGCACACGCACTGGCGCTGCTCGTCCAGGCGCAGCCCGGCGGCCTCCAGCTGGCTCTGGTTGGCCAGCCCATGGGCGCGGCGCAACAGGGCCTGGATGCGCAAGGCCAGCTCTTCCGGATGGAACGGCTTGGTCAGGTAGTCGTCGGCACCGGCCTTGAGCCCATCGATGCGTTCGGCCCAGGAACCGCGCGCGGTGAGGATCAGCACCGGAGTCGCGAGTCCCAGCCCACGCCACTCCTGGAGTATCTCCAGGCCGGGACGCCCGGGCAGGCCGAGGTCGAGGATGATCAGGTCGTAGGGTTCGCTGGCGCCCTGCACCGCCGCGTCGCGGCCGTCGGCCAGCCAGTCCACCGCGTAGCCCTGGCGGGTCAGGCTGGCCATCAGTTCGTCGGCCAGGGGAACGTGATCCTCAACCAGCAGCAACCGCATCAGTCGTCTTCCTCGTCCTTCAGGATGCGGCCGTTGCGGGCATCCAGTTCCAGTTCACGCACGACGCCGTCGCGGGTGAGCAGCTCCACCTCGTAGACATACACGTCGTCTTCCTCTTCCAGCTCGACCTCCAGCAGGCGCGCCCCGGGGTAACGCCCCAGGGCTTCCTGCATGAGGGATTCGAGCGGCTGTATCACACCGTCCTGGCGCAGGCGCAGGACCTCGTCCTGGTCCAGGTCGCGCGCCATCGCTTCGAGGCTGATGACCGCCAGGACCAGTGCGACGATCCCGGCGTAGCGCATGAGCCACTTCATCAGTCGTCCTGGTGGTCCTTGAGCACGGCGCCGGTAGCGGCATCCAGCTCCAGGTCCCATTTCACGCCCTGCGGGTCGCGCAACTCGACCTGGTAGATGTAGCGGCCGTATTCCTCTTCCAGCTCGGTATCGTGGACGCTCGAGCCGGGATGCTTGGCGATGGCGTTCTTGTTCAGCTCTTCGAAGGACTTGATGGTCCCGGCGTCACGCAGCTTCAGCGCCTCGTCCGGGCCGAGGTCGCGGGCCTGGGCCAGGCCGGCAGTCAGGGCGATGGCGGTGGCGGCGAACAGGGCAGTCAGTTTCTTCATGGGAATCTCTCCGTGGGAATCAATCGTGTTGCTTTCGACGGTTTGCAGATTAACCGGGCGCTCTTAATTGAAGCTGAATTTGCCGCAAGGACATGGCCGGGGCGCGCCATAGGGTAACGGAAAGCCTCTGCGATGGGGCTCGCCGGCGTTCGAAAGCGCTTGGTCCTGCGACAACTCGTCCTATAATCGCCGGTCCGCAAGGGAGAAGACCAGCATGCCAGCCATCCAGATCAAGTCCCCCGCACTGACCCTCAAGGCCGGTCGCCGCGCCCTCGCCCGCATCCGCGAGCGCGGCCTGCAGCCGGCCGACGTCGGCATCGTCCCCGGTGCCGCCGGCGGGCCAAAGGCGCTGGGCATCCAGGGACTGGACCTGGCGATCTTCGGCGAGTGGCTGCCGCGCGCCCCGCGTGAACGCTCGCTGATCGGCGCCTCCATCGGTTCCTGGCGCTTCGCCAGTGCCTGCCTGCCCGACGCCGTGGCCGGCCTCACCCGCCTCGGCGAGCTGTACACCCGGCAGCGTTTTCCCAAGGGCGTGAGCATCGCCGAAGTCTCGCGCAAGTGCGCGGCGATGCTCGACGACCTGCTCGCCGGCCAGGACGCGCGGATCCTCGACAACCCGCTGTACCGCCTCAACGTGGTGGTGGTGAAGAGCCACGGGCGCCTCGCCCACGACCACAAGGCCAGCCTCGGCCTGGGGCTGTCCTCGGTGATCCGCGACAACCTGATCGGCCGCCGCCATCTGCACCGCCACTTCGAACGGGTGATCCTGCATGACGCCCGCCAGGCGCCGCCGCTGGCCGCGCTGACCGACTTCCCGTCGCGCTACCTGCACCTGGACGGCGGCAACCTGCGCCAGGCGCTGCTCGCCTCCGGCTCGATCCCGATGGTCATGGAAGGCGTCCGCGACCTGCCTGGCGCCGGCCCCGGCACCTACCGCGACGGCGGCCTGCTCGACTACCATCTCGACCTGCCCTACGAGGACCGCGGCGTGGTGCTCTACCCGCACTTCACCGACAAGGTGATCCCCGGCTGGTTCGACAAGGGCTTGCCCTGGCGCCGTGGCGACGCCGGGCGCCTGCAGGACGTGCTGCTGCTGGCGCCGTCGCGCGAGTACCTGGCGCGCCTGCCGCACGCCAAGCTGCCGGACCGCAAGGACTTCACCCGCTACCTCGGCGACGACGACGGCCGCGAGCGCTACTGGCGCCAGGCGATGGCGGAAAGCCGCAGGCTCGGCGACGAATTCCTCGAACTGGTCGACGGCGGCCGGCTCGGCGAACGCCTGCAAGCGCTGGACTGAGCCGCCAACGACGAGAAGGATCCTGCATGAAACTGGCCGTAGCGCTGATCCACGGCATCGGCGACCAGCCCGATAGCCGCGACGAGGACGGTCTGCACAGCTACGCCCGCGAACTGGTGGCGGCGCTGCGCCGACGTCTCGGCGCGGAAGCCGGCGAGGTGGCCTTCCAGAGCCTGTACTGGGCCAGCGTACTGGACGCCCGCGAGCTGGACTACCTCAAGCGCATCGAGCGCGAGCCGCTGGGCTGGCGCTGGCTGCGCCGGGCGGTGACGCTATTCCTCGGCGACGCCAGCGGCTACCGCAAGGTCAGCGCCGCCTACGACACCACCTACCAGCAGGTCCACCAGCACGTGCGCAGCGGGATCATGGCCCTGCGCGCGAAGGTCGGGCCGCAGACGCCGCTGGTGATCCTCGCCCACTCCCTGGGCGGGCACATCGTATCCAACTTCATCTGGGACCAGCAGAAACTCAACCGCACGCCGAGTTGCTCGATCGACCCCTTCCTCGGCCTGGAAACCCTGGCCGGGCTGGTCACCTTCGGTTGTAACATCCCGCTGTTCACCTTCGCCTACGAGAAGGTCTGTCCGATCCGCTTTCCCGGCCACTGCCTGACCCCGGCCATCCGCCAGCAGGCACGCTGGCTGAACGTCTACGCGCCGGCCGATCCGCTCGGCTATCCGCTGCGGCCGTTGCAGAACTACGCCGCGGTCGTCCACGAGGACCTCGCCCTGCCGGTCGGTCCCTGGTACAAGCGGCACACCCCGTTGAGCCACATGGAGTACTGGAACGATGCGCGCTTTCACGATTACCTGGCGGACTACCTGCGCCGCCTGTTGGCTGCTGGCCTCGAGCCTGCCGGCGCTGGCCGCGCCCTCCCCGCAGGCGAGCCAGGAGATCGGCCGCTTGCTGAGCTTTGTTGAAGACAGCGGCTGCACCTTCATCCGCAACGGCAGCGAATACCCGGCCGCGGAAGCCCGCGCCCACCTGCAGAAGAAGCTCGACTACCTGGAGCGCAAGGATCTGGTCGCCAGCAGCGAGGACTTCATCGAGCGCGCCGCGACCCAGAGCAGCCTCAGCGGCAAGCCCTACCAGGTGCGCTGCGCCACGCAGACGCGCAACTCCGCCGACTGGCTGAACCAGGAGCTGCGGCGTCTGCGGCAAGCCCCCTGATCAACCGGGATGGCCGTCGACCCGCGGACGACACAGCATCGGCGCATAGAACCAGGCGAACAGCAGGAACGCCAAAGCCCACAGTCCGCCTGCCAGGGGCAGCGCCCAGTTCGCCGGCAACAGGCTGGGCAGGAACACCCGCGCCGCGCAGCCGAGATTGAGCAGGGCGAAAGCCCAGGGCATCGCTGCCGGCGGTTGCAGCGCGCGACCGGTATGGCCGAGAGTGACCCGTGCCAGCATCGCCAGGATCAACCCGCCCATGCCGCCCACCGCCAGCGCGTGCAGCGCCTGGCTCGGCGCCAGCGCCAGGCCCAGGCTCCAGAGCGCCATGCCAAGCGGCGCCACGGCGATCCAGAAATATGCCAGGTGCAGAGACCAGAGCAGCGGCACCTGCCAGATGCCGCGATCGCGCCAACGCCACAGGCGCCACAGTTGCGCACCACCGAGGGCGGCGAACAGTCCTGCAAGCCAGGGCGTCGGCTGCGTCGTGACGCCCGCGGCGGTGAGCAGCGCCACCAGCACGCAGCCCAGCAGGATGCCATTGTCCAGCCAGGCGATCGCCGGCACCTGCTGCTGACGGCCGAGACCGCGCTGGGTGAAGAACGGGATCACCCGCCCGCCGATCAGGTTCATCATCCCGGCGATCAGCCATAGCGCGGCGATGGAGGCACGCCGTTGCCAGTCGTCGTTGCCCTCGAACAGGCCGAGCAGGACCAGGGCGTCGGCCAGGGTCAACAGCAGCAACAGGCCCACCACCGGGTAATTGCGCTTCTGCCGCACCCGCCACAGGCTGCGACCGATAGCCCAGGCCAATAGCGGCAGGAAGCTCAGTTGCAGCACCAGCAGCAGCGCCAGCGGCGCATCGAATAGCCAGGCCAGGCGCGCCGCCAGCCAGAGCCCGGCGAGCAGGGCCAAGGGTTTGCCCTGCAGGCCGGGTACGCCGGTCCAGGTCTGCACGGCGGTCAACAGGAAGCCGGCGATGATCGCCACGCCGAAACCGAAGAGCATTTCGTGACGATGCCAGGCCAGCCAGCCACCGACCGGTTGCCAGCCGCTCCAGAGCCCGGCCAGCGCCGCTAGCCAGAGCGCGATGGCGAGGACCGCGAACAGCGCGCCGCCGAGGAAGAACGGGCGGAAGCCCAGGCGCCAGATCGGCGGTATGGCCATCAGCCTGGAACGATCAAGCACTTGCACAGCAGACCTCCCAACCGGGTCGACGCATGCGGAACAGCGCGCTCAGGCGCATCACGTAGCCAATCTTCAACAGGGTCGGGCCGAGGATCACCAGCGCATGGGAAAACACCAGCGCCGGCATGTTCAGGTAGCGGTCGAGGAAATAGGCGGCGATCACGCCGGCGACGAGCAGCGCCAGGCCGGCCGCCAGCAGCCCGTGACCGATCCGCAGCACCCGCCGTGGACAATCGAACAGAGCGTTCATCTCGATCTCCTTTTTCCGAAAAAGGGCCGACGCACCTCGCGCCGGCCCGTCGCTTCAGGCGTCCAGCGCGGCGGCCGGACCGAAGAACTCGTAGTGGCATTGCTGCGAGGGTACGCCGAGGTCGGCCAGGTGGCGCTTGACCTGCGCCATGAAAGGCCGGGGTCCGAGGAAGTAGGCGTCCAGGTCGCGCTCCTGCGGCAACCAGTCGGCCAGTTTCTCGCGGCTCAGCAATCCCTCGGCGTCGGCACTGTCGCCGGCACGCGGTTCGCTGTAGCAGAAGAAGTGCTCGACCTGCTCGTGCTGCGCCGACACGTCTTCGATCCAGTCGCGGAAGGCATGCACGCCGCCATGCCGGGCGCAATGGATGAAGCGGATCGGCCGCGCCTGCGGCAGCGCTTCCTGCAACATGGCCAGGGCCGGGGTGATGCCGACGCCGGCGGTGATCAGCACCAGCGGCTTGTCGCTGTCACGCAGGACGAAATCGCCAGCCGGCGGAAACAGATCCAGCTCGTCGCCCTCGGCGACCCGGTCATGCAGGTAATTGGAGACCCGTCCACCCGCCTCGCGCTTGACGCTGATGCGGTATTCGCGGCCGTTGCTGGCAGCGGAAAGCGAATAGTTGCGGCGCACTTCCTCGCCGTCGATGTCCAGCCGCAGGCCGATGTACTGTCCCGGCTGGAACGCCAGCAGCGGCTGGCCGTCCACCGGCTCCAGGTAGAACGAGGTGATTTCCTCGCTCTCCACCTGCTTGCGTGCCACGCGGAAGCGCCGCACGCCGCGCCAGCCGCCATCGGCCTGGGCGCTGGCGGCATACACCGACTCCTCGGCCTCGATCAGCAGGTCGGCCAGTTGCTGGTAGGCCGCGCCCCAGGCTTCGAGGACTTCGTCGGTGGCGATCTGTTCGCCGAGGACCTCGCGGATCGCCCGCAACAGGCAAGTGCCGACGATCGGATAGTGTTCGGGCAGCACCTGCAGGGAGACATGCTTGTTCACCACCTTGGCCACCAGCGGGCCGAGTTCCTGCAACTGGTCGATGTGCCTGGCGTACATCAGCACGCCATTGGCCAGCGCCCGCGGCTGGTCGCCGCTGGCCTGGTGGGCCTGGTTGAACAGCGGGCGAACCTCGGGGTACTCGCCGAGCATGGTGCGGTAGAAATGGGTGATCAGCGCTTCACCGCCGGTCTCCAGCAGCGGTACGGTGGCTTTGATGAGGGCACGTTGGGCATTGGACAACATTGATGACTCCTGACGCATGCAAGGTTTTGTTTCACCTCGAAGCATTTCAGGAAGCGTGCCAAGGCAAACTACCAGAATTCACGGGCCTTGCAGGCCGGCATAGGTCATAATGACTGCAACCATTCAGAGTCATTAGGACTGCAAAGAGGTCGAAATGACCACCAACCCCTTGCTTGCCACCCTGATCCCGCTGGTTGCCGACCTGTCCCGCGACCTGCCGGAAGACGAACGCTACCGCCGCCTGCTCCAGGCCCTGCGCGACCTGCTGCCCTGCGACGCCACCGCGCTGCTGCGCCTGGACGGCGAATACCTGATCCCGCTGGCGGTGGACGGCCTCAGCCCGGACACCCTCGGCCGGCGCTTCCGGGTCGGCGAACATCCGCGCCTCGAGGCCCTCCTGGAGCGCCGCGGGCCGACCCGCTTCCCCGCCGACTGCGGCCTGCCCGATCCCTACGACGGTCTGGTGGAAGGCCTCCACGGCCACCTGGAAATCCATGATTGCCTGGGCTGTCCGCTGTACCTCGACGACCAGCCCTGGGGCTTGCTGACCCTGGATACCCTCGATCCGTCGCGCTTCGCCAGCGCCGACCTGGATACCCTGGAGGCCTTCGCCAGCCTCGCCGCCGCCACGGTCAAGGCCAGCGAGCGGATGCGCGACCTGACCCGCCGCGCCGAGGACGAGCACCAGCGCGCCGAGGCCTATCTCGAAGCCGCTGGCGAGCGGCCACGGGAAATGATCGGCCAGAGCGCCGCGCACAAGGCGCTGCTGGAAGAAATCCGCCTGGTCGCCAACAGCGACCTGAGCGTACTGATCACCGGCGAGACCGGGGTCGGCAAGGAACTGGTGGCGCAATCCATCCACCGGCATTCCATGCGCAGCGGCAAGCCGATGATCAGTCTCAACTGCGCCGCGCTGCCCGAGACCCTGGTGGAAAGCGAATTGTTCGGCCATGTGCGCGGCGCCTTCTCCGGCGCGGTCAACGAACGGCGCGGCAAGTTCGAACTGGCCGACGGCGGCAGCCTGTTCCTCGACGAGGTCGGCGAGTTGCCGCTGGCGGTGCAGGCCAAGCTGCTCCGCGTGCTGCAGAGCGGGCAGTTGCAGCGGGTCGGCTCCGATCGCGAGCACCGCGTCGACGTACGCCTGATCGCAGCCACCAACCGCGACCTGGCCGAGGAAGTGCGTGCCGGGCGCTTCCGCGCCGATCTCTACCATCGCCTCAGCGTCTATCCCTTGCGCGTGCCGCCGCTGCGCGAGCGCGGCCGCGATATCCTCCTGCTGGCCGGCTACTTCCTCGAGGAAAACCGACCGCGCCTGGGACTGCGCAGCCTGCGCCTGGACCACGAGGCCCAGGCCGCGCTCCTCGACTATCGCTGGCCGGGCAACGTGCGCGAACTCGAGCACCTGGTCGGCCGCGCCTCGCTCAAGGCCCTCGGCCACAATCCGGAGCGGTCGCGGATCGTCACCCTGCATCGGCAGGATCTCGACCTGCCCGCGGAAACCCCCGCGCCACCTCGCAGCGTGGTCGAGCCCGCGCCCGCCGCGCCAACGACCGGTCACTCGTTGCGCGCGGCCACCGACGCCTACCAACGCCACCTAATCCAGGACTGCCTGGCCCGCCACCAGGGAAGCTGGGCCTCGGCTGCACGCGAGCTGGGCCTGGATCGCGCCAACCTGGCGCGCCTGGCGCGCCGCCTGCAACTCAGGTAAACGACCGCCCGGTCGGAGCAGACCGGGTCCGGCGCGCAAACCTGCTACCATGGCGCCCCCATTCCGGTTGTCCGATAACCCCGATCCAGAGCGCACTACAGTGGAACTCTTCAAAGAATTCACCTTCGAATCTGCCCATCGCCTGCCCCACGTCCCCGAAGGCCACAAATGCGGGCGCCTGCACGGCCACTCGTTCCGTGTCGCCATCCACATCGAAGGCGAGGTCGATCCGCATACCGGCTGGATCCGCGACTTCGCGGAAATCAAGGCGATCTTCAAGCCGATCTACGAGCAACTCGACCACAATTATCTGAACGATATTCCAGGCCTGGAAAACCCCACCAGCGAAAACCTCTGCCGCTGGATCTGGCAACAACTCAAGCCGCTGTTGCCGGAACTCTCCAAGGTCCGCGTCCACGAAACTTGCACCAGCGGTTGCGAATATCGGGGCGATTGATTCGCCCGACTCTCCCCTGGCGCTTCGCCATCTGCTCTAAAACGGGCTTCCACACAACGGGCCCGTTCTGCCGTCTCTCTCCCATGGGTTGTACGAAGCATTATCCCCACGGACATAAAGGTTTCATATTCTTCCGGGAAACATCCGGCAAGCTGTCCCTACAGTCCGTTAGTCAATAAAACCGTGCAACTATATTGTTCTTCCAGTAGATAAAGACTTATCCTTTGCCGCGGACACGGAAAGTCCGTAAATCCACTATAAATGCACCAAAACCCAGCACCATATTTTTAGAACGGGAGTGAAACGAATGTCCAAACTTGCCGAGTTCCGCGAGGCAGAGCGCAAACTTCAGGAGCAACTGGCCCTGCTGGAAAAGCTGAAAAGCGACAGCAGCCTGAAGCAGGAACTGGAATTCAAGGACAAGTTGCAGGCGTTGATGGACAAGTACGGCATGACCCTGCACAACATCATCGCCATCCTCGACCCCAAGGCTCCGGTCACCGTCAGCGCCGCTCCGCAGCGCCGTGCCCGCGCCCTGAAGGTCTACAAGAACCCGAACAACGGTGAAGTCGTCGAAACCAAGGGCGGCAACCACAAGGTTCTGAAAGCCTGGAAAGAACAGTACGGTTCCGAAACCGTCGAATCCTGGCTGCAACGCTAAGCCGGTTTTCCCGACGGCATCCTGCCGATGCCGTCGGAAACCCCACTGGCTACTTTCGCTCCCTCCTCGCCAGATCAATTCTGCGACTTCGATTCGCAAGCGCTCCTGATCTTCTGCGCCGCCAGGTTGTTCTCCACCCCCGGCAGGTTCTCCAGCAGACACTCGTAATAAGCCTTTTCCCGCGACAGCAGGAAGGAGCCGTCGTTATACAACTTGTCGCAGGCCTGGGTGATGAAGTGAACCGCCACCCCGCTCTTCGCCGTGCGTTGGTAGTCGAGTATGCATTGGTCGTAGTCCTTGTCGTCGGCGAGAGCGGAAAGCGGGAATAACAGCAGCAGGGGCAGCAGGAACTTCATGGCAATGGTATCCATGGGAAAGTTGTGCTCCAGCATGGACGAGCCGGCTCGGAGTGCCAAGCCGACCATGAAGTAAAATTTTGCACTTGTTTACAGGCCGGACCAGACTGGCCGTTCTTCGCTGCGCGAATGCGACAATGGCGGGCCGGAGAGCCGAATCGCAGGCGTCCCGAGCGGATTCGGTTTCCCGGCCGCCTGGCGGCAACTCGCTCCATCGAAGGGCACCGCCCTCCGCCGAACTCTTCCAGCAAACGGGTGCTGCCCGATCCGCATCCGCTTCAATAGGCCGCTACGAACAGGAACGACAATTGTAGATTGAGCATGGGCGACAACATATTGTTCAGTTCCAGAAACTCCACCGATACTTGCCGCTGCTCCGCTTCTATATCCTGCAACAACCGACTGAACGAGGCTGGCTGCAACTGCCCGCGAACCTGGGCCTCGATACGC
Source organism: Pseudomonas sp. HMSC076A11 (assembly GCF_001810205.1). NCBI lineage: Bacteria > Pseudomonadati > Pseudomonadota > Gammaproteobacteria > Pseudomonadales > Pseudomonadaceae > Pseudomonas > Pseudomonas sp. HMSC076A11. The sequence goes on along the minus strand of NZ_KV800311.1, from coordinate 20,615 downwards.
GCGATCGTCCCTTGCTTCTCGAAGCCGCGAGGAAGCAGTACGCTCACTTCCGCGTCAGGGACGCCCGCCAGGCGAACCCGCTCGGTCAGCCAGGCCTGCACATCGGCCCTCGCCTGCGACGCATTCGGCGCCTGCCAGAAGCGCTCTCGCTGAAGGTTCAGTACCTGCTCCGCCTGCATCGCCCGCTCCGGCCAGGCGGTCTGCCGGGAAACGTCCTGGAGCTTGAGCCATTCCCCGGCCAGACGACGATATTCCTCCCCTCGTTCCTCCCTCCAATCCATGCTGAGCATGACCAGATGCACAACCAGCAGCAGGCACAGGCTCCAGATGGCCATGCGCAAGAGTGGTTTTTCCTGCCATTGTCGTTGCAGGTTCCGCCCCTGGAACTGCAGTGATCGCTGGAAGTCCGACATCAGGCACCCTCCCCCGGCGTACGCAGGACCAGGCTCAGCGATAGCCCCTCGCTCTGCGAAGGTTCCACCCTGACATCTTCGAAACTCCCCGACTCCATGAAACGCCTCACATAGAGACGCGGGTCGACACTGTCGGTGCCAATCCGCAACTCCAGCTCGGAGCCTCGATAGCGCCAGGCGAGCAACCGACTGTCCTTCGGCAACAGTTCCGCTACCTGTCCCAGCAGCGCCACCTGCGAGCGATGCTGCAAAGCGCGCCCCAGCTCCGTGGCCATCCGATTGGTCTGCAAGGCCTGGTTGCGTGCGCTGAGGATCGGCGAGACCTGGCCGCTCAGCTGGTCGTACTGCGTTCGCAGCGCACGCTCGGCCCACCACCAGGACAAACCTTCCCCCAGATTGAATCCGCATCCCAGCAACAGGGTGGCTATGAGCCCATGCGGCAACCAACGCTCCCATCGCAGCAGCGTTGCTTCCGCCGCCGGAACGGCCCAGGGACGGCCCAGTGACTCTCCAGGCTCGGCAACCAGGCTCTCCGGGATGCGTATTCCCGCCAGCCCCCGGAGCAACCGAACCCATTGTTCTGGCTGGGGTGGGCTGGGAAAGAAATGGCTCAGGACAAGGCAGTCATCTCTCCAGACCTGGAGATCCAGCCCGGAGCGAACCCGAAGCAGCCGAACCGTCTCGCCTTCCGCGATCGACCGAGGGGGAGCCTGCAGCAGGGATTCGGGGATACAGCGATAACGCCGAGGTTGGTCGACGCAGTCTTCGGCAACGGCCTCCCGGACCTCCTCATCCCAGAACCAGACCAGAGCATGGCCACCCCGCCAGGCTACGTAATGGCCCGCGCGGCGAAAAGGCGCCAGGGCGGCAAGCTTCAACGCCAGTGCCTGATACCGGTCAGAGCGCGGCACATGATTGAGATCGAGACAGCGATAGACACACCACGCCCGATCCACGATCCACTGCGCTGGGGCGCGCCGCGCCAACCCTGTACCTCTACGTACCCACTCAAGCTGCGCCCGGCCATCCTTACCACGGCCTTGCCACAAGCGGGGCGGCAAGAACCCCGGGGGCGATATCGGGATGCAGCGGAGGATTCGAGTAGCGATCATTTATCTTCACGGACCTCTTCGAGAGAAGCTGCCAGGGTGGCAGCAGGCGGTGCTCTGAGTTGAAGCGGACCTCGTATTCCGTCCCCTGCTCGGCTCCTGGCGGGTAGAGCCGAATCGACAGGACCGGACTGGCCAGGCGCGCCCATCCATCCTCGGGAACCAGCCTCGCATGACCCCCGAGGATGTCATGCAGGTCCGACATCCGGGTGAACGGACGCTGCCAGCGGGCTTGCAGCAGTCGGCCGACAGCGTCCTCCGGTAGTCCCCAGGCAAGAGACAGGATTCGGGCATCCGCGGTGTTGATGTTCAGCGCCGCCTCGTCCGCCGCAACCAGATCGCGCCAACCGGCGTCGAGCAAATGCGCTTCCCAGGGGCGCCAGGCCTCCAGCCGGAAGACTTCCATCACCGAGCGCAACGGACGGCGCCGGGCCTGGCCCGGAGAGGACCTGTCGCTGGCTTGCGCGGCACTACCCAGTCGTGGAGCGGCGCCGGGATAGAGATAGCTGAACCATTGGGCGACCATGACCTGCACCTGCTCGGCGGGAACCCCCAACCCCGCCAGCAGCCTGGACAGTACCCGCGGATCGATGCCGGAAAGACTGAGGCGCGCAGAGCGATCGAGCAGCGCAACGCACCAGCCATTGGCCATGCAGAACTCCCGGCCATCCAGAGGCAGCTCCCCGCCAATGGGCAGGATCGAAGTGTCCATGTCCACCTTGCTCGGCGCGGCGCCAGCATTTCCCGGTACGCTCAGGCCCGCGACGGTATAGCGCTGGGTAGCCACCAGCCATTGGACCCGCGCCAGCAAGGCATGCTCCTCCAGCTCACGAAGCAGCACCTTGCGCCGGTTTTCCGTGGCATCCAGCGAGCGCCCGACCCAGAGTACAGCGGCACTGGCCAGCAGGGTCATGATGGCCAGGAACCAGACCACTCCGACCAGAACGAAGCCAGACGAGCGGGCAGACGCCGCATGTCGGCGTGCGCCATCAGAAATCATGTTCGGCGGGCCTCGCTCTGGGCAGTGCGACCGCGACAAGGACAAACAGACGCTCCTCGGGAGCCGCCAGTGCCATCGCCTCGGGAAGGGTATCGGCCAGTTGCGCGCTCGGCGGCCAGTCCCGGTGCCACTGGCCGTGACCGTCCAGATAGCGGAAGCGAGCTTCGCCGCGCAGATGCAGGAGGGGCCAGCGACTGTCCTCCAGCCTTCGCACATAGATCAACTCGGTCCGGTCCTCTCCTGCCCGCCGCTCAAGCCGGAAGGCCAAGGGCGTCGGGATGCCCGCACGGCGATCCAGGGCCGCGGCAGACATGGCCTCGAAACTGAGTTCGTCCCCTCGCAGACGCCAGCGGACCTCGCCAGCCTCGGGAGCGACCAGGTTCTCCACCGCATCACGGAACCAATCGAAGGTCAGCGCCCGGACCTGTCCGCGCCCCAGGCTCTGGTGCAAGGACTGGTTGGCCTTGCTGGCATAGCTCAACCCTTGCATGAGCAACGTGCCGATGAAGGAAACGACCAGCAGCACCACGATCATCTCGAGCAGGGTGAATGCACCCTGTTTTCGTCGCGAGCGGATCATGGTCCATCACCCAGTCGCGCTGGGATGACCACGTACCCGGGAAGCTCCAGTTGCAGCGTCTGCGGCGTTCCATCGCCGGCCCGGATGCTGGCGACGACCCTGAACAAGGTCACGTCGTAGATGCCCGGACTGCCGCTATGGCGGCCCACCGCCGCTTTCGACGCGGACAGCGGCGAACTTCGCCACTCCAGCCGGTAATGCCCCAGCCGGGCCCTGCCTGCGGGTTCGAGCGCAGGGTTCATGCGCTCCAGATAGGCCATCGCCACCCGGGCCGTCTCGATGCGCAGCTCGGCCGCCTCGACCCGCTGCATGCTCCGAAAGGCACTGTTGAGCCAGGCGAATAGCGCACCGCCGACCACTGCCAGGAGCGTCAGCGCAACCACCGCCTCCAGGAGCGTGAAGCCTTCCTGCCGCGCCGGCATCAGCGGATCGTCCCGGGCGCGCAGAGGGGTGGCTGAAGCAGCAGCGTATGTGTCGCGCGCCCATGATGGACCTGCAACTTTCCGCCCAGGCAAACTCCGTTTGCCATGTAACGTATCGGCGGCCGAGCAGTAACCGTCCAGCCATCGGGCAGTCGCAGCAACTGCTCGGGAACCGCCCCGCTCTCACCAATGAGCAGCTCCCGCCCATCGCTGCGCACGCGATAGCCCAAGGTCTGCAATTGATTGAACAGATCGTCCAGCGCGGTCCTGCGCGCCCAGGTCTCCTGCATCCTCACCAGGCCGGGCAACGCCACCGCAGCAATGGCCCCGACGATCACCAGCACCACCAGCAGTTCGAGCAAGGTGAACGCGGCCTGGTCAACGTTTGGGCGCGTAACCGACATCGGCATCCAGGCCTTTCCCACCGGGCTGCCCATCCGCGCCCTGGCTGTAGAGAGTGAAGGGTTGTTCGGCACTCGGCCTGTCGCTGTACAGGTAAGGCCGGTTCCAGGGGTCCAGCGGTACGCCGCCCTCGAGGTAGGGCCCGTGCCAGAAGGCCCCGAGACGTTCATCGGAAGGCGGCGTGTTGAGTAGCGCCAGGCCTTCTTCTTCGGTCGGCAGCCGGCCGATGTCCAGGCGCATGGTGAGCAACGCGCCCTTGAGCATCTTCACCTGGGTATCCGCCGTCTGCGCCTTCGCCTTGTCGGCCTGATTGAACAGTCGCGGCCCGACGAGCCCCATCAGCATGCCGATAATCACCAACACCACAATCATCTCGAGCAGGGTGAAGCCCTGTTGTGCAGCTCTGTTCATACGGTTTCCACTTCACGTCTCATCCAACTAGCCGCGGCATCGATACCCGGCATTCAAAGCACCATGTCGTTGGCGCTGGTAATCGCCAGTACCACGCCGGTAATGATCAGGCCGAACACAGAGCCGATCAGCAGGATCGCCAAAGGCTCGATCAGTACCAGGGCCTTTTTCATTCGCGCCTGCCCGGCCTCTCCATAGAGCGTCGCCAGGCTCTGCAGCATCTCCGCGAGCTGCCCGGAGGCCTCTCCAACCCGCACCAGGCTCGAACCGATGGACGTGACCGCCTGGCGCTCCTCCAACGCTGCCGACAAGGCGATGCCGGCCCGCACATCCTGGGTGACTCGCTCCAGGGTCCGGCGCTGCCGGGCAATGCGGACGCCAGCGGCGGAAAGCAGCAGGGCCTCCACCAGCGGCACACGATTTCCCAGCAGGGTTCCAAGCACCTTCGACCATTGCGCTATTTCCGCCTGCATCAACCATTCCCCGACTACGGGCAGGCGCACCAACTGGTCGAGCGCATGGGCGCGGAGCGCCGGATTGCGCAGCGCCACGGCGATGCCGCCAGCAAGCAGCAGGACGGCGAACGCCAGCAAGCCGGAACTCTCGTTGCTCCATACCCCGATGCTCAGCACTGCCCAGGCAAGCCACGGGAGCTGGGCAGTCTCGTTCAGGAGATTGGCGAATTTCGGAACGACGAAGACGAACAGGGTCGCCACGGCGAGCACCCCGCTGAGCACCAGAATCGCAGGGTAGATCAGCGCCCCTTGCAACTCGGCGCGGGTTCGCCGTTCGTATTCCATCTGCGTGGCACAGTCCCTCAAGGCTCCTGCGAGGTTTCCGGTCATCTCGCCGGCCGCCACCAGTTGATATACATAGCGCGGCAAGTCGAGGCCGGCGCTCTCCAGCACCACGGGAAAGGATTGCCCCTGGCGCAGACCATTGGCCATCGCCTGCAGGGCGGTAATCAACTTCGGGTGGCGCGCGCCTCGCTCCTGAGCCTCCACCGCGTCGGCCATGCTCACTCCCGCCGCGAGCATGGTGGCCAGCTCGTGGATGGCCATGTTCAATTCCTCGGCCTTGAGCCGACGTCGCGAGCCCAGGTTGCGGCGTTTCACCTCCAGGCTGAGCGGGGTGAGCCCCTGGCGCTGCAACTGCCGCAGCGCATCCTGGCGCGTGGGGAGGCAGAGTTCGCCACGAACGCGCCTGCCCTTGCGATCGACGGCCTGGTAGATGAAATTCATGGGCTTAGCCGCTGGTCACGCGATGCACCTCGTCAAGACTGGTCATACCCAACCAGGCCTTGATCAAGCCATCTTCACGCAGATTGCGCTGTCCCTGGCTGGCGGCAAGCCGATGCATCTGTTCGAGGGAAGCTCTCTGCACGATCAGGTCGCGCATCTCGGAAGACAGATCGACGAGTTCGTAGATGCCCACACGGCCGCTGTAGCCGGTACCTTCGCAGCGGCCGCAGCCTCGCGCCACGCGCCATTGCGCTGCCTGCCCCGGGAACAGCCGCGCGGTGGCCGCCTGGGTCGCTGCCAGATCGGCCGCAGCAAGGGTTGGCTCGTAAGGTTCCGCGCAGTGGGCGCACAACCTGCGCACCAGTCGCTGGGCCTGGACACCGCGCACCGGCGAAGCCACCAGGAAGGGTTCCACGCCCATGTCGATCAAACGCGTGAAGGCGCTCACCGCATCGTTGGTATGCAGGGTCGAAAGCACCAGGTGACCGGTGAGCGAGGACTGTACGGCGATCTCCGCCGTCTCCAGGTCGCGTATCTCCCCGATCATGATCACATCGGGATCCTGCCGCAGGATCGAGCGCAAGGCGGCAGCGAAGGTCAGGCCGATGTCGGCATGGACCTGGACCTGGGTGATATTGGGCACCTGGTATTCCACGGGATCTTCCACGCTGATGAGCTTGCGCACGCCATCATTGATTTCCTCCAGCGCGCCATAGAGCGTGGTGGACTTGCCCGATCCGGTGGGGCCGGTCACCAGGATGATGCCGTGGGGTTCCGCTACCCATGCACGCATCCTCCGCAAGTGGTCCGGGAGCATCCCGAGCCGGTCCAGGCGCAACCCCTCGCGCTCCTTCGGCAACAGGCGCATGACCACCGATTCGCCATGCACCCCTGGCAAGGTGGAGACCCGCACGTCGAGCTCCGTACCGCTGACCCGGATGCTCATGCGTCCATCCTGCGGCAACCGTCGCTCCGCGATGTCGATGGCGGAGATCAGCTTGATCCGCGAGACGACCGCCGCGAATCGCTCGCGGGGAAGGCTCAGTTGGTCGTGCAGGACGCCGTCGACGCGGAAGCGGATACGGAAGTCGAACTCCCGGGGTTCGATGTGAATATCCGAAGAACGCTTTTCCATGGCCTGGCTCATCACGTTGTTGACGAGTTCGACTACCGGCGCCTCCTCCGCCAACTCCCGCAGGTAACGGATGTCTTCGCTGCCGTAGGCGTGCCGATCCGCACCTTGCCGGGCCAGGTCCAGGGAGTGCTCCAACCAGCCGTCCAGATCCTGGGAGCGGCACAGCACTGCTTGAATCGAGCGCTCCGGATAGAAATAGCCCAGGGTTTCGCGTATCGAAGGAGATAACGGATCACGCGCCGCGAACAGCAGTTGCTCGCCCTCCTCCCAGACCACCAGTTGCTCTTCGACGAACCAGTCGGTATTGATCGGGGTACTGAGCAGGAATGCGGCGATGGACTCTTCGCTCGGCTTCCGCAGGTCGTCCCCCACCAGCGGCAACCGCAGTTGCTCCGCCAGCACCTGCATGAGGGTATTTTCCGAGATGGCTCCGGAACGCACGAGAATGCCTCCCAGACGGCCGCCAAGCCGGCGTTGCAGGTCGAGCGCCCGCTCGAGTTCCTGGCCGCTCACCAACCCGCGTTCGAGCAAACGCTGCCCCAGCGGTATCCACTCGGCCGTCATCTGCAGGCCCGGGGAAACGGCCTCAGAGGACATCTGCAAAACCTTCCTGAACCCGACGGAACCAGAGGAAGCCCGATGAACAGACCAGCAGAGACGCAACGCAATAAACGCTGAAGACCCCAAGGGTCGGATAGGGAGCATCGAAAAGGATCGCCCTGACCATTTCTACCGGGATCGTCAGCGGATTGAGGTACAGGTAGGGCTGCATTACCGGTGGCAAGGAAGACAGCGGATAGAACACCGGGCTGATGAATAGCAGAAGCACCAGGAGAAACTGGACGAACTGCCCTATGTCGCGAACATAGACCCCGAGCCCCGCGAGGAACCACGCCAGCCCCGTCACGCAGAGCAGGAAGGGGAGCAGGGCAAGCGGTAGCAGAACCAGTTGCCAGCCTGGCTCGACGCCGCTGAAGAGAAGAAAGATACAGAGCACCAGGTAGCCGAGCATGGCGTTGAAGAAAGCGGCCAGCAGCGGTGTGAGGGGGAGTATCTCCAGGGGAAAAACCAGCTTCTTCACGTAGTTGGCGTTGGCCTGGATGATAGTCGGGGCCCTGGACAGGCTTTCAGCGAGGATCCCGTTCAGCAGGAGTCCGGAAAACAGGGTCAAGGCGAAGGAAAGCGTGCTCTGGCTTCCACCCCAGCGCGACTTCAGCACAAAGCCGAAGACAAACGTATAGATCAGCAAGAGCAGGAACGGCGAGACGATGATCCAGATGCGGCCCAACATGGCGTCGCGATAACGCAGTTCGACCTCGCGCCGGGTCATGACCAGCAGGAGCCTGATGCGACTGGCGAGACTGGCCGGTACCAAGAGGGAACCACTCACAAAAAAACTCTCCACGGCGAAGAAGAACAGAACCCGCTAACCATGAAGGATCGAAGCGAGCAGGGCCATCAGCCCCCACTACTTCTGGCGTAAGGTTTTTCTGATTCGATAAGAGCCTTCAACAGGCAGAAACACCTTGGCACTCCCGCCAGCTTGAACGCCCCTCATCTGCGTACCCGCAGGAGAACGCCCGGACAATCCGGGCAAGGGGCAACGACTCTCACCGATAAGATCCGATCATCATCCTGGGAAGTGCACCCTCGATATCCAGCAACCGGCGCAATGAAACCGGGCGAAGACAAGACCCATCTTCGATGCAGTGCGTTTTCCACACGACGCGCGAAACCTGCAACGAAAGTGGATGCATCGCAAGTCACCTGCCCGCCGAACCGAGATAGCGAACCTGCCATGCGTTTGCTCGGTGGCCGTATCCCGTTTATATCGACCTCAACGCTCCGGCCCGCGCACCCGGCCCCGCCAATGCGACGGGGTGTCGCCCGCCTCTTTGCGAAACAGCCTGACGAAGAAGCTGACATTCTCGTAGCCCACCTCGTAGGCAATCTCGCGGATCGACAGCGGGGTGGCCAGCAGCAACTTCTTCGCCCGGTCGACCCGGACCTGTTGCAGGTAACGGATCGGCGAAAGCCCGGTGGCAGCACCGAAGCGACGTTTCAGGGTACGCAGCGCAAGGCCGGCCTGGGCGGCCATACGCTCCAAGCCGAGGGGCTCGGCGTGGTTGGCCTCGATCCAGTCCTGCAACGCAAGGATGCTCTCATCGCGATGGTTGCGGCGACCCGGCAGGATCGGACTCAGGCGTTGCGCATCGGCGACCAGCAGGTGGGTGGCGCAGAGCTGCGAGAAGCGGTCGCCTCGCTCCCGAGCGATGATTTCCAGCAAGGCATCGAAGCAGCCGCCCAGGGAGCCGGTGGTATAGAGTCCGTCGGCCTGCAGGTACGAACGCTGGCCGATGAAGCGGCATTGCGGATAGCGCCTGGCCAACTGCCGAACGTAGGCCCAGTGGCTGGCCAGCAGGAGACCGTCGGCGCGCCGGCTGGCGGCCAGCCAGGCGGCCCCGGTGGTGAGGGCGAGGACCCGGGCACCGGCGTCGATCCGCTGCGCGATCCAGGCCAGGCTCGCCGCATCCGGTACGAAGCCGGCCAGCCGCGCTCCCTCGATGGCGGGAATCACCAGCAGGTCGCAGTCCGCGTCGATCTCCAGGATCGCGTCCGCTCGCAGCGAATGGCCGCTGGCGACCGTCACCTCGCGGGCCGATGCAAGGATGCGCACTCGAAAGGATGGCTCCAGGCCGATATGCGCCTCCAACAGGGAGACGATGCGGAAAAAGTCCGCCACGGCGAACACCCCCATCCCCCAGCAACCATCGTAGGCTAGCACCGCAACTTCTTTCACCGCCCCTCCTGGCCCGATCGGACTATCGAAGAGCCCTTTCGAGGATCGTTTCCTGCGAAGAGCCTACATAGTATCGACAAGCCTCCCGTCACCCTAGCGACGGATAAGGCCGGCCCATGCCGACCAATCGGCCTATTGCGCCAGTCAACCACCCGAGACTCGAGAAGGAAGCCGTCCATGTCCCCCATAGAAAGCCGCGAATACCGGATCGACACGCCCCGCGGGCAGCTCTTCGCCAAACGCTGGACGCCCGCCGCAGCCGGCTCCGCGCTGCCGATCGTGCTGCTGCACGAGTCGCTGGGCTGCGTGGCGTTGTGGCGGGACTTCCCGGAACGGCTGGCAGCCGCCAGCAGACGTCCGGTGGTCGCCTATGACCGGCTTGGCTTCGGCCTCTCGCCTGCCCACCCCGATGCCCTGCCCCTGGACTTCATCGAAGACGAAGCGCGCCGGGACTTTCCCGTCGTCCTGCGACAACTAGGGATCGAACGCTTCATCGCCTTCGGCCACAGCGTTGGCGGCTCGATGGCGGTGGCCTGTGCGGCGGCGTGGCCGCAGGCCTGTCAAGCGCTGGTGGTCGAAGCGGCGCTGACCTTCGTCGAGCCCCTCACCCTCGACGGCATCCGCGCCGCCGACCGCGTCTTCGCCCGCGACGGACAGTTGCAACGCCTGGAACGCTACCACGGCGAAAAGGCACGCTGGGTATTACGCAGCTGGGTGGACACCTGGCTTTCCGAAGACTTCGCCGACTGGAACCTGGACGCCGACCTGGCGCGGGTGCGCTGCCCGATCCTGAGCCTGCATGGCGAACTCGACGAGTATGGCTCGCAACGACATCCGCAACGCCTCGCCCGCCTTGCCGGCGGTCCGGCAACGTTGCGACCGCTACCGGGTTGCGGCCACGTTCCCCATCGCCAGCAGCCAGAAGCGGTGCTGGACGCGGTGGTCACGTTCCTCCGCGGTCATGACTGAAGACTCGAAGCGCTTTCGATAGCTCAGCGGATCACCCCGGCGCGCACCGTCAGCGGCCAACTGACCCGATAGCGCGTCTGCGGGTCGCCCCAGGCTTCGCGCAGCTCATCGACGAACGCGGCGCCCGGATCCTGGCCAAGGGCCTTGCCGGCTTCCTTCACCGCCGACCAGGTACCGACATAGCCCAGCAGTTCGTCCAGGGTCCAGGCCACCTCGATGGCCAGGTCCGGCAGGCGGCGCTCCTCGAAGGGGAACGGCAGATTGCGGTAGCCCTCCTCCACGTGGCGCCGCTCGGCAGGCCAGTAGGGGCCGACGACCTGGTGGTAGAAGTGCTGGACCAGCGGTTCCATGGGGCCGTCGACATGCAATACGCCATAGGTAACCAGGGCCAGAATGGCGTCCGCACGGGCCACACGCCGGACTTCCTCGTAGAAGCGCGGCAGGTCCAGCCAGTGGGCGGCCTGGGCGACCGTCACCAGGTCGGCGCTGGCCGCCGCCAGCCCGCTGTCCTCGGCCAGGGCCACGCGATACTCGACCCGCTCGCGCGCCTGCGCCTTGTCGATCTGCGCGGCGCTGGCGTCGGTACCGACCACCCGTTCGAAACGCTCGGCCAACAGCACCGTGAGCTGTCCGGTGCCGCAGCCGCAGTCCAGGGCCAGGCGGGTGCCGGGGCAGAGCGCGGCCAGCTCGTCGACCAACCGCGCCGGGTAGGTCGGACGATGTGCGGCGTAGTTCGCCGAACCGGTGGAGAAATGATCCTTGAAAGGTGCCGTCATGGGAATCCCCCGAAATGATCCCGGCGACCACAGGGACCATGGCCGTCCAGGCTGCCGCCTTACACTAGGCGAATCCTGTCGATACGGAAACACGACTTTCGGTCACCTTGGAGCACCGTCTCACTACTGCATGCGGTGCAGCAATCAACTGCAAAGAACCTACCTGGTCATCCCCGGATGCTTCATTAGACTGCCGGAACGACGAACGCAGCCAAGGAGACCGCCATGCCCAGTCGCATCACCCTCAACGCAAACGGAGGCCCCGAGGTCCTGCGCCTGGAGCAAGTCCAGGCGCAGCAACCGGGCCCCGGCGAGGTCTGGCTGGAGCAGGCCGCCATCGGCGTCAATCCGCTGGACCTCGGCCAGCGCTCGGGAGCGGCACCGATTCCGCTGCCGTCCGGCCTCGGCCTGGAAGGCGCCGGGGTGGTCGCCGCGCTGGGTCCGGGAGTCTCCGGACTGGCGCCGGGCGACCGCGTCGCCTATGCCACCGGCCCGCTGGGCGCCTATGCCAGCGCCCGGCTCTACCCCGCCGAGCGCTTGCTGAAGCTGCCCGACACACTCGCTTTCGAGGACGCGGCGGCGCTGCTGTTCAAGGGCATCACCGCGCACTACCTGCTGCACGCCACCTACCCCGTCGGGCCCGGCACACGCATCCTGCTGTACGGCGCGGCGGGCGCCGTCGGCCAGTTGATGGCGGCCTGGGCCCGGCACCTGGGCGCCTGGGTGATCGGCGTGGTGTCGAAGGCGGAAAGCGTCGAGCGGGCCAGGGCTGCCGGCTGCGACGAGGTGCTGGTGTTCGACGCGGCCAGTCTCGCCGCCCAGGTCACCGAGCTGACCGCCGGGCGCAAGGTCGATGTGGTCTATGACCCCATCGGTCGCGCTACCTTCGAGGCGTCCCTGGACAGCTTGCGTCCGCGCGGCCTGCTGGTGTCCTTCGGCGCTACCTCCGGCGTGCCGCCAGCCGTCGAAGTCGCCACCCTCAACGCCAAGGGTTCGCTGTTCCTCACCCGTCCCTCGCTCGCCGCCCACACCGCCAACCCGGAGGAATACCGGCTACGCGCGCAGGCTGTGCTGCGCGCCCATGCAGACGGTGTCATCCAGCCCCGGGTCTGGCGGCGCTACCCGCTGGCCGAGGCGGCCGTGGCGCATACCGATCTGCTGGAGGGACGCTCGCAAGGCGCGCTGGTACTCTTGCCCTGACCCACCCGCAAGAGGCGCATGCATGCAACCGTTCGACAGCCGGCAGGCCGATGAAGTCTCCACGCTCCTGGCCCTGGCCGAGCACGGTTCGTTCGCCGCCGCCGGCCGCGCCCTGCAACGCCATCCCTCGGTGCTCTCGAAGCGGCTCGGCGCACTGGAGCGTCGCCTCGGCATCCGCCTGGTCGAACGCACCACCCGGCAACTGCGCTTCACCGATGAAGGCGAGCGCCTGGCGAGCCGCTTCCGCCAGGCCGTCGACCTGCTCGACGAGGCCGAGCACGAAGCCAGCCTGGGCGCCGCGCAACTGCGCGGACGCCTGCGCATCGCCCTGCCGTCGGCGATGGGCCGGCTCTGGCTCGGTCCGCTGCTGGCGGAGTTCGCCCTGGCGCATCCGCAGGTGGTGCTGGAAACCGACTATTCGGAGCGCTTCGTCGACATCATCGCGGAAGGCTTCGACCTCGCGATCCGGGTCGGCGAACTGGCCGACAGCCGCCTGGTGGCCAGGCGGCTGTGCGCCCATCGGCGCATCCTCGGTGCCGCTCCCGACTACCTGGAGCGGCATGGGGTACCGCGTATCCCGGCCGACCTGGCGGCACACAATTGCCTCGGCTTCAGCGGACTGCACTCGTACCCGGAGTGGAAGCTGACCCGCCAGGACGAACAGCAGCCCGTGCGGGTACGCGGCTCGATGGTCAGCAACGACAACGAGGCCCTGCTCTGCGCCGCACGCCAGGGCCTGGGCATCTTCGCCGCCGGCGAGTGGCTGATGAGCCGCGACCTCGAAGCCGGCAGGCTGGTACGGGTGCTGCCGGAGTGGCAACTGGATGCCGACGCCGGCGTCTACCTGGTGCGCCCCTCGGCGCGCTACGCCACGGCGGCGGCCAGCGCGTTCCGCCAATGGGTGGAAGCGCGGTTCGCCGCTGGCCCGCCCTGGCAGCGCCAGCGGGCCTGAGCGGTATCCGCGAGCGGCTCGCCGAGGAGCGCGCCGCCTCCCGCCCCTCGCTCCCGGACAATCCGGATACCCTCCCGCCAGCATGCGGATAGCCAATGACCCGCCGACCGGTTCCTACTAGGCTGGTTCGCTTCGCTTTCCCGTTTTCCCACTCCAACAACAACCTGATGAGGAATCCAGGCATGGGACAGTACGTCAGCATCGCCGCGTCCGACGGCAGCGGCCGGTTCGACGCGTATCTCGCGCTCCCCGCCAGCGGCAAGGGGCCGGGCGTGGTGATCGGTCAGGAAATCTTCGGCGTCAACGCGAACATGCGCGCGGTGGCCGACCTGTACGCCGAAGAGGGCTACGTGGCCCTGGTCCCCGACCTGTTCTGGCGGCTGCAGCCGGGCGTCGACCTGGGCTACGACGAAGCGGCCTTCGCCAAGGCCATCGAGCTGTTCCAGCGCATCGACCTGGACGCCGCGGTGGACGACATCGCCGCCTGTATCGAGCACCTGCGCCAACGCGAGGAGGTGGTCCACGCCGGGATCGGCTTCGTCGGCTTCTGCATGGGCGGCAAGCTGGCCTACCTCGCCGCGACGCGCACCGACGTCTCCTGCTCGGTGGGCTACTACGGCATGGGCATCGAGGCGCTGCTCGACGAGGCGAAACAGATCAAGGGCCGGCTGGTGCTGCATTTCGCCGAACAGGACGCCTACTGCCCGCAGCAGGCCCGCGACGCGATCCTGCCCTGCCTGCGCAACCTGCCCAAGACCGAGTTGTACCTCTACCCCGGCGTCGATCACGCCTTCGCCCGCGTCGGCGGCATGCACTTCGACAAACCGGCCTACCTGATGGCTCACGAACGCAGCATCGCCGCCCTGAAGCGGGAGATCGGGCCGAACTTCGACCTCTCCGCGCTGTGGGACGAGCATGTGCGCCACGAGTTCGATACCCGCGACGTCGCCGCGACCATGGCGACCATGGTCGCCGAGCCCTACGTCAACCATGTCCCGACCCTCACCGGCGGCGTCGGCCAGCGCGAACTGAGCCGCTTCTACCGGCATCACTTCATCCACGGCAACCCGCCGGACATGACCCTCACGCCGATTTCGCGGACGGTGGGGGCGCTGCAGGTGGTCGACGAGTTCGTCATGCGCTTCACCCACAGCTGCGAGATCGACTGGCTGCTGCCCGGCGTCCCACCCACCGGGCGCTTCGTGGAAATCCCCATGCTCGGCGTGGTGCGCTTTCGCGGCGACCGCCTGTACCACGAGCACATCTATTGGGACCAGGCCGGCGTGCTGGTGCAGATCGGCCTGCTCGACCCGCAGGGCCTGCCGGTCGCGGGGGTGGAAAGCGCGCGCAAGCTGCTCGACGAAAGCCTGCCGTCGAACCGCCTGATGGCGCGCTGGGCAGCCAGCGAAGGACTCGGCCTCTAGCGGCCGGCTAGCCGCCGAGCAAGGCGCAGAAACGCGCCAGGTCGACGTTACCGCCGCTGAGCAGGATCCCGACCCGCTTGCCGCGCAATTCGTCCTTGCGCTGGCGGGCGGCGGCCAGGCCGAGGCAACCGGTGGGCTCGACCAGCAGCTTCATCCGCGCGGCGAGGAAGCGCATGCCATCCACCAGTTCGGCGTCGCTGGCGGTGAGGATGTCATCGACGTTGCGCTGGATCAGCGGGAAGGTGAGATTGCCCAAATGCTGGGTCTGGGCGCCATCGGCGAGGGTCTGCGGCGTATCGATATGCACGATGGCGCCGCTGCGCAGCGAACGCTGGCCATCGTTGCCGGCCTCCGGCTCCACCCCGTAGATCCGGCAGGCCGGCGCCAGCGCGCGGATCGCCAGGGCGCAGCCGGAGAGCAAGCCGCCGCCGCCGAGGGGCGCGAAGAAGGCGTCCAGCGGACCGACTTCTTCGAACAGTTCCTTGGCCGCGGTGCCCTGCCCGGCCAGCACGTCGGGGTGATCGTAGGGCGGGATCAGGGTCAGGCCATGGCGCTGCGCCAGGTCGCGGCCGATCTGCTCGCGATCTTCCGTATAGCGGTCATAGAGCACTACCTGCCCGCCGTAGCCACGGGTCGCCTCGATCTTCACCGCCGGCGCGTCGGCCGGCATCACGATGGTCGCCGGGATCCCCAGCAAGCGCGCCGAGAGGGCGATGGCCTGGGCGTGGTTGCCGGAGGAGAACGCCACCACCCCGGCGGCACGCTGCTCGGCGGAAAACCGCGACAGCGCGTTGAAGGCGCCGCGGAACTTGAACGCTCCCATGCGCTGCAGGTTTTCGCATTTGAAGAAGACTTCCGCGCCGAGTTCTTCGTCGAGGGTACGCGAGGACATCACCGGCGTGCGGTTGGCATGCCCGGCGATCCGCGCGGCGGCGGCGATCACATCGTCGTAGGTAGGCAGGTCGTGCATGGTCGGTTCCTCGGACCTTGGCAAAGAAGACAGGCAGGTCGCCAGGTTACCAGGCGAACGCCGCCAGCAGCGCCTGCGCGACAGCATCGGCGGCGGAAGACTGGCGGAGCCATTGACGAAGAGGCCCTGCATGGGTCGATGCTCCGCGATGCCGGGTCGGCCTCACTCGTCCAGGTAGCCGTCCCTGATGCCCTTCGAGCGGCGGTAGAGGTAGAGCCCGAGGCGCAGCACGACGAGCACGCCGAAGAACACCCCGACGGTCACCCAGGTGTTGCCGAAGAACCATTCCAGGCAGACGTAGAGCAACGCCAGCGGTATGCAGACGAGGGTCATCAGCAGGTAATGCTTGATCATTGCGGCGGACACTCCTCTTCTTCGTCCTTCAGCGGGCATTTGACGATCTGCTTGCCCGTCTGCCAGGCGGCCTGGGTGGCCACGGCCTTCTTGATGGTATCGGCATGGGCGGCCTTGCGCGCGGCCAGCTTGGCCGCGCGGTTGGCGGTGTTGGCCGCCTGTCCGGAAAGGGTCCTGATCGCCTTGGCGGACTGCACCACGGTCTTGCCGGTGCTGAGCATGCCCGGCGCCACGGTGCCGATGGCCGCCGAGGCGCCGACGTGTTTCCAGTTGATGTCGATGCACTTCCACTTGATATCGGTGAGGTCGCGATCGCTGTCCCAGTTGTCCTTCATCTGCCCCAGCACCTGCTTGCCGGTCTGCATCCCCAGCTCGATGCCGGCGCCCAGCGCCGCTCCGATCGCGGCGCGGGCGGCGAAGGCGCCGATCACCACCAGCGGGATGATCAGGCCGGTGGGATCGTAGGCCAGCGTGGGCGCGTTCAGCGCGTAGGCATAGGGGTTGGGCCCACCGCCCAGGCCGAGCGGATCCTGGCTGGCATAGCGCCCGGCTTCCGGCAGGTAGTAACGGTAGCGGTTGTAGTAGAGGCCGCTTTCCTCGTCGTGGTACTGCCCCTGGAAGCGGATCGGCTGCGCACCCGGCTGTCGTTCCGGCGCCACCGCCCGCCAGTCGTCCGGAACGCCCTGCCAACACAGTTGGCCACGTTCGTCGCTCAGTTGCAGGGGGGTACCGAGGTGATCGGTGTGGAAGAAAGCGATCCGCGCCTCGCCCAGCGCCGGCACGCATTGCGCCGGCAGCGGCTGGCCTTCGGCGGCGAACGCCTGGCGCAGTTGCAGCAGCTCCGGGGGATCGGGCTCGCAGGCCTGCTCCAGGCGCAGCAACGGGACGAAACCGCCCGGTTCGTGAACGGTGGTGCGCAGTTCCCGCGCAAAGGCTTCGGCGCATTGGCGATCGCCGTCCCAGCCGAAGCGCACCTGCTGCTCGACACCGTCGCGCAGCACCACCTTGGCGATCCGTCGCGACAGCGCGTCGTAGCGGTAGCGCGCCTCCAGCCGCGTGCCGTCGGCGTAATCGCGCGTCAGATGGACCAGGCGCTGCGCGCCGTCGTAGGCCAGGCGCAGGCGCTCGCCGTCGGCGCCGATACGCTCGACCAGGTTGCCCAGCGCATCGAAGCGATAGCGGTTGCCGGCGATCCTCTCCACGCGGTTGCCGGCCCAGCGCGCCGGGCCTTCGCCGGCCTGGCTCGCGCGCGCCTCGGAGCGACTGAAACCGGAGCGGTACAGTTCGTTCTCGGCGAATGCCTGGCGAGCGTCCTCGCGCGCGTACTCGCCAACGCCCTCCAGGCGGTTGCCGGCGGCGTCGTAGCGGTAGGTGCTGGCCGCCGCGCCAGCGCGCCGGCTGGCCAGCAGGCGACCGCCGAGGTCGTATTCGTAGCGCACCGACGGATACTGGTTGTCGTCGATGCCGACCAGTTGTCCAAGTCCGTCGTAGCGATAGCCGCGCTGCCAGTCGAAACCGCCGGCCAGACGCAGGCGGCTGCGCTGCAGGCGTCCCAGCGGCGCGTGCTGGCGCTCCTGGGTGAACAACGCGTCATCCTGCCCGTCGCGGCGGGCGTCGCGACGCACCTCGCGGTGCAGGGCATCGCGCTCGAAGGCCAGCTCGACCGCACCGACCAGCGCGCCGTGCAGATGACCCGGGCCATAGGTCAGCCAGGCGACCGGCGGCGCGTCGCCGTAGCGGCTGGTCTGGCGCACGCCTAGCGCGTCGTGGCTGTGCTCGACGCTGTAGACCCAACCGTCGGCATGTACCTGGCTTTCCAGGCGCAGGTTACCGACCTCGTCGTACGTGTAGCGCCCCTCGCAATCCGCCCCGCCGGCGCTGGCCAGGCGGCCGTCGGCCAACCAGCGGTAACGCTCGACCAGGGCCGGTGCGTGCTCGGTGGCGGGAACCCGGATGCTCGCCAGGCGGCCGTCGCGGTCGTAGCCATAGGTGGTCTCGCGACCGTCGGCATCCTCGCGGGCGATCAGTTCGTCAGCGGCGTTGTAGCGATAGCGTTGGCGACGACCGTCGAAGCCGGTCTCTTCCACCAGACGGTCCAGCAGGTCGTAGCGGAACTGCGCCTGGACGCCGTTCTCGTTGGTCAGGGCGACCAGCCTGCCGGCTTCGTCGTGCAGGTAGGACAATTCGCCGCCGCCGGCGTCGGAAACCCGCGCCAGCAGATCGCCGTGCCCCCAGGAAAACAGCGTGGCGTGCCCCTTGGCATCGGCGATACGGGTCTGCCGCCCAAGGGCGTCGTATTCATAGCTCAGGGCGCTGCCGTCGGCCAATTCCAGGCCGATCAGTTGCCCCAGCGGGTCGTAGCGGCGCCGGGTCAGTTGTCCCAGCGGGTCGCTGCTGGCGACCAAACGTCCTTCGTTGTCGTAGTCGTAACGCCAGACCTGGCCGGAACAATCGGTCAACGCGGCCAACAGGCCGAAGCGGTTCCACTCCAGGCGCCGCTCGCCGCCGCGCGGGTCGACGATTCGCGTCGGCCGGTCGGGCAGGCGCGGGTCTTCGTAGGCGTAGCGGGTGCTGCCGGCCGGGCCGCGCACCGTCGTCACATTGCCCCGTTCGTCGCGCTCGAAGGTCCAGCGGCGCTGCATCGCGTCCTCCAGCTCGACCAGCAGCCCGGTCTCTTCGTCGACGCGCTTGCGATAGCGCGCCTTGCCCGGCGACTCCTCCTCGAGCATCCGCCCCTGGCCATCGCGCCGGCGCCGCGTCTCCCGTCCCAGCGGATCGCGCATGGCGACCAGGCGGCCGAACAGGTCGTAGTCGAACTCGCTACGGCTGCCGTCGGCCCTGACCAGCGCGGTCCAGCGCCGCTGCCCACCCTCGCCGGCGAACTCGTAGCGTTCGACGCGGCCGAGGCTGTCGCTGACCTCGGTGGCATCGCGCAGGTAGCGGAAGGTACGGGTCAGGCCGCCCGCCTCGATCTGCTTCACGACCCGCCCGTGCGGAGCATGGACATCCCACTCGTAGCGAACCTCCAGCCCGCCCGGTTCGCCGTGGGCGACCAGCATGTGCTCGCGCCAGGCGAATACCCGGACCACCTGGCCAAGACGGTCGCGCACGGCGATCAGGTCGCCGCTGTCGCTGAACTGGTAGCGCACCAGCCAGTCGAGCCCCGGGCTCTGCGGATCGATGTAGTCCGGAGGCGGTCCGTCGTGGCTGGCCAGGATCACGCCGAACAGACGCAGGCCGTCGTCGCCCTCGCTCGGCTCGCAGGCCTGCTGGTAGACCAGCGCATAGCTGCGCCCGGCGCTGTCGCGCACGCCGGTGAGCAGGCCACGTCCGCTCCAGCGGAACTCGGTGCGGTAGCCGGCGCGGCCGAAGCTGGCCTGCAGGCGCCAGATACCGTCGGGGCAACGCTGGAAATGCAGGTAGCTGTGGCCGGACAGCACCAGCACGGAGCCCTCCTGCGTCTGCAGTTCGGCCGGCACCGCCGCCCAGCGCCCGCGCCAGGCCTGCGCTTCGCCGCCGCTCGAACCGCCGCGGCGCAGCCACAGCTCCTCGCTGCCGGAATAATGCTGCGCGCCGGGAGCCAGCGCAGGAAAGCCGATCCGGCGGCCCTGGGCGTCGACCAGCACGCAGGCGTCTTCGCTCAGTTCCAGGTGCATGCTCTCGCCCGGCAGCCACCAGCCCCGGCCGAGCCGGCCGATACGGGGGTTGCTCGACAGGTAGCCACGGGCGAAGGTGAAGGTGTCCGGCGCCGCCAGGGCGAAATCGACCTCTTCCGGCAGCAGCTTGCTGCCGAGCATCGGGTTGACCGGCTTGCCCACCAACGGCACGCAGGCGGACACCCGGTCGGCCAGGCCGACCGCGCTGCTGCCGACGTGCACGGTGGGCGAGCCGGTGGAGATAACCCCTCCCGAGACTTTCTCGCCGACATGGGAAACCGGTAGGCCGCTCATCTATCCATCCTTCCTTGGGAAAAGCCGCGACAGGACATCCGCCCGCCGCTCAACAGTTGATATCGACATTGGGCGAGAGGATCTCGATCTCCCCCGGCGTCAGGCGGATCGTGCTCTGGCCGCAGCGCAAGAGGATCTCGCGGTCGGCGGTCAGCTCGATGCGCTGGCTGCCGAGGGTGATGCTCCGGCCGTCCAGGGTGATCTTCGAGCCATCGTCGCTGCCGCCCACGCTCACTTCGTAGCTATCGCCCACCGACAAGGTCTTCTTCTTCATCACCTGGGTGCTCTGGTTCAGCCCGACCACGGTGTTCATCATCATGCCGACGTTCAGGCTGTAGCCGAGCCCGACGTTTTCCATGCGCCCCATGCCGACGTTCTGCAACGAGGCCATGAGGATGGTTTCCGTCTTGTTCATGCCGATCCTGACCGTCTCGTTGCGGTCGACCGTCTTGCTGCGGTTGGCATGCACGGTGATGGTCTCGTTGTTGTCCACGGTCTCGGTGCGAT
>NZ_KV800310.1:59186-59531 GCF_001810205.1 Pseudomonas sp. HMSC076A11 | reverse complement strand
CCTTGGGCCCGACCACCACCGCAGTCTGCGGGCCACGGACGATCGGCAGCGGAGTGGTCGGCAAGGGGCGGTAGGCCTGGCCGGCATCGATGCAGTCCAGCTCGCTCTCGAACTGCGCGCCGACCCCGCCGCCGCCGGTCTCGTAGAGTTCCTGGACCACCCGGTACTCGGCGCCGACCACCAGGTACTCGCGGTTCTGGTCCTCGCGCGGGTAGCCGCTGAGCTTGAACAGGTGGCCCGAACCCAGGCCGCGGGCGCGGCCGCGCAGGCGCACCCGTTCGTAGCGCGCCTGCAAGGCTTCGATACGGGTCCGCGCGTACTGCTCGCCGTCCTGGCTCTGCACGT
>NZ_KV800310.1:55507-59086 GCF_001810205.1 Pseudomonas sp. HMSC076A11 | reverse complement strand
GACGCTGGAAGTCGTAGTCGTTGAGGCTCAGCGAACCGGACTGCACCTCGCGCGCCATGTGCCAGTCGTAGAAATGGTCGCGCTCGCGCTGTTCCAGGGTCGGCGGGTAGTAGGGCACGCTGGCGTAGTTCGGCGGGCTCTGGTGCGCGCCGTAGGCGTCGGAGAGCACCAGGATGTGGCGGCTCTGCTCGTGGCGGAACCAGTAGTAGATGCCTTCCTGCTCCATCAGCCGGCTGACGAAGTCGAAACTGGTCTCGCGGTACTGCACGCAGTATTCCCACTCGCGGTAGGAGCGGCTCAGGGCGTCCTCGAAGTCGGAGAAGCCGAGGTCGCGGAACACCTGCTTGATGATGTCCGGGACCTTCTGGTTCTGGAAGATGCGGCAGTCGGAGGTGCGCGTCAGCAGCCACAGCCAGGGGCGCAGGGTGACCTGGTAGCTGGCGAACTGGCCGTTGCCGGATCCCTGGCTGCAAGCGGCGACGATGCCGTGGAAATGCCGCCGGCTGCCGTCGTGCAGTTCCAGCGCCAGGCTGGCCGGCTTGCCCAGCAGCCCGTCGAGTGGCAGGTCGGGGTTTTCCGAGATCAGTTCCAGCTCGTAGGCGAACGGCCGGCCGAGCTCTTCGCGACCCTCCATTCGCTGCAATTGCAGGACCTCCGCGCCGAGCGGACTGTCGACCCGGACCAGGCGGGTCTGTTGCGCAAGTGCCATGAAATCATCCTTGATCCACGTCCATCACTGGCACCGTTGGAGCGGCGCCACCCAAGCAGCATAGGCGCGGATGCGGTGGAAAGGGGAGATGCGTGACACAGATTCCGACGAGCGCCCCGACCGACGGCGAACAGGCAGAAGGCCATCACGAAAGGCCGCTTCGGGCCAGGAAAGCCTTGATTCGCGAGCAACATTCCGTAAAGCTTTTGTCCAGCAATGACTCACTCAGAATCCTAGGGAAGGGGTTAACACAGTGACGCTCTATCGCCTCCACGAAGCCGATCTCGAGATTCCCGATGCCTGGCAGGACCAGAGCATCAACATCTTCAAGCTCCCCGCCAGCGGCCCCGCCCGCGAAGCCAGTTTCGTCATCAGCCGCGACGCCAGCCAGGGCGACGCGCCGTTCGCCGACTATGTCGCCCGCCAACTGGAGAATGCCGAGAAGCAATTGCCCGGCTTCAAGCTGCACAAGCGCTGGGACATCAACATTCACGGCCACGCCGCCGTGCTCCTCGACTACCAGTGGCAGCGCGAGGGCCGCGACCTGATGCTGCGCCAGGTATTCATCGAGCGCCGCCCGGCGGTGCTGATCACCACCCTGACCACCACCCCGGCTGACCTGCCGCACCACGAGCCGGCCTGGAAGCAGGCGATGCAGACCCTGGTCCCGCGCCCGACCCCTAGCTGACCCGAGTACCGACGCATGGATGCGCAAGCCGCCGCCCGACTGGGCGATGAGATAGCCCACGGTTTCGGTGTCGCCGCGATGGTCGCCGGAGCCGTGGCCGGAGCCCTGATCGGCGCCGCCGTGGTCGCCGCCACCGCCGCCACCGGCGGCCTGGCCGCGGTGATCCTGGCCGGTTCGATCGCCGCTGGCGGGCTGTCGATGTTCCAGATCGTCAAGGGCCTGACCACCATCTTCGAGCTACCCGAGCCGACCACCGGGGTGCTCATACGCGGCAGCTTCAACGTCTATGTGAACAGTCGCAACGCGATGCGCGCCGGCGACGACGTCTCCGCCACCTGCAGCGGCCTGCCGCTGAACCATCCGCTGTGGCCGTTCCCGGTGCTGATCGCCGAAGGCAGCGCCACCGTGTACATCAACGGCAAGCCGGCGGCGCGCCTGCAGAGCAAGATGGTCTGCGGCGCGCACATCAAGACCGGCAGCCAGGACACCTTCATCGGCGGCCCCACCGAGCGGGTGGCCTTCGTCCTCGACCTGGAGGAATGGCTGCACACCGGCCTCGAGGCGCTGGGCCTGGCGGCCCTTGCCGGCGGCCTGCTGCTGGCGGCGATGGCCGGGGTCGCGGCGCTGGCCGGCTTCGTCGCCATCGGCGGGCTGATGATGGGCGGCATGGCCCTGCTCGGCGACCTCGGCGACCGCCTCGGTCCCGGCTACCGCGACCTGTTCCAGGGCGTGGCGGGGATGGCATTGCTGGGCTTCGGGCCGAAACTCGCCGGTCGTCGTCCGGCAGCGGTGACCTCCGAAACCGCGCAACGACGCGCCTACCTGAACAACAAGTTCGGTCGTTCCGGCAACCTCGACCACGACATCAACTACCGCGGGAATCGTGAAACCGCCGCCAAGTTCTTCAAGTCGAAGGACATCGATCCTGCCGATGCCGAGTCGTACATGAACGGCCTGGACTTCAACCATCCGGTCCGTGTGGAAACCCTCGCGCCCGGCAAGAACCTGTGGCAGTACCAGTCCCCCGGAGCGCCGCAGGGCAACTGGTATACACTCAGCCCGCGCGTGCAGCCCACGGAGCTGGGAATCAACCCCATGGGCACCAACCGGGCGGCGAACACCATCGAACCCAAGGTCCTCAACTCCTACAGGACGACCCAGAAGGTCGAGGTCCTGCGCAGCACCGCTGCGCCGACCGATGACTTCTGGTCGGTAAAGGGACAGTCATATCCCGCCAAAGGCGGCGCGCAACAACTGTTCTCCAACGAGAAAGGCTCCTTCGGTCTGCTTCCCCGGGAGGGATCATGACACCCATCGAATACATCGACCGCGCTCTGGCGCTGGTCGTCGACCGGCTGGCCCGCTATCCGGGATACGAGGTCCTGCTGTCCGCGGAAAAGCAATTGCAGTACATCAGGTCCGTCCTGCTCGACCGCAGCCTGGATCGTTCCGCACTGCACCGGTTGACCCTCGGCAGCATCGCCGTGAAGGAATTCGACGAAACCGACCCGGAACTCTCCAGGGCCCTCAAGGACGCCTACTACGTCGGTATACGCACTGGCCGCGGCCTGAAAGTCGATCTGCCCTGAGCGCAACACCATCGGTCTTGAGCGACCGCCGCTTCTGCCTGGCGAGGACATGCGCGAATCGTCAAGGCTCCCGCGGCGTCCTGCCCGAGGGCGGGCGGCCAGGATGCCGCCGCCTCAGCCCTTCGCCGGCGGCGGAAACATCGCCTGTACCTGGCCGTCGATGGTGCCCTGCACGCCCTTGCCCTTGGCGTCGACCTCGCTGGCGCCGCCGGAATTGAGGTCGAGGCGGCCGCCGGTGTCGATGTTGCCGTTGCCGCTGGCGTAGAGGTTGAAGGCGCTGCCGGAGATATTGATGGTGCCGTCGGCGTTGAACTCCACCACGCTCTTGCCGCAGACCAGGCGGATCTGCGCGCCGGCCTCGATCAGGTAGGTGCCGGTGACGCTGTCGCTCTTCGCCCCGCCCACCAACAGGGTGTCGTTGAGCTTCACCGCGCGGGTGCGGTTGTTGCCGATGCGCGCCAGCTCGTCGTGGCCGATGCTCTTGTTGCGGTCGTGGCCGACCGACAGCGAGGCATCGTTCTCGACCAGGTTGTCCTGGTTGCGCTCGGCGTGGATGTATAACTGCTCGGCGCCCTTCTTGTCCTCCATGCGGA
>NZ_KV800310.1:54630-55407 GCF_001810205.1 Pseudomonas sp. HMSC076A11 | reverse complement strand
TGACGATCACTTCCTGGCCGATCCGCGGGATCTGCATCGAACCCCAGTTCTTCCCGGCCCAGGCCTGGGACACGCGAATCCAGCAGGAGCTGTTCTCGTTCGACTGGTCGTGGCGATCCCAGTGGAAGTGCACCTTGACCCGGCCGTACTGGTCGGTCCAGATCTCCTCGCCCTTGGGTCCGACCACCACCGCGGTCTGCGGACCCCGCACCACCGGTACCGGAGTCTGCGGCAGGAGACGGAACGACTGGCTGGCGTCGATGCAGTCCAGCTCGCTCTCGAACTGCGAGCCGGCGCCGCCGCTGCCGGTTTCGTAGAGTTCCTGGACCACCCGGTATTCGGCGCCGACCACCAGGTACTCGCGGTTCTGGTCATCGCGCGGATAGCCGCTCAGGCGGAACAGGTGCCCGGCGCCGATCCCGCGCACCACGCCGCGCAGGCGCACGCGCTCGTGCTGCGCCTGGATCGCCTCGATGCGGTTGCGCGCGTACTGCTCGCCGTCCTGGCTCTGCACGTATTCGCCGGGATAGTCGTACAGCGGGTAGTCGGCCGCCGCGTGCGGCCGGGCGATGTTCGAACGCACCTCCAGGCGCGCGCCGGGGCGCTGGAAGTCGTAGTCGTTGAGGGTCAGCGAACCGGGCTGGACCTCGCGTGCCATCTGCCAGTCGAAGAAGTGGTCGCGCTCGCGATGGCCGAGGGTCGGCGGGTAGTACGGCACGCTGGCGTAGCCACCCGGGCTGCGATGCGCGCCGTAGGCGTCGGAGAGCACCAGGATGT
>NZ_KV800310.1:8642-54530 GCF_001810205.1 Pseudomonas sp. HMSC076A11 | reverse complement strand
CGGTACTGCACGCAGTATTCCCACTCGCGGTAGGGGCGCGTGAGGGCATCCTCGAAATCGGAAAAGCCGAGGTCGCGGAACACCTGCTTGATGATCTCCGGCACGCTCTGGTTCTGGAAGATGCGGCAGTCCGAGGTGCGCGTCAGCAGCCACGGCCAGGGCCGCAGGGTGGCCTGGTAGCCGGCGAACTGGCCGTGCCCGGCCACCTGGCTACAGCGCGCGACGATGCCGTGAAAGAAGCGCCGGCTGCCGCCGGGCAGCTCCAGCGACAGGCTCATCGGCTTGCCGAGCAACTGCTCCAGCGGCAGGTTGGGATTTTCCGATACCAGGTGCAGCTCGTAGGCGAACAGCCGTCCCAGTTCCTCGCGTCCCTCCATGCGCTGCAACAGCAGCACGTCCGGCCCCAGCGGGCAATCCACCTGGACCAGGCGGGTCAGTTGCATCAATCCCATCGACGGTTCCTTCTACTGCTCTGCGTGTCGCCGGTTGTCACTCGGCCTCGGCGAAGTCGTAGTGGAACTGGTTGTCGCGGCTACTGATACGTACCCCGGCCAACGGCTTGCCTTCGAGCATGCGGGTGAGGAACTCGCGGCTCATGTCCGGCAACAGCGTGTTGGTGAGGATCGCGTCGATCATCCGGCCGCCGCTCTCGGTCTCGGTGCAGCGCGAGACGATCAGGTCGACGACGCCCTCGTCGAACTCGAACGGCACCTTGTGGGTCGCCTCCACGCGCTTCTTGATCCGCCCCAGTTGCAGGCGCGAAATGGCCTTGAGCATGTCGTCGCTGAGCGGGTAGTAGGGGATGGTCACCAGGCGGCCGAGCAGCGCCGGCGGGAAGATCTTCAGCAGCGGTTCGCGCAGCGACTTGGCGATGGCTTCCGGCTCGGGCATCAGTTCCGGATCGGCGCAGAGGCTGGCGATCATCTCGGTGCCGGCGTTGGTGGTGAGCAGGATCAGGGTGTTCTTGAAGTCGATCACCCGGCCTTCGCCGTCCTCCATCACGCCCTTGTCGAAGACCTGGAAGAAGATCTCGTGGACATCCGGGTGGGCCTTCTCCACTTCATCCAGCAGCACCACGCTGTAGGGCTTGCGACGCACCGCCTCGGTCAGCACGCCACCCTCGCCGTAGCCGATGTAGCCGGGCGGGGCGCCCTTGAGGGTGGAGACGGTGTGGGCTTCCTGGAACTCGCTCATGTTGATGGTGATGACATTCTGCTCGCCGCCGTACATGGCCTCGGCCAAGGCCAGCGCGGTCTCGGTCTTGCCCACCCCGGAGGTGCCGGCGAGCATGAACACGCCGATCGGCTTGCTCGGGTTGTCGAGGCCGGCGCGGGAAGTCTGGATGCGCTTGGCGATCATCTCCAGCGCGTGGTCCTGGCCGATGATGCGCTTCTTCAGGTGCCGGTCGAGGTTGAGCACGGTCTCGATCTCGTTGCGCGCCATGCGGCCGACCGGGATGCCGGTCCAGTCGGCGACCACCGAGGCCACCGCCTGGTAGTCCACGGTCGGCAGGATCAGCGGCTCTTCGCCCTGCAACGCGCTCAGTTGCGCCTGCAGCTCCGCCAGCCGCGCATGCAGCGCCTGGCGCTGTTCCTCGTCGAGACGCGCCTCGCCTTCGCCCAGCGGCACGCCGCCGGCGTCCACCGCTTCGGCGGCGGCACGCAGACGGGCGCGGGTCTCCAGCAGTTCGTCGACCAGGCGTTTTTCCTCGGCCCAGCGCTGCTCCAGGGCGGCCAGGCGCTCGCGCTCCTCGGCCAGCAGGGTCTCGGCGTTGCGCTGGCGTTCGGCGGTGGCGACGCCGATGGCGCTCTCGCGGCGGATGATCGCCAGCTCGGTTTCCAGCGCCTCGATGCGCCGGCGGCTATCGTCGACCTCGGCCGGCACCGCGTGCAGGCTGATGGCGGTGCGCGCGCAGGCGGTATCCAGCAGGCTCACCGACTTGTCCGGCAGCTGGCGCGCCGGGATGTAGCGGTGCGACAGCCGGACCGCCGCCTCCAGCGCCTCGTCGAGGATCTGCACCTGGTGGTGCTTCTCCATGGTCGACGCGACGCCGCGCATCATCAGGATGGCCTTGTGCTCGGACGGCTCGTCCACCTGCACCACCTGGAAACGCCGGGTCAGCGCCGGGTCCTTCTCGATGTGCTTCTTGTACTCGGCCCAGGTGGTCGCTGCCACGGTGCGCAGGGTGCCGCGCGCCAGGGCCGGCTTGAGCAGGTTGGCGGCGTCGCCGGTGCCGGCCGCGCCACCGGCGCCGACCAGGGTGTGGGCTTCGTCGATGAACAGGATGATCGGCTTCTCGGAACTCTGCACGTCTTCGATCACCTGGCGCAGGCGCTGCTCGAACTCGCCCTTCATGCTCGCCCCGGCCTGCAGCAGGCCGACGTCGAGGGCGCGCAGTTCGACGTCCTTCAGCGCCGGCGGGACGTCGCCGGCGACGATGCGCAGGGCGAAGCCTTCCACCACCGCGGTCTTGCCGACGCCGGCCTCGCCGGTGAGGATCGGGTTGTTCTGCCGGCGGCGCATGAGGATGTCCACCAACTGGCGGATCTCCTCGTCACGCCCGACGATGGGGTCGAGCTTGCCGCTACGGGCCTGCTCGGTGAGGTCCACGGTAAAGCGCTTGAGCGCCTCCTGCTTGCCCATCGCGCTCGGCGCCAGGGCGCCGCTGGCCTCGCCCGGGGCGGCACCGGCGTTGAAGCCGTCGCTGGCCGACAGGCCGTTCTCCGGCGAGGCGCCGACGTACTCGTCGAAGCGCTCGGTGAGCGCCTCGACCTTGAGCTTGGCGAATTCCGCCGACAGCCCGGTGAGGGCATGGCGCAGGCTCGGCGTCTTGAGGATGCCGATCACCAGGTAGCCGGTGCGCACCTGGCTCTCGCCGAACATCAGGCTGCCGTAGACCCAGCCGCGCTCCACCGCTTCCTCGACATGGGAGGACAGGTCGGTGATCGAGGTCGAGCCGCGCGGCAGGCGGTCGAGGGCCTCGGTCAGGTCCTTGGCCAGGCGCGCCGGGTCGATCCCGGACTGGCGGACGATCTGGTGCAGGTCCGAGTCCGGCAACTGGAGGATCTGGTGGAACCAGTGCACCAGCTCGACATAGGGATTGCCGCGCAGCTTGCAGAATACCGTGGCGGCCTCGATGGCCTTGTAGGCCAGGCTGTTCAGCTTGCCGAACAGCGCAACGCGACTGATCTCACTCATGTTCCTTCTCCTTGTGCTCGTGCGGCCGCGCAGTGGCGTACTGGCGGGCCAGCAGTAGATCCCTGGCGTCCTGGCCGGGATCGCCCAGCCAGGTGTTGAAACCGAGCCGCCCGCCGCCCTGCAGGCCCAGCGGGGGTACTTCGTGGCGTTGCAGGACCAGGTTGACGTCCCAGTCCAGCTCCTCGCCCAGGTATTCGGCGACCCAGGCGGCCAGCTCGACGAAGTGGTCGCCGTCGGGCAGGAAGCGCTGGTATTGATCGAGGTCCAGCGGCCCCAGGCGCAGGCGGAACTTGTGCTGGCGGTCCCAGACGTGGGTGCCCAGGCAGACGTCCATGCCCAGGCTCGTCGAGTCGACGCCGAGGCGGCTGCGCTCGGGCAGCTCCAGCCATTGGCCGACGTATTCCTCGACCGCCACCGGGACCTCGAAATACTCCGCGAGGATCACCCGCAGGCCGTCCGGGTAGCGGGTCTGCGCGGCGAGGTGGCCGGTGTAGTAGTAGCGTGCGGTATCCGCCAGCGGCTCGCGCCCCCGCAGGCTCGGCATGCCGCGCCCGGAGAGCGCGGCGAGGCGCGCCGACCAGTAGTCGTCGTCGATCCGGTCGTGGCTGATCTCCGGCCGCGCCTCCGCCCAGGCCCGGTAGAACAGGGTCAGCAGGCGGTGGTGGAAGACGTCCATGAAGCGCTTGAAGGTCGCGTCGTTGACGTTGCGCTGGCGTTCCCGGGCGTATTCGGTGAGGTGCAGCGGCAGCGGCCCGTTGGGGCCGGTGAGGCCGAAGAAGAACTGGTCCAGGCGCGGCACCGCAGCGGTGCCGGCCTGGCTCACCGAGGCCAGGGTCGAGGGCGCGAAGGTGCAGTCGGGCTTCTGCCCGAGACGCAGCGGGTCGTCCGCCAGCCGCACCGAATGACCGAGGCGCGGCAGTTGCGGCGACTCGCACTCGATGCGCCGCAGCGCCTGGAAGAAGTCATAGTCCCAGGGCGCCGCCGCCATCCCGGCGAGCAGGTTCAGAGGTTCGGACGGCTGCCCGGCTTCGCCTGCCATCTCATCACCTCGCCCCGTTCGCCGGTGCGCAGCACCGTCTCGGTAAAGCTGTTGATCGACACGTAGCGTGCCAGGAAGCGCTCGAACACAGCGCCGAGAAGGAACACCCCGGTGCCGCGGAACGCGTTCTCGTCGAAGTCCAGGGTGATCTCCAGGCCACGGCCGAAGACGATCGGCCCGGGCATCGGCAGGCGCCGCGTGCAAGGCTTGCTGCTGACCTCGCGCAGGCCCTCGATCTGCAATTGCAGCGCCGGATCGCCGCTGTCGCCGTAGAGCCGCAGCAGCTCGCGCAGGGCGGCGGCGCCCTGGCCGCGCTCGGCCAGCGACAGGTAGTTCAGCGACAGCTGGCTGATCAGCCGCCAGGCGCTGGCATCGTGGGCACGGCTGGCGCGCGGCCGGCTCGGTCCGGCGAGGCAGCGCACCTGCATGACCGGCGCGCTGTCCTCCAGGGTGAAGTCGCTCTTGTGCGCGCCGATCGGCATGAACAGCGGCAGGTCGCGGTTGGTGCACAGCGCGGCGATGCCGAGCTGGCGCAGGTCGTGGCGATAGGGCGCCTGGTTGGCGTCGACCAGGGCGACGAAGGTCTCGCTGCCGACGTAGGTCGAGCGCGGGCCCTTGCGCCGCTGCTTGCTGGACAGCACGCGCGGTTCGCGGCGCACGCTGAAGTAGGCCTGCTCGCGGCCGTAGCGCGCCGGGTCGCGCACCGCGTAGAACGGTTGGAAGGGTTGCTCCGGACCGCTGCCGTGGCCGCTCACCTGTTGCAGCGAATGCACCTCGAAATCCAGCGGACGGGTGCGGTCGACGATCACGTTATGCTCGTTGACCCGGTCGGACAGGTGGATGCGGTCGCAGCGGCGCGGGAACAGGTTGATCGCCGGGGTGCAGAACGGCACCAGTTGCTCCGCGTCCACCGTGCCCTCCAGGCGCTGGTCGTGCTTGCCGAACAGCACGACCAGTTCCAGCTCCTCGCCGTGGCATCGACGCAGGGCGCGGTTCAGGCCGGAGAACTCGACGAACAGGAAGCGCGCCGGCAGGGCGAAGTATTCCTGCAGCAGGCGGTAGCCCTGGAACGCCCGCGGCACCACCGGCAGCAGCGCGTCCTCGTCGTCGAAGCCGCGCGCACGCAGGCTGCTCGTCGGCAGGCGTTCGACCCAGGCATTGTCCGGGGCGCGGACGAACACCGCGCAGGCGTTGCCGAGCAATTGTTCGTAGAGGCGGTAGGGTTGTTCGTCGGCGCCGTGCAGGTAGAGCGGCAGGGCGTCCAGCGACAGGCTGTCGAACGGGATGCCGGCGCCGCTGCGCAGGCGGATGCGCAGGCCGGCCTTGGCCCGCGGCTCGCTGGCGGCGAGGCGGCCGAGCACCGCGGCGGGATTGCCGAAGTAGTCGGCCTGGGCCACTTCCAGCGGCCACAGGGTCACCGGGTGGGCGGTGCGGTATTCGCAGGCGGTCTGGTCATCGGGGCCGAGCTGGCCGCGCAGGGAGGCTCCGCGCTCGACGCTGAAGCCGCTGCTCAGGGCGCCTTCGTTGGGGTCCGGGCGCAACTGCACCACGGTCATCGACGGGGTCGGCGCCAGGTAGTGCGGGTAGGCGATTTCCAACAGGTTGTGGGTGAAGGTCGGGTACTCCGCGTCGAGCTTCAGCTGGACCCGCGCGGTGAGATAGGCGAAGCCTTCCAGCAGGCGCTCGACGTAGGGGTCGGCGCACTCGAAGCCGGACAGCGACAGGCGCCCGGCGATCTTCGGGAATTCCTCGGCGAACTCCGCGGCGCTTTCGCGGATGTGTTGCAATTCCTGGTTGTAGTACTCGAGCAGGCGCGGGTTCATGTACGCCTCCGCTCGCCCTGGGCGACGCGCACGTGGCCGGTCTCCAGGTCCAGGTTGGTGGTCAGCAGCAGGCGCAGCGGCGCCGGTTCGGCCCAGAGGTCGCCCTCGATCTCGAAGCTCAGGGCGTTGTGGTCCATCTCGCCGGGCAGCAGTTGCGCACGCACCCGCAACGAAGAACGGATGATGCGCGGCTCGAAGGTGGCGATGGTCTCGGTGAGCAGCGCCTCGATGGCATGCACGTCGACGCTCGACGCGGTGTGCCCGGCCAGCGCCGGCAGCCCGTAGTTGAGCACCGAGTTGCCGGCCGGCATCCGTGCGGCGGGGCCGTGGTCGAACAGCGAAGTGGTGTTGAACAGCCACGCCAGGTCGCGCAGCACCGAGGCCTTCAGCTGGTTCAGGGTCAGCACCCGGCGCTCCGCGGCTTCCTTGAGGTTGCCCGGCTCGTCGTCGGTGAGGCGGTCGAGCAGCGACGGCTGCAGGCGCTCCTGGAGGGTCAGTTCGGCCATGTCAGGCGTCCGTCGGCTCGAAGTCCAGTTCACGCAGGTCGAACAGCGCGGTCTCGCCGGCATCGGTGACGAACAGCCGCTG
Source organism: Pseudomonas sp. HMSC076A11 (assembly GCF_001810205.1). Lineage (NCBI taxonomy): Bacteria > Pseudomonadati > Pseudomonadota > Gammaproteobacteria > Pseudomonadales > Pseudomonadaceae > Pseudomonas > Pseudomonas sp. HMSC076A11. Next base: position 47,882 of record NZ_KV800310.1, on the reverse strand, counting down.
GCCGACCGGCAGGCCGCTGTCCAGCCATTCGGTCTTGCGCCCCAGGCGCGCGGCGTCGTCGCCGTGCTCGACGGTTTCCGCGTAGCGCGCCGGCAGCAGCGCGACGGTGGCGCCACCGTTGGCCAGGGTCAGTTCGGCCGGCAGCCAGACCAGATCGCGCAGGTCGCTCGGCGCCTCGACCTTGAGGCTGCGCAGGTTGCTCATCGGCAACCAGGCATAGCGACCGTTGACGATTACCTCGAGCACCGGGCCGAGGCGCGTGTCGGCATCCGCCAGCCAGGCGAACGGCGCTTCGCCGATCCGCCCGGGCACCGCCGGCGCGGCGTCGAAGGCCTGCTCGCGCAGGGCCTGGGCGGCCTCGCCATGGCCTTCGGCGTCCAGGCTCAGGGCCTGCAACAGCGGCGCGATCCATTCCGCCGGCTGGCCGAGGATCACCGGCGTCAGGCGCCCGGCGAACACCTCGCGGCGCAGCGCCTCGCAGTCGATGGCGGTGGAGTAGGTCTGTACCATCGGCAGCGCCGAGGCATCCAGTTCGCCGACCACCTTGAGCTGGTTCTGCGCCCGCGCCCACTGGCCCATCACGGCCAGCAGCTGGAACAGGAAGATCCGCAGGGTAGCGTTCGACGGCTGGCTGCGCACCTGTTCCTGCAAGGCTTTCAAGGCATCGTCCAGGCGCCCGGCGCGCAACAGTTCTTCGGCGATCATCGCGATACTTCCCTGTAGCCGGGAGCCCAGGCGCCCGGATGCGAATGAAGGGTCGGCCATGGCGCCCGGCGGACGCGACGGACGACCCGGTGGAATTCAGTACCTCCGGCAGGAGGTCGGGCGGACGAGGTCCGCGGCGCGCCGCGCGCGCCTTCGGCACCCGGCATGGCGGGCGCTCGCACCGGCCACGGCATGGCCTGGCCACGCCATGACCGGCAGCCGGCTCATCAGGCCTGCACGTTCTGGCGGATGTTCCAGCCGTACTTGACCGGACCGCCGTCCTTCGCGCCATCCGCCTTCTGCGGCTGGTAGTCGACCTGGACCTGGGCGAAGTTCAGGGTCACGTTCTCGGTCAGGCGATCCTCGCCACCGCTGCCGCCGGTGCTCACCGAGGACACCAGGACTTCCTTCAGGGTGATGATCAGGTACTCGACCTGGTTCTCGCCGCCGGCCTTGCGGATGGTCAGCTTCGCCTGCGGATAGTGCTTGCCGCTGGAGCAGGCCATCATCAGGTTGGGCGTGGACTTGTCGATGTACTTGGTGAACGACAGGTCCTGCACGTTGACCTTGCCGGCGCCGCCGCCACCGCCCATGTGCATCGACCCGGACTGGGACATGCCCCAGCTCCATGCCAGCACGTCGATTTCCTCGGCGTGAGTCTTGTCCTTGGACTCACCCTTGACGTCGCCGATCTTGATGAACATATCAACAGCCATCTTTCCTCCCGTGTGGCTCGCGCCACTACGCTATGCAAGCGCCCGCCACCATGGCAGGCGCTGTCGTTGAATGCCTCAGGCCTCTTTGGCCGAAGGCAGCTTGGATACCAGGCGTAGCGATACCGTCAGTCCCTCGAGCTGGTAGTGCGGGCGAAGGAAGAACTTCGAGTTGTAGTAACCCGGATTGCCTTCGACTTCCTCCACCACCACTTCGGCCGCCGCCAGCGGGTGCTGGGCCTTGGTGGTCTCGGTGGAGTGGGCCGGGTCGCCGTCGACGTAGTTGAGGATCCAGTCCTGCAGCCAGCGCTGCATCTCGTCCTTCTCCTTGAAGGAACCGATCTTGTCGCGAACGATGCACTTCAGGTAATGGGCGAAGCGGCAGGTGGCGAACAGGTAGGGCAGGCGCGCCGCCAGGTTGGCGTTGGCGGTGGCGTCCGGATCGTCGTACTCGGCGGGTTTCTGCAGCGACTGCGCGCCGATGAAGGCGGCGAAGTCGGTGTTCTTCTTGTGCAGCAGCGGCATGAAGCCGTTCTTCGCCAGCTCCGCCTCGCGGCGGTCGGAAATGGCGATCTCGGTCGGGCACTTCATGTCCACGCCGCCGTCGTCGGTGGGGAAGGTGTGCGCCGGCAGGCCCTGCACCTCGCCGCCGGACTCGACGCCGCGGATCCGCGAGCACCAGCCGTAGAGCTTGAAGGAGCGGTTGATGTTGACCGCCATCGCGTAGGCCGAGTTGGCCCAGGCGTACTTGCTGCTGTCGGCGCCGTCGGTTTCTTCCTCGAAGGCGAACTCTTCCACCGGATCGGTCTTCGCCCCGTAGGGCAGGCGCGCCAGGAAGCGCGGCATGGTCAGGCCGATGTAGCGGGAGTCCTCGGACTCGCGCAGCGAACGCCAGCCGGCGTATTCCGGGGTGGTGAAGATCTTGGTCAGGTCGCGCGGGTTGGACAGTTCCTGCCAGGAACCCATGCCCATCACCGTCGGCGAGGCGGCGGAAATGAACGGCGCGTGCATGGCGGCGGAGATCTTCGCCATCTCGCCGAGCAGCTCGACGTCCGGCGGCGACTGGTCGAAGTAGTAGTCGCCGACCAGGCAGCCATAGGGCTCGCCGCCGAACTGGCCGTATTCCTCTTCGTAGAGCTTCTTGAAGATCGGGCTCTGGTCCCAGGTGGTGCCCTTGAATTTCTTCAGGGTCTTGTGCAGCTCCGGCTTGGAGATGTTCAGCACGCGGATCTTCAGTTGCTCGTCGGTCTCGGTGTTGTTGACCAGGTAGTGCAGGCCGCGCCAGGCGCTTTCCAGTTGCTGGAAGTCGGCGTGGTGCATGATCAGGTTGACCTGCGCGGTGAGCTTGGCGTCGATCGCCGCGATGATCGACTCGATCGACTTGATCGCGTCGTTGGAGATCAGGCTGGTCTGCTCCAGGGCATGCTCGGCGAGGGTCCGCACGGCGGTCTCCACCGCTTCGCGGGCGCGCTCGGTCTTGGGCTTGAACTCCTGCAGCAGCAGGCTGGCGAACTCACTGGTCTGCTCGGTGGTGGTCTGGCCCTGGGCCAGGTTCTCGGTGCTCAATTCGGCCATGCTGGAATCCTCTTACGCCTGCGGCTCGTCGTCTTTGGGCTTCGGCGCGCTGGCCAGGGCCTGAAGCAGGGCCGGGTCCTTGATCGCCTTCATGATCATTTCCTCGGCGCCGGTCTTGCCGTCCATGTAGGTCAGCAGGTTGGCCAGCTGGGTACGCGCCTCGAGCAGCTTGTTCAGCGAATCGACCTTGCGCGCCACCGCGGCGGGGCTGAAGTCGTCCATGCTCTCGAAGGTGATGTCCAGGCTCAGGTTGCCTTCGCCGGTCAGCACGTTCGGTACGTTGAAGGCCACCCGCGGCTTCATCGCCTTCAGCCGGGCATCGAAGTTGTCCACGTCGATCTCCAGGAACTTGCGGTCGGCGACCGCCGCCTGGGGTTCGGCGGGCTTGCCGGCGAGGTCGGCCATGACGCCCATGACGAAGGGCAGCTGGACCTTCTTCTCGGCACCGTACAACTCCACGTCGTACTCGATCTGCACGCGTGGCGCCCGGTTCCTGGCGATGAACTTCTGACTGCTGGTAGTGCTTCCCATCTTGTTTCTCCCTCGCGCGACGGCGGTTGTTAGCGCCGTCGGAATCGCCCCGGCGGCTTGCAGCGTTGGCCCGGACGGCCGCTAGGCGTTACTCGCTTTCCGGGCCTCGCAGGGTTTCGAACTGGGAAATCCCATCGGGGATGAGATTCCTCACGATTTCGGCGAAGTCGGCCGTCACCAGTGTCTTGGCGCGCTTGAGCAGCACCGGCACCGGGCTCGACGGCTCGTGGCGAACGTAATACTCGAGCAGGCGGTCGAGCTGGCGCAGGACGTCTTCGCGGTTGGCGATCTCGCCGCTGGCTCGCGGTGCCGGCGCGGCGACGGCTGCGACAGGCGCGGCGCCCCCCTGCTCGTCGGCGGCCGCTTCGGCACCCGGCGCCAAGGGCTCGCCGGCGCCCTGCGGGCCGTACAGGTCGAACACCTGGAGGGCCTGGCGCAGCAGTTGACGAAGGGGACCGAGGTCGAGTCCCTGGGCCGAGCCGACCCGTTCGGCGACGCCGCTCTCGATGGCCAGGGCATGTTCCTGGGCGCCTTCCAGGGCGCGCCGGGTGGCGGCCAGCGCATCGGCGTCGGCATCGGCGAAGGCGCCGGCGATCTGCTCGGGACTCAGGGTCTCGCTGGCGAAGCGTTGCAGCCCGGCGGCGTTCAGCGCGGCGCGCAGGTTGACCGGGCCGAACGCCCGCGAGCGCACCAGCGGGATCGCCCAGACCAGTTGCAGCAGCGGTTCGGCGACCAGGCCGGTGAGGGCGTTGATACGGAAGGTGGGGTCGTTGTCGTCATCGGCGTCGAGCAGCGGATAGACGCCGTCCCAGTACTGGCCGAGCAGCTCGCGGACCAGCAGCAGGCCGTCGGCGAGCCCGTCCAGGCCGTCGAGGGCGACGTTGCTCTGCAGCAGCAGGTTGGCTACCCGCAGGTCCTTGCTACGGCCGAACAGTTCGCTGGCCAGCGCGCGTACGCGCGGCCACTCCGGCGGTTCGGCGGGCAGCACGGCATCGCCCATCTGGCGCTCGGGTTGGCCCTGGGCGATGCGTTCGAGTTCGAGGAACGCGGCGTCGTACTCCAGATCGTCGCCACAGGGCGAGTCCGGGGATACGGCAGCCAGCAAAACGGGTACATCCAGCACGGTGACGATCTCCCTATCATCGAAGCCGCTGCGCGGCCCTCACCTTCGCTTGTAAGATCCACTCCGTCGGATCTTGTAGGAGCCATTGATGAATATCGGATGACTCGAAAGGTTGGCAAAATTCTTGTGGCATGCCGCAAGGCTTGTCAAGGAAGGCACAACGCCACTAGTTGCATGACACCGCAGATCGGACAAATCTTTAAAAGACGTAGGATTAGTCTTTTATAATCCGGTACCACCCGATGTGTCTTCCCGAGGCGACGAAACGCCGGAAAGCCGTCGGGCCAGCCTGGATGCGAACCGAAATCCCTCGGGCACGGGGGTGAGCGCCTGGAAGAGCCGGGCGCTGGCAATGCAAGGAGTAGCAATGCCGCTGCGATTGACCATCACCAGCTACCACAAGCTGACCCCCGGTCAGTGTTCGGAAAAGGTACTGGACCAGGGACAGCTGACCATCGGTCGGGGCCCGGACAACGACTGGGTCCTGCCGGACCCGGAGCGCCTGGTCTCCAGCCGCCACTGCACCATCCTCAACCGCGACGGGGTGTACTACCTCACCGACACCAGCACCAACGGCGTGCTGCTGGTCAATGCCGGGCACCGCCTGCGCCGCGGCAACAGCGAGCCGCTGCAGGACGGCGAGACCGTCCGCCTCGGCGAATACGACATCCTCGTCCAGCTCGGCCATGACATCGCCCTGCCCGGCAGCGGCAATCCGCAGACCGATCCGTTCACCAGCTTCGACGCCCTGATGAGCCGGCAGGCCGCCGGATCGGCGCCTGCCTTCGCCGAACCGGCGCCCACCCCGCACCCCGCGGTGACGGCGCATTTCCAGGGCGGCTCGCCGCTGGACACCAAGCCCGACCTGTTCGACTTCCTCACCCCGCCGCCGCCCGGCGCGGCGCCGCGTCCGGACCATGTACCGGCCGAACAGCACGACTTCCGCCCGCCGGAACCGGTGATCCCGCCGCCCCCCGCGACCCCCCCGGCGCCACCGCCCGCTGGCGGCGCACCGCTGATTCCGGCCGACTGGGACCCGTTCGCCGAACTGCTCGGCAACACGCCCGCGCCAAGCGCCACGCCCGTCGCCCAGCCGCTGCCGACGGCCGAACCGACGCCGCTGGCGATGCCCTTCGCCGACCCAGGGATCACCCAACAGCCACAGCCACAGCCACAGCCACAGCCACAGCCAGCGAGCGTGGCGGCGCCGACGCCGCCGGCAAGCGCCGCCGCGTCGGCCGGCGGCGACCTGCTGCAAGCGTTCCTGCGCGGCGCCGGCATGACCCAGTTGAAGGTCGACCCGGCCGGCGCCGAAGCGCAGATGGAAGCCATCGGCCGCAGCTATCGCGGCCTGGTGGAAGGACTGGTGGACGTGCTGCGCGCGCGGGCCAGCCTGAAGGGCGAGTTCCGCATGGCGCAGACCATGATCCAGCCGGTGCAGAACAACCCGCTGAAGTTCGCGCCGAACGTCGACGAGGCCATGCTGCTCCTGCTGCGCCGCGACAACCAGGCGTTCATGGCGCCGGATCGCGCGGTGGCCGACAGCTTCGAAGACCTCAAGGCGCACCAGCTGGCGGTGATGGCCGGCGTGCAGGCCGCCATCCGCCACCTGCTGGCGCGCTTCGAACCGGCCGCGCTGGAAGCCCGCTTCGGCAAGCCGGCCGGGCTTTCCGGCCTGCTGCCGGGGGCCCGCCAGGCACAGAACTGGGACAGTTTCACCGAGCTGTACGCGAAGATCCTGCGCGAGGCGGAGGACGACTTCCAGGAGCTTTTCGGCCGCGAATTCAGCCGCGCCTACGAGGAACACAGCGCTCGACTACGGCGTTCCTGACGCCAACGAACACCAGGAGAAACAACGTCAATGAGGACGACACCATGCAGAAACTGATCGTCGCGCTGTTCGGGCTGCTGCTCGCCGCCTGTTCGTCCAGCCCGCCGGAAACCCCGCCGACCCGGGTGGTGATCTGGCTCCACGCCGCACCGAACCTCAACCCGTCCGCCGCCGGCCAGGCGGCGCCGCTGCGCCTGCGGCTGTACGAGCTGAAGAAAGACACCGCGTTCGGCCGCGCCGACTACTTCGCCCTCACCGACAACGCCCAGTCGACCCTCGGTGGCGACCTGGTGGAGCAGGACGAGTTCCTCCTGCGTCCGGGCGAGGAACGGCGCATCGAACGCACGCTCGACGAGCAGACCCGCCAGCTCGGTTTCGTCGCCGCCTACCGCGACCTCGACCGCGCCACCTGGCGCCAGGTCCTCGACGTGCCGGGGCAACGCACCAGCCATCTCGACATCACGCTCGGCGCGCAGGCCATCGGCATCGTCGCGCGTCCCGCGCCCTGAACCTTCGGAGTCCCTATGTCCTGGAATAACCGCGTGGTGTGGTCCGAAGGCATGTTCCTGCGGCCACAGCATTTCCAGCAGCACGACCGCTACCTGGAAACCCTGGTGGATGGCCGCTGCCGCTCGCTCCTGGCGGGCGGCTGGGGCTTTTCCGAGCTGAAGCTGGACGATGCCCTGCTGACCCAGGGCAAGCTGGCCATCGTCAGCGCCCGCGGCGTGCTGCCGGATGGTACGCCGTTCAACATCCCCGCCGACGATCCGGCGCCGGCGCCGCTGAATGTCGAGGAAAGCCTGCGCGATGGCATCGTCTACCTCGGCCTGCCGCTGAAGCGGGTCGGCACCCGCGACACGGTAGAGGAGGGCGAGGCCCTCGGCGGCGCCCGCTACGTCAGCCAGGTGCAGGAAGTGCGCGACGACAATGCCGCCTTCGAGAGCCGCGCCCCGGTGGCCCTGGGCAGCCAGGCGTTCCGCCTGCTGACCGAGCGCGACGGCCTCGGCGAATACGCCGCGGTGGGCGTCGCGCGGGTCCGCGAGAAGCGCGCGGACCAGGCCCTGAGCCTGGACGAGGACTACCTGCCGCCGGTGCTCGACATTGCCGCCGCGCCGCCCCTGGCGTCCTTCGCCAAGGAGCTGCTGGGCCTGCTCCACCAGCGCGGCGAAGCCCTCGCCGGGCGGGTGGTGGCATCCAGCGCCGGGGGCGCCTCGGAAATCGCCGACTTCCTGCTGCTGCAACTGGTCAACCGCGCCGAGGCCCTCACCGGTCACCTGTCCCGCGTGCGCCCGCTGCACCCGCAGGAGCTGTACCGCGAACTGGTGGCCCTGGCCGGCGAGTTCTGCACCTTCACCGCCAGCCAGCGGCGTCCCGAGGAGTACCCGGTGTACAACCACGACGACCTGGCCGCCAGCTTCGCCCCGGTGATGCTCGCCCTGCGCCAGGCGCTGGCGACGGTGATCGACGCCAAGGCGATCGCCATCCCGATCGTCGAGAAGGCCTACGGCGTCCACGTCGCGATGCTCAGCGACCGCAGCCTGATCGACAACGCCAGCTTCGTCCTGGTGGTGCGCGCCGACGTCCCCGGCGAGAGCCTGCGCGGGCACTTCCCGCAGCAGGCCAAGGTCGGCTCGGTGGAGCACATCCGCGACCTGGTCAACCTGCAACTGCCGGGTATCGGCCTGCTGCCGATGCCGGTGGCGCCGCGGCAGATCCCCTACCACGCCGGCTCCACCTATTTCGAACTGGACCGCGGCAGCGCGCATTGGAAGCAGCTGACGCACTCCGGCGGCTTCGCCTTCCACATCGCCGGCCAGTTCCCCGGGCTGAACCTGGCCTTCTGGGCCATTCGAGGATAAGCAACGATGCCTCCCATCGACGATCCCTTCGGCACCCCGGCCGGCGGCGGCAACGGAAGCCCGCCCGACGACCGCACCATGATCATGCCGCGTCCCGGCGGCCGCGCCCCGGAACCGGCCGGCGGCCCCCGCGGCGGCGATCCCTACACGCCGCCGCCGATGGCCAGCCTGGCGCCGCTGAGCGGCCGCGGCGACGGCCTCAACCCGCTGGAGCAGGCCGCCGGCCCACTGCTGGCGATGCTCACCCGCCTGCGCAACACCATCGCCCATCCGGCGCCGGCCAGCCTGCGCGCGCAACTGCTCGGCTACCTGCGCCAGTTCGAGGAGAAGGCACGCCAGGCCGGCGTGGCGCCGGACGAAGTGATGCTGGCGCGCTACGTGCTCTGCACCGCCCTCGACGAAGCGGTGCTCAGCACGCCGTGGGGCAGCACCAGCGACTGGGGCAAGCAGAGCCTGCTGATCACCCTGCACAACGAGGCCTGGGGCGGCGAGAAGGTCTTCCAGTTGCTCGAACACTGCCTGCAGAACCCGCACCAGCGCCTGCACCTGCTGGAGCTGCTGTACCTGTGCACCAGCCTCGGCTTCGAAGGCCGCTACCGGGTCATGCACGACGGCCGCAGCCAACTGGAGGCGCTGCGCGAGCGCACCGCGGCGGTGATCCGCAGCACCCGCGGCGAGTACGAGCACGAACTGTCGCCGCACTGGCGCGGCCTCAGCGTGATGCGCGACCGCCTTTCGCAATACCTGCCGCCGTGGGTCGGTATCGCCATCGGCCTGGCCTTGCTGCTGGCCTTGCTGTTCGGCCTGCGGATGAAGCTGGCCGCCGACGCCGAGCCGGTGTTCAAGCGCATCCACGCCATCGGCGAGATCCCGGTGCAGGCCATCGACCGCCCGGCGGTGCAGCCGCGGGTGATCGAGCGGCCACGCCTGGCGCGCTTCCTCGCCGACGACATCAAGGCCCAGCGGGTGGCGGTGGAGGACGCCGTCGACCGCTCGGTGGTGACCATCCGCGGCGACGAGCTGTTCGCCAGCGCCAGCGCCAGCGTGCGCGACGAGTTCCAGCCGCTGCTGCTGCGCATCGCCGACGCCCTGCGCAAGGTCAAGGGCCAGGTGCTGGTCACCGGCCATAGCGACAACCGGCCGATCGCCACGCTGCGCTACCCGTCCAACTGGAAACTGTCCCAGGCCCGCGCCCAGGAGGTCGCCGACCTGCTCGGCGCGACCACCGGCGACGCCGGCCGCTTCACCGCCGAAGGGCGCAGCGACACCGAGCCGGTGGCGACCAATGCCAGCGCCGAAGGCCGCGCACGCAACCGCCGGGTGGAAATCACCGTATTCGCGGAGGGCGCGCAATGAAAGGCTTCCTCAACTTCTTCGCGCGCTGGGTGGTGCCGGTGCTCGGCCTGCTCGCCCTGAGCCTGATCATCTGGTTCCTCGGCCCGCTGCTGCGCCTGGGCAACTACGAACCGTTGGCCTCGGCGACCAGCCGCTGGGTGCTGATCGTCCTGCTGTTCCTGGTCTGGATCGGCTTCCGCGTGCTGCGCATCGTGCAGGCCCGGCGCAACGCGGCGAAGGTCATGCAGAGTCTCGCCGAGGTCAGCGCGCCGGACGCCGCCAGCGTCGCCACCGCCGAAGAGCTGGCGACCCTCAAGCAACGCATGGACGAGGCCCTGGCCCTGCTCAAGCGGGCCAAGTTGGGCGGCAGCGAGCGGCGCAACCTGTACGAGTTGCCCTGGTACGTGATCATCGGCCCGCCCGGTTCGGGCAAGACCACCGCGCTGATGAATTCCGGCCTCGACTTCCCGCTCGCCGCGCAGATGGGCGCCGGGGCGATCCGCGGGGTCGGCGGCACGCGCAACTGCGACTGGTGGTTCACCGACGAAGCGGTGCTGCTGGACACCGCCGGCCGCTATACCACCCAGGACAGCCACGCCCAGGTGGACAAGGCCGCCTGGCTGGGCTTCCTCGACCTGCTCAAGACCCAGCGCAAGCGCCGCCCCATCGATGGCGCGTTCATCGCCATCAGCCTTTCCGACCTGCTGCTGGGCAGCGACGCCGAGCGCGCCGCCCATGCCCAAGCGATCCGCGCACGCATCCAGGAGCTGTACCAGCAGCTCGGGGTGCGCTTCCCGATCTACGTGATGCTGACCAAGTTCGACCTGGTGCCGGGCTTCATGGAGTTCTTCGACAGCCTGAACCGCGAGGAACGCGCGCAGGTCTGGGGGATGACCTTCGCCCTCGACGACGGCAAGAGCGCGGAAGGCCCGCTGGCGGTGTTCGACAGCGAATTCGCCCTGCTCGAACAGCGTCTCACCGCGCGCCTGGTGGAACGCCTGCAGCAGGAGCGCGACCCGGCGCGGCGCGACCTGGTCTACGGCTTCCCGCAGCAATTCGCCGCCCTGCGCGAATGCCTCGGCGAGTTCCTCAACGGCGTGTTCAAGCCCAACCCCTACGAGGAACGCCCGCTGTTGCGCGGCCTGTATTTCACCAGCGGAACCCAGGAAGGCAGTCCGATCGACCGCCTGATCGGCAGCATGGCGCAGTCGATGAACCTCGACCGCCAGCACCTGGCGCGGCAGACCGGAACCGGGCGCAGCTACTTCATCGAGCGGCTGTTCCGCGAAGTGGCATTCGGCGAACGCGGCCTGGTCGGCACCAACCCGAAGGTCGAGCGCCGCCGCAAGTGGCTGACCATCGGCGCGCTGAGCGCCACCGCGCTGGTGGTGCTGGCGGTGACGGCGGTATGGATCGCCAGCTACCGCGCCAACCAGAGCTACATCGCCGCGGTCGACCAGCGCGTCGACCCGCTGGCGCGCGGCATCGAGTCGCTGAGCCCGGCCCAGCGCGACGTCCTGGCCGTACTGCCACAGCTCAACGCGGTGCAGAATCTCGCCGGCGACGCGCCGAGCTGGGCCGAAGGCTACGGGCTGTACCAGGGCGACATGCTCGGCGAGGAGTCCGCCAGCGTCTACCGCAAGCTGCTGATCGCGGTGTTCGCCCCGCGCCTGGTGACCCGCATCGAGGAACAGTTGCGCTCCGGCGGCAGCAGCGATTTCCTCTACGAGGGCCTGAAGGCCTACCTGATGCTCGGCAGCCCGGACCATTACGACGCCGACTTCATCAAGGCCTGGATCAGCCTCGACTGGGAACGCAACCTGCCGCGCGACCTCTCGCCGGAACAGCGCCAGGCGCTGCACGCGCACCTCGACGCGTTGCTCGAACGACGGCCGCCGTCGGCGCGCCTGGACCAGGACCTGGTCGAGGACCTGCGCCGCCAGTTGCAGCAACTGCCGGTGGCGCAGCGGGTCTACGACCGGGTCAAGCGGCAGAGGCTGCCCAAGGACGTGCCCGACTTCCGCATCAGCGACGCCGCCGGCCGCGACGCGCCGCTGGTGTTCGCGCGCAAGAGCGGCAAGCCGCTCACCGACCCGCTCAGCGGCTTCTTCACCTACCGCGGCTATCGCGAGGTGTTCCTCACCGCCAGCCTCAGCCAGGCCGGCACCATCGCCGAGGAACAGTGGGTGCTCGGGCGCGACCTGAACGATGCCGGCGACGCCGCCAACCTGGCCCTCGACGTGCGTCGCCTGTATTTCCAGGACTACCTGCGGCAGTGGGACGACCTGCTCGCCGACCTCACCGTGGTGCCGATCACCAATGTCACCCAGGCCGCCGACGTGCTGCGCATTCTCTCCGGGCCGACCTCGCCGTTCCGCAAGCTGCTCGAGGCAGTGGCCCGCGAGACCGACCTGCAGAAGGGCGACCGGCTGGTCGCCGCGCAAGTGAAGAAGGCCGCCGACGGCACCGTGGACAAGCTCAAGCAGCGCCTCGGCTCGCTGGTCGGCCAGGAGGAAGAGGGCGCCCGCGAACAGCCGCGGCAGGTCGACAGCGACCCGATCAGCGCCCACTTCGCCGAACTCAACAGCCTGGTCAGCAAGGGCGAGGGCGGCAACGAGCCGGCGCCGATCGACAGCCTGCTGGAGGACATGAACGCGCTCTACGTACAGGTCAGCGCCATGGCCGGAGCCAGCGGCGACTCGCTGCTCGGCGACGCCAAGAACCAGGTGGCCGCCGCCGCCTCGCGCGTGGCCCTCAGTGCCGAGCGCCAGCCGCCGGTGGTCCAGGGCCTGGTGAAGAACGTGGTCAACTCCACCACCAGCAGCATGATGGGCAGCGTGCGCAACCAGCTCAACGCGGCCTGGATCAGCGACGTGGTCAGCGTCTACCGGCAGTCCCTGGCCGGGCGCTACCCGATCGCCGCCGGCAGTTCGCGCGACGCCACCCTGGAGGACTTCGGCCACTTCTTCGGTGCCGGCGGGGTGATGGACAGCTACTTCCGCCAGTACCTGCAACCCTACGTCGACACCTCCGCCAGCACCTGGCGCTGGCAGCCCGGCGCGGCGCAGAAGCTCGGCATCAACCCCGGCGTGCTGCACACCTTCCAGCGCGCAGCGGCGATCCGCGACGCCTTCTTCCGCTCCGGCGGCATGCAGCCGGCGGTGCGCTTCGAACTCAAGCCGGTGACCATGGACGCGGCGATCAGCCAGTTCATCCTCGACCTCGACGGCCAGCAGCTGACCTACGACCACGGCCCCGCCCGCCCGGTGGCGATGCAGTGGCCGAGCGCCAACGGCCTCGGCGTGGTCCGCCTGACCGTGACGCCGCCGCCCAGCAGCGGCCGTTCCGGCCTGACCCTGGAAGGCCCCTGGGCCTGGTTCCGCCTGCTCGACCAGTCGGACCTGGAACGCGGCAACTCGCCGGACCGCTTCACCCTGCGGCTGCGCATCGACGGCTCCAGCATCGCCTGCGAGCTGCGCGCCAGCAGCGCCTTCAACCCCTTCAAGAGCCGGGTCGTGTCCGGCTTCAGCCTCCCGGAGCGCCTTTGAACAGCGTCGGTTTCTACGGCAAGCTGGCCGGCCGCGGCGATTTCGTCAGCCGCGGCCTGCCGAACACCTTCGTCGAACCCTGGGACGCCTGGCTGGCCAGCGGCATGCGCGCCAGCCAGGACGAACTCGGCGCGGCCTGGCTCGACGCCTACCTGACCAGCCCGCTGTGGCGCTTCGCCATCGCCCCCGGCCTGCTCGGCGGCGAAGCGGTGGCCGGGGTGGTGATGCCGAGCATCGACCGGGTCGGTCGCTATTTCCCGCTGACCGTCGCCTGCCTGCTGCCGGCGAACGCCGACCTCGGCGGGCTGGTCGGCGGCGACGACGGCTGGTTCGAGCAGGTCGAGAGCCTGCTGCTCTCCACCCTCGAACCGGAGGCCGAGGTCGAGGCCTTCGAGCAGGCGGTGGCGCAGCTCCCGGCCCCTCCCTGCGGACCACGCATCAAACAATCGCTGATCAGCGGCAACCTGCTGCGCAGCGAAGCGGTGACCCCGGCGCAGCGCCTCGCCGCGCTGGCCCAGCATGCCTGCGACGGCGCCAGCCACTGGTGGGGACGCGGCTCGGCACGGATCTCCGCCGGCCTGATGCGCTACCAGGGCCTGCCGCCGGCGCCGGCGTTCGGACGATTCCTCACCGGAGAGGGCGAGGTGATCCCGCTCTTTCCCGGCATACCCGGTTAAGGACAACTGATGGTGCCCAACTCAGTCAGCTACTACAGGTCGGCCAGCTACAGCCACGTCGGCATGGTCCGCAAGGTCAACGAAGACGCCAGTCTCGACGCCCCCGAGTCGGGACTCTGGGTGGTCGCCGACGGCATGGGCGGCCACGCCGCCGGCGACTTCGTCAGCAGCCTGATCGTCGATACCCTGCGGCGCATCCCGGCGGCCTCCTCGCTACCGGCCTACGTCGGCGCGTTGCGCACCGGCCTCGCCCAGGTCAACGAGCGGGTTCGCCAGGAGGCCGGCCTGCGTGGCGTCAGCGTGATGGGCAGCACCCTGGTACTGCTCGCCGCGCGCGGCAACCAGGCGAGCTGCCTGTGGGCCGGCGACAGCCGCCTGTACCGCCTGCGCGGCGGCGTGCTGGAAGCCATCTCGCGGGACCACAGCTACGTCCAGGAGCTGCTCGACAACGCATTGATCAGCGAGGAAGAGGCGCGCCACCATCCGCGCGCCAACGTGGTCACCCGCGCGGTCGGCGTGCACGAGCAACTGGAACTGTCGGAAGCCGCGCTGCACGTGCTGCCCGGCGACAGCTTCCTGCTCTGCAGCGACGGCCTCAACAAGACCGCCGACGACAGCGAACTGCGCGACGTGCTCAGCCACAGCGATCCCTATGCGGTGGTCCGCAGCCTGGTCCACCTGGGCCTGACCCGCGGCGCCCCGGACAACATCACGGCCCTGGTGGTCAGGGCCTTCTGAGACGGACATGGACATAGAACTTCCGGGATTCGACATCGAACGCGAGCTGGGCGAAGGCGCCATGGCCACGGTCTACCTGGCCACCCAGCGCTCGCTGCAGCGCAAGGTGGCGCTGAAGGTGATGGCCGCGGCGCTGGCCGCCGACCCGAGCTTCGCCGAACGCTTCCTGCGCGAAGGTCGGACCCTGGCGCGGCTGTCGCACCCGAACACGGTGACCATCCACGACATCGGCAACGTCGGCAGTTGCTACTACATGGCCATGGAATACCTGCCCAACGGCACGCTCAAGGAGCGCATCCAGCAGGGCCTCGATCCCGAGCAGGGCCTGGCCTACGTACGGCAGGTGGCCGCCGCGCTCGGCTACGCGCACTCCCAGGGCCTGGTGCATCGAGACGTGAAGCCGGCCAACATCCTGTTCCGCGCCGACGGCACCGCGGTGCTCTCGGACTTCGGCATCGCCAAGTCGATCGAGGACAATACCCAGTTCACCCAGGTCGGCTTCGCCGTCGGCACCCCCAGCTACATGAGCCCGGAGCAGGCCCGCGGGCAGGAGATCGACGGCCGCGCCGACCTCTACGCGCTGGGCGTGGTGCTCTACGAGATCCTCACCGGCAAGCTGCCCTACAACGGCAAGGACTCGCTCTCCACCGCCCTGGCCCACCTCACCGAGCCGCTGCCGGAACTGCCGATCGAGCAGGGCCGCTACCAGGACATCCTGCGCCAGTTGCTGGCCAAGGACCCGGCCGAGCGCTTCCCCACCGCCGGCGCGTTGATCGCCGCCCTCGACCGCCTGGCGCCGAGCGCCCTGGAAGCCACCCAGATCCGTCCGCTGGCGACGCCGCAGGGCTCGCCGCGAGCGAGCAACCCGCCGCCGGCCGAACCCGCGCCCCTGCCGCCCGCCGACCTCGGCGGCCTGCAACCGGTGTCGATCCAGTTGCCGCCGGTCACGCCCAGCGCCGGCGGCGCCACGCCGCCTCCGCCTCCGCCGTCGCAAGCGGCGAAACCGCCATCGCCCCCGCCGCCTCCGTTGCCGCCGGCGAAGCCACGTGCCGGCGGCAGCCGCACGCCGTTGATCGCCGCCGCCGCGGCCGCCGTGCTCCTGGCGATCGGCGGCGGCGCCTGGTGGCTGCTGGGCTCGGGCGACGCGCCGAGCGCTGCCGATCCAGCGCCGCTGGGACAGACGCCGGCGGACAAGCCGCAGCAGCAGACCCCGGTGGCCGATGCCGAACAGGACGGCGGCGAGCGTCCGCTGCTGATGCCAGGCAAGAAGACGCTGTTCCAGCGCGTCCTGACCAAACCCGGCGCGGCCATCTCCGCCGAGGCTGGCGGCCCGCCCCGGGCCGGCGCGGTGCCGGCCTTCTCGGTGCTCTACGTGTACGCCCGCAAGCAGGTCGGCGGCAGCCCCTGGCTGCGCGTCGGCGCCTCCAGCAACGGCGAGGGCGACGGCTGGCTGCCGGCCAGCGCGGTGAGCGACTGGAAGCAGAGCCTGGTGCTGAAGTTCACCGAACGCTCCGGCCGCGCGCCGGTGATGTTCCTCAACAGCGCCGAGCAGGTCGAACGCCTGCTCGGCGATACCCGCGCGGCGCGCGACACCCTGACCCAGGCGGTGGACCACAAGGGCGATCCGCAGGTGGTCGCGGTCGAGCCCAACGACCGGGCGATCCCCCAGGACCAGTTCTACCTGCTGCCGATCTTCGACTCGAAGGAGAGCTTCGACGCCGACGGCCAGCCGGCGCAGTTGCTGGAGGTCGCTTCGATCGACCCCGGCGGCAGCGCCACGGCACCCCAGGCGCCGGGCCAGGCCGGGCGGGGCGGCGCCAGCGGCGCGGCGAGCGACACCTTCCGCACCGGCATCGTCCTGGTGGTGGACACCTCGGTGTCGATGCAGCCCTACATCGACCGCGTGCGCGAGGTGATCGACGGCCTGCAGCGGCAGATCGGCGAGCGCGGCGACCTGGACAAGGTCAGCTTCGGCCTGGTCGGCTTCCGCAACAACACCGACAAGACCCCCGGCCTGGAATACGTCAGCAAGACCCTGGTGCCGCTGCAACCGGGCAACGACGCGCAGCGCTTCGCCGAGTTGAGCAGCCAGGTGCGCGCCACCGACGTCTCCAGCCACTCGTTCAACGAAGACGCCTTCGCCGGGATCATGCAGGCGGTCGACGAAATGGACTGGTCGCCCTACGCCGGGCGCGTGGTGCTGCTGGTCACCGACGCCGGCGCGCTGCGCAAGAACGACCCGCTCGGGCGTACCCAGATGAACGAGGCCGAGGTCCGCCAGGCGGCGCTGCGCAAGGGCGTGAAGATCTATGCCCTGCACCTGCGCACCCCGGCCGGGAAGAACAACCACGGCTACGCCGAGCAGCAGTACCGCAGCCTCACCGCCGACGCCAACCCGAAGATCGCCGACCTCTACATCCCGGTGGCCGGCGGCGAGGTGAACGCCTTCGGCAACACGGTGAAGGAGATCGGCACGGTGTTCGCCGACCTGGTCCACGACGCCGGCAACCGCAAGCCGCAGGCGCCGCGCTTCGACGCCGCGCCAAGCGTGGCGAGCAAGTCGGCGGCCATCGGCTACGCCATGCAGATGGAATTCCTCGGTCGCCGCGACCCGGTGCGCGCGCCGCAGGTCGTCACCGCCTGGACCGCCGACCGCGACCTGACCAACCCGGCGCTGCCGGCGTTCCAGGTCTGCGTGCTGCTGAGCAAGCTGCAACTCAACGAACTGCAACAGTCGCTGAAACTGATCGTCGACGCGGCCAAGCGCACCCAGACCTCGCCCAAGGACTTCTTCCAGGAAATCGCCAGCGCCAGCGCCTACATGAGCCGCGACCCGGCGCAACTGGTGAAGGGCAGCAACCTGGCGCAGAGCGGCGTGCTCGGCGAATACCTGGAAGGCCTGCCGTACCGCAGCAAGTCGCTGAACATGACCCAGGACCTCTGGCTGTCGCTGAGCGTCGCCGAACAGCAGGACTTCATCGACGAACTGGAGTCGAAGATCCGCCTCTACGAAACCTTCCACAACGACGTCGCCAACTGGGTCCGGTTCGGCGACGCCGACGCCGGCGACGCGCTGTATCGCGTGCCGCTGTCGACGCTGCCATGATCCTGCGCCTGCACGAGGTCGCCCGCAGCCACGGCGCCGGCCGCCAGCGCTACCGCCTGCGGGTGCCGGCGCTGGAATTGCGCGCGGGTCGCCAGCTGGCCATCGTCGGCCCCAGCGGCTGCGGCAAGAGCACCCTGCTCGACCTGCTGGCGCTGGCCCTGGCGCCGGACCCGGGCGGGCGCTTCGAATTCCTCGCCGGGGAACGCCCGCAGGACATCGCCGCGCTCTGGCGCGACGGCCGCCAGGACCGCTTGGCGGCGCTGCGCCGGCAGCACTGCGGCTACGTGCTGCAAAGCGGCGGGTTGCTCGAGTTCCTCGATGTGCGGCGCAACATCGGACTGCCCTGCGCATTGCTCGGCACCCCGTCCGCCGAGCGCGTGCAGGCGCTGGCCGAGCGGCTGGAAATCGGCGACCAGCTGGACAAGAAACCGGCGGCGCTGTCGGTCGGCCAGCGCCAGCGGGTCGCCATCGCCCGCGCCCTGGTGCATGCGCCGCGCCTGTTGCTGGCCGACGAGCCGACCGCGGCGCTCGACCCGCTGAACGCCGAACGGGTGATGCGCCTGCTGGTGGAACAGGCCCGCGAGCGCGGCGCCTGCACCGTGGTCGCCACCCACGACGAGCGCCTGGCCCGCGCCGCCGGCCTGGAAGTCCTGGCCATCCGCTGGCAACGCGAGGCCGACGACAGCGTCGGCGCCTGCCTCGAGGACGTTGGCTGATGCGCGCCGGCCTGCTGCTCTCGCTGGCCTGGGCCGACTATCGCGGCGAGGCGCGCCTGTCGCTCTGCGCGATCTTCGCCCTGGCGGCGGTGATCACCCCGCTGCTGGTGCTGTTCGGCCTCAAGTACGGCCTGGTCAGCACCCTCACCGAGCGGCTGGAGCGCGCGCCTTCGGTGCGCGAGATCATTCCGGTCGGCGGCGCCCGCTACCGTGCCGAGGACATCGCCGCCCTGGCCGCACGCGCGGATGTCGCCTTCGCCGTGCCGCGCACCCGGCAGATCGCCGCCACCGCCGACCTCAGCGGCGGCGGCGAGACCGCCCTGAGCGTCGAGATGATTCCCAGCGCCGCCGGCGACCCGCTGCTGGCCGGCCTGCCGCAACCCGACCGGCCGACCCGCGTGGTGCTCAGCCACGGCGCCGCGGAAAAACTCGGCGCCCAGCCTGGCGAGCGCATCGTCGCGCGCATCGGCCGGCGCATGGATGGCCAGGCACAGAGCCAGCGCCTGGAGCTGGAAGTGCTCGCAGTGCTGCCACAGGAGCGTTTCGCCCGCGACGCGCTGTTCGCCCCGCTGGCCCTGCTGGAAGCCGCCGAGGACTATCGCGACGGTCGCGCGGTGGCCGCCTATGACTGGCCGGGGAAGGCCGGTGAGGCGCCGCGCGCACGCATCTACCCGGGCTTCCGCCTGTACGCCCGCGACCTCGATGCGGTGGAAGGGCTGCGCCGGCACTTCGTCGCGAGTGGCGTGGAAGTCGCCACCCAGGCCGAGGCCATCGCCCAGGTGCGCAGCCTCAGCCGCAACCTCGGCCTGGTGTTCTGGATCGTCGCCGCGCTGGCCATCGGCGGTGCCTTCGCGGCCATCGCCGCCAGCAGCCTGGCCGCCGTCGAACGCAAGCGCCGCGCCCTGGCGGTGCTGCGTCTGCTGGGCTTCCCGACCGCCGCGCTGGTCGGCTTCGTCATGCTCCTGGCGCTGTTCAGCGCCGTCTTCGGCCTGTTCCTCGCCGGGCTGCTGTACGCCGCCACGGCCGGCGCGCTGAACCACCTGTTCGACAACCAGAGCGGCGAGTTCGTCTGCCGCCTGCTGCCCAGCCACTACCTGACGGCGCTGCTCGCCACGCTGCTGTGCAGCGTCCTGGCCGCCGCCAGCGGCGGCTGGCGCGCGGCGCGGATCGAAGCCGCAGAGGGATTACGCGATGTTTGAGAAAGCCATTCTTCCGCTCGCCCTCGGCGCCTGCCTGGCATTTGCCGCGCCGGCCTGGGCCGAAGGCGACTCGCCGGACAATCCCAAGCCGCTGGCCGACGACGTCGCCCTGCCGCTGCCGTGTGGCGGCGAGATGGTCTTCCGGCATGTCTACGTACTCGCCGAAGGCGCCCTCGACGATCGCGAGGTCAACCTCGGCTACGCCTTCAACGAAGGCGAGGCGGGCTACCAGCAGTCGTTCATCTCCGGCTACCGGCGCGACTACGTGAACGGCCAGTTCAGCCTCGCCGACCTGGCACCGGCCTGGCAGCAGAAGCTCTCCGCCAGCCTGCCGAAGCCTGCCGCCGGCACCCCGCTGAAGCCGATGCTGTACTTCATCGGCAAGTACGAGGTGACCGCCCGCCAGTACGCCGCGGTGATGAGCCAGGCGGCCGCGCTCTCCGGCCAGGGCGAGGCGCCGGCCTGCGACGTGCCGGACGGAATGGCCGCGCGGCTGCCCAAGGTCAACCTCTCGCGCTTCGACGCCGAACGCTTCGGCGCGGTGTACAGCGCCTGGCTGCTGAAGAATCACCCGGAACTGCTGCCGGTCAGCGGCCGCGGCAAGAATCCCGAGGACGGCGGCATCGGCTTCGTCCGCCTGCCCACCGAGGTCGAGTGGGAGTTCGCCGCGCGCGGCGGCCAGGCGGTCAGCCGCCAGGAACTGGAAGGCCGGCTGTTCCCGCGCAAGGTCGAGGGCAGCGACCAGGAAGGCCCGCTGGGCGACTGGGCGGTGTACAACCAGGTCGCCGGCGGCACCGGCCAGGCCGCGCGACTGTTGCCGGTAGGGATGAAGCGGCCGAACCCGCTGGGCCTGTTCGACGTGATCGGCAATGCCGCGGAGATGGTCCAGGAGTCCTTCCAACTGGTCCACGCCGGTCGCCGGCAGGGCACATATGGCGGTTTCGTGGTGAAGGGCGGGAACTATCTCGAAGGCGAGATGACTCTATTCACCGGGATGCGCCGCGAATACCCGCTGTTCGCCGCCGACGGCAGCGAACAGCGCAACGAGACCACCGGTTTCCGTGTCGCCATCGGCGCGCTGTCCGCGCCGCGCTCGCGCTATCCCGAGCTGTTCGCCCAATGGCAGAAGGAAGGCCGACTAGCGGCATTGACCGATGCCATCGATGACGCTCAAGATCCCACCAAGCAATTGGACGGAATCATTGCCGCCACCCGCGACCCGCAGATGCAGGCGCAGTTGGCCCAGATAAACGAGGAACTCAAGCGTAACGTTTCGTTGATCGCCCGGCAGCGCGAAGAGGCCGCCGGAAACCTGATACAGTCGGCGGCACTGGTCGCCGAGACGATCAACAACTACAACATACGCCTGACCAACCTCAAGAAGGACAGGGAGAAAGCCGTGGCAGCCAGGGATCAGGCGACCGCCCAGCTCTATGCCGGCGCCATCGCCAACGGGCGCAGCGCCCTCGATGGCGCATTGGCCATCTACATCGACAACCTCGCCACCGGCACCCGTTACACCGACGCGGTGATCCAGGCGCAGTTCCAGCGCATCCAGGAAGAACTCAATCGCAACCCGGTTCTGGGCAAGAGCCTGGTCAAGCGCGCGACCCTGTTCGTCAAACACGTCGGAGATTATCGCCAGCAGCACCGGGCCGAGCCGGAGGCGGTATTGAAGGAATTGCTCGCGTCCAGCGGGCGTTGAAGGAGTTCCGTCCGGCCCCTCTCGGCAGCCGGGCGGTTCATCAAACCAGGAGTGAGATGCAATGAGCCAACCCAGCGAAAACCGTTTGATCACCTCGGCGCGCTACGCGCTCTGCCTGTTGACCGCCAGCGGCGTGCTGCTCAGCGGCTGCGCCAGCAGCGGCGTCGGCTCGGTCGCCCAGACCACCCGCGCGGAATACTACCCGTCCTGCTACGAGCCGGTGTCGCACCTGCGCAGCACCGATAACGCAGTGCGCAATTCGGCCATCACCGGCGCCATTACCGGCGGCCTCCTGGGCGGCCTGGCCGGCGGCCTGGCCAGCGACGAGAACCGCGGCCGCAATGCCGCCCTCGCTGCCGCAGGCGGCGCCCTGGCCGGCGGCGCGGCGGGCTACTACATGGAGAAGCAGAAGCAGATCAGCGATGACCGCGCGCGCATCGGCTCCTACGGTACCGACGTCGACCGCAGCACCGTCGAGATCAACCGTAGCGTGGCCTACGCCAAGTCGGCGCAAAGCTGCTACCAGAGCCAGTTCAAGGCTCTGCTCGACGGTCGCAAGAACAAGTCGATCAACGAAGCCGAAGGGCGCAAGCGCCTGGCCGAGATCGTCAGCGGCCTGCAGGAGACCAACGCCTTGCTGGTCGCCGCCAACGGCCGTGCCGGCGAGAACATCAGCAACTACACCCAGGCCTACGAGAAAGACCTGCAGCAGGTCGGCGTACCGCGCGCCGAGGTGACCAAGGTCGCCGAGGCCGAGAACCGCGCCAGCACTACGAAAGGCGGCAGCAAGCCCAAGACCGGCAGCAATCCCAAGGTGCCGAAGGAAGCGGTCGCCACCGAGCAGACCATCCGCAAGGCCCAGGACGCGCAAAGCGAAGGCAACAAGGTGGCCTCCCAGGGCCAGGGCATGATCCGGGAAGTCTGCAACAGCCCGGACATGGGCGACTGGGCGCCGCCGAGCTGCGCCAAGGCCTGATCGGCCTCGTTACCGGCACGAACGCGACGGCGACCTTCGGGTCGCCGTTTCGTTGAGGGGGCTGGCGCGCTGACCCGACCGGCCTGAAGGTCGAGCGTTCGCCGGGACGGCTGCTTCCGACGTTTCCGGCTTCCCGGCGGCAGCGGTTCTTCCCGCAGGGCGGATATCGCCACCGGCACGCTCCGCCGCTACTCCGCCCTATACGAAATGCTGCACCGCGGGGAAAACGCTAGAACAACGCCATCTGCGCCCCCGGCACGGCGAACCGGCTGCAATCCAGCCCGAAGCCCTCGCGGCGGTCCAGCCCGAGGCGCTTCATCGCCACCGCGAAACGCTGCGCCAGCAGGTCGGCGAACGGTCCCTGGCCACGAAAGCGGTGGCCGAAGCGGCTGTCGTAGACCTCGCCGCCACGGCATTGGCGGACCAGGCTCATCACATGCTCGGCGCGTTGCGGGTAGTGCGCCGCCAGCCATTCCTCGAACAGCGGGCCGACTTCGCGCGGCAGGCGCAGGAGCATGTACGCGGCGCTGCGCGCGCCGGCGTCCCGCGCCGCCTGGAGCAGGCGCTCCAGCTCCATGTCGTTGACCATCGGGATCATCGGCGAGCAGAGCACGCCCACCGGGATGCCGTTGCCGCTGAGCGTGCGGATCGCCCGCAGTCGCGCCGAGGGCGCCGCCGCGCGCGGTTCGAGAATGCGCTTGAGCTCGTCGTCGAGGGTGGTCAGGCTGATCATCACCGCCACCAGGTTCTGCTCCGCCAGTTCGCGCAGCAGGTCGAGGTCGCGAAGGATCAGCGAGCCCTTGGTGACGATGGTCAGCGGGTGACGGAAGCGCAGCAGCACCTCCAGCACCTGGCGGGTCAGGCGGCGTTCGCGCTCCAGCGGCTGGTAGGGGTCGGTATTGGCGCCCAGGTTGATCGGCGCGCAGCGATAGCCGGGCTTGCTCAGTTCCTGCTCCAGCGCGCTGGCGACGTTGCTCTTGGCGATCAGCCGGGTCTCGAAATCGATCCCCGGCGAGAGGTCCCAATAGGCATGGCTGGGCCGCGCATAGCAGTAGATGCAGCCATGCTCGCAACCACGGTAGGGATTGATCGAACGATCGAAAGGGAGGTCCGGCGACTGGTTGCGGGAGATCACCGTGCGGGCGATCTCCTCGCGCACCTCGGTGAGCTGGATCGGCGGCACGTCCTGCTCCCAGCCATCGTCGAAGGCCTCGCTGTGGGTCGGGGCGAAGCGGTTGAGGGGGTTGCTGGCGGTACCGCGACCGCGCGGGGGCAGGGGAGCGCTCATGAGGGGAACCCGGCGAAATACTGTATATGGATACAGTATCGCACCGGGCCCCGGCCCACAGCCATCGCCGCCGGTCGGCGGCGAGCGGTCAGGCGTCGGGCTTCTTCTTCAGCTTGGGATTGGGGAAGAACTGCACCGACTGCACCTTCGGGTTGGCCGGCTTCGGCGCGTTCTGGTTGACCCGCGTACCCAGCTCCTTCGGGATCGACTGGCCCTGGGCGTTGAGCGTGTCGGCGTAGCCGCAGGCCACGCATTCGCGGTGCGGCACGCCGTCCTCTTCCCACATCTGGATCTTGTCCTGTTCGCTGCACGCCGGGCAGACCGCCCCGGCGATGAAGCGCTTCCTGGTGATCGCCGGGCTCATGCGGCCTCCCCGACCAGCCCGGAGTGACGCAGCAGGGCGTCGATGGACGGCTCGCGACCGCGGAAATCGACGAACAACAGCATCGGCTCGCGGGAGCCGCCGCGGGCCAGGATCGCCTCGCGGAAGGCACGCCCGGTATCGGGGTTGAACACGCCTTCTTCCTCGAAACGCGAGAAGGCATCGGCGGACAGCACCTCGGCCCACTTGTAGCTGTAGTAACCGGCCGCGTAGCCGCCGGCGAAGATGTGCGCGAAGCTGTTGGCGAAGCGGTTGTACGCCGGCGGACGCATCACCGCCACTTCGTCGCGGATGCCCTCGAGCACCTGCAGCACGCTGCGGCCGTCGCCGTGGGTGGCGTGCAGCTCGAAGTCGAAGAGGGAGAACTCCAGCTGGCGGACCATCATCATCCCGGACTGGAAGTTCTTCGCCGCCAGCATCTTCTCCAGCAGGTCCTGCGGCAGCGCCACGCCGGTCTCGTAGTGGGCGGAGATCAGCGCCAGGCCTTCCGGTTCCCAGCACCAGTTCTCCATGAACTGGCTGGGCAGCTCGACGGCGTCCCAGGCCACCCCGTTGATCCCGGAGGCGGCGGCATGCTCGACGCGGGTCAGCAGGTGGTGCAGGCCATGGCCGAACTCGTGGAACAGGGTAGTGACCTCGTCGTGGGTCAGCAGCGCCGGCTTGCCGTTCACCGCCGGGGTGAAGTTGCACACTAGGTAGGCCACCGGGTCGATCAGCCGGCCCTGGGCGTCGCGCCGGCGGTCGCGGGCGCCGTCCATCCAGGCACCGCCGCGCTTGTTGGCGCGGGCATAGAGGTCGAAGTAGAAGCGGCCGACGTGCTCGCCGTTCTCGAGGATCTCGAACAGGCGTACGTCGGCGTGCCAGCGTTCGAAATCGTGCAGTTCGCGGATCTGGATGCCGTAGAGGCGCTCGACGATGGCGAACAGGCCGGAAAGCACCTTGTCCACCGGGAAGTAGGCACGCAGCGCCTCCTGGGACACGCTGTAGCGCGCCTCGCGGAGTTTCTCGGCGTAGTAGCCGGCGTCCCAGCTCTGCAATTCGGTGCAGCCCTGCTCGGCGGCGTAGGCGCGCAGCTGCTCCAGGTCGCGGGCGGCGAACGGCTTGCTGCGCACCGCCAGGTCGCGGAGGAAGCTGAGCACCTGGTCGCTGGACTCGGCCATCTTGGTCGCCAGCGACAGCTCGGCGTAGTTGGCGAAGCCGAGCAGGCCGGCCAGCTCCTGGCGCAAGTCGAGGATCTCTTCCATCACCGGACCGTTGTCGTTCTGCCCGGCGTTCGGGCCCTGGTCGGAGGCGCGGGTGCAGTAGGCGGCGTATACCTCTTCGCGCAGGGCGCGGTCATCGGCATAGGTCATCACTGCGTAGTAGCTGGGGAACTCCAGGCTGATCAGCCAGCCGTCCAGGCCCTTGGCCTCGGCGGCCTGCTTCATCTGGGCCTTGGCCGAATCGGTCAGGCCGGCCAGCGCGGCTTCGTCGGTGACATGCTTGGTCCAGGCCTGGGTGGCGTCGAGCAGCTGGTTGGAGAAACGGCTACCCAGCTCGGACAGGCGCGACTGCACCTCGGCATAGCGCTTCTGCTTGTCCGCCGGCAAGTCGATGCCGGACAGGCGGAAGTCGCGCAGGGCGTGTTCGAGGATGGTTTTCTGGGCCACGTCGAAGCCGGCCGCCTCGGGGCTCTTCGCCAGCGCCTCGTAGGCCTCGAACAGGGCGCGGTTCTGCCCCAGCTCGGTGGAGTAGGCCGACAGCTCCGGCAGGCAGGCCTCGTAGGCCTCGCGCAGCTCGGCGCTGTTGCACACCGCGTTGAGGTGGCTGACCGGACTCCAGGCGGCGCCCAGACGGTCGTTGAGTTCGTCCATCGCCAGCACCAGGCCCTTCCAGGTCGGCTGCTCGCGCTGGGTTTCCAGCAGGCGGGCGATGGCAGCGCGGTTATCGGCGAGGATCCGCTCGATGGCCGGCTTCACGTGTTCCGGGCGAATGGAGGAGAAAGGCGGCAGGTCGTAGGCCTGCAGAAGGGGATTCGCGCTCACGTTGGCAACCTTGGCTAAGGAAATACCCGACCATCTTAAATACAATCGGCGGCATCCGCAGCCTGAGGAAAACTATCGTGACCATTCGTTCCTACCAGGGCAAAACGCCACTGCTCGGCGAGCGGGTCTTCGTCGATCCCTCGGCCGTGCTCGTCGGCGACATCGAGATCGGCGCCGACAGCTCGGTCTGGCCGCTGGTGGTGATCCGCGGCGACATGCACCGCATCCGCATCGGCCAGCGCAGCAGCATCCAGGACGGCAGCGTGCTGCACATCACCCACGCCGGCCCCTTCAACCCGGACGGTTTTCCGCTGAGCATCGGCGACGAAGTGACCGTCGGGCACAAGGTCCTGCTGCACGGTTGCAGCATCGGCAACCGGGTGCTGGTGGGGATGGGCTCGATCGTCATGGACGGCGCGGTGATCGAGGACGAAGTGATCCTCGGCGCCGGCAGCCTGGTGCCGCCGGGCAAGGTGCTGGAGAGCGGCTTCCTCTACGTCGGCAGCCCGGCGAAGAAGGCCCGTCCGCTGAGCGACAAGGAGCGCGGCTTCTTCGCCTACACCGCCGGCAACTACGTGAAGCTCAAAGACCTGCACATCGCCGAGGACTACCATGCGTGACGCCGCGCTGCGCTACCCGAACATCCTCTTCGATCTCGACGGCACCCTCACCGACCCACGCGAGGGCATCACCCGCTCGGTGCAGTTCGCCCTCGCCCGCCTGGGCATCGACGAGCCGGACCTGGCGCGCCTGGAACACTTCATCGGCCCCCCGCTGTTGCAGTGCTTCATGCAGACCTACGGCTTCGACGAAGCGCGCGCCTGGGAGGCGGTGAACCACTACCGCGAGCGCTTCAGGGTCACCGGTCTCTACGAGAACCGCGTGTTCGACGGCATTCCCGAGCTGCTCGAAGCCCTGGTCGGACGCGGCCACACGCTCTACGTCGCGACCAGCAAGCCCGGCGTGTTCGCCCGCGAGATCGCCCGCCACTTCGCCTTCGACCGTCACTTCAAGGCGATCTACGGCAGCGAGCTGGACGGCACGCGCACGCACAAGGACGAACTGATCCGCCATCTGCTCGACAGCGAAGGCCTGGCAGCGGAGCATTGCCTGATGATCGGCGACCGCATGCACGACCTGCTCGGCGCCAGCCGCAACGGTGTCGCCTGCATCGGCGTCGGCTACGGCTTCGGCAGCGAAGACGAACTGCGCGCGCACCAGCCGACCCATTACTGCGCCGACCTCGCCGCCCTGCGGCAGGTGTTGGAATCCCACTGACCCATGCTCCGTTTCAGACAAGGACGCCTGACATGACCGACAACCCCTTCGCCACCCCCACCGCCCCGGTGCAGCCGCCGGCCAGAGAGGTGCCCGCCACCACCCAGCCCTATGCGTTCATCGCGGTGCTGGCGCTGGTCACCTGCCTGTCCTTCGCCGTGAGCCTGGGCATCCAGTGGTACAACGACATCGGCGAGATCCGCCAGCGTTTCTCCGAGCACCTGCAACTGATGGCGCCGCACTGGTTCACCGGCCTGGTGTTCTACGCGGCGGCCAACCTGCTGGTGCTGCATGCCTACCGCGAGAAGCGGCAGCTCGTCGAGTTCCGCCCGCTGGCGCTGCTGCTGATCGGCTACGGTCTGCTCAACCTGGTCTGCGGCATGCTCGCCGGGATCGGCCTGGCACCGCTGACGCTGCCGTTCTACCAGTGGGTGACGGCGCAATCCAGCTACGGCGTCTGGCTGATGGCGTTCAACGAAGCGATGAGCTGGGTCTACCTGCTCCTGGGCAGCCTGCTGCCGTTGGGGCTGGTGCTGCTCGGCAGCCGGGTGAACTCGCCGCGCCTGGCCGAAGGGGAAGAAGCCCGCGTCGCTGCCTGGCAGGTCGCCCTGGGCGCCGCGCTGTGTTTCGCCACGCTGTGTTTCAAGCTGATGCAGTTCCTTCCCTACGCCCTGCTGCGCTACGACGAGCCTTGGCTATACGGCCTGTACCTGAGCGGCGTGGCGCTGCCCGCGGCGCTGCTCTTCGGCGCCGTCTGCACGCGCCTGCCGGCGCGCCTGCAACGCTTCGCCGCCGGCCGCGCGCTGCTGCTCGCGGTGGTCGCCATGCTGCTCTGGAGCGTCGCGCTGCTGGCGGTCGGCGGGGGGCTGGCGCTGCTGATGATCCTCGGCCTGGCGCCCGCTGGCATCGGCTATACGCTGCTGGTGGCGCTGCTCGGCGTCGGCCTGTTGGCGCTGCTCTGGCCGATCGGCCGGCTGGCCACGCGCTGGTGCTACGCCGACCAGCTCGCCGCCTGAGCAGGCGTCAGGGCGCTGCGGCGGCCAGCCGCTGCAACGCCGCCTGGCGCTCTGCCAGGGGGAGCTGGCCAAGGGCACGGACCCGCGCATAGAACGCCGGCCAGTTGCCGCCGACCTGGCGGAACAGCACGGCGAACGCCGCCACCCATTGGTCGTAGAGGCCGAAGGGAAGCAGCTTGGCATTGTTGAACGGCGCGTCGATCCAGGCCTTGAACGGCGACTCGCCACCCCATTCGCGCTGGCTCAGCGCCGCGTACTCGCGGCGCAGGCGCTGGAATTCGGCAGCCTTGCCGGCACGCTTGGCGGCATCGTCCAACGGCCCGGCATAAAGTGCTTCGAGGCGCGCACGACTGGCCAGGACCAGCGCGGTGAACTGCTCGCGGCGCTTCTCCTCGCGGCCGTCCGCCGGCGGCAGTCCACGATACTCGCGCCACTGGCGGGTACCTTCCTGTTCGACGAAGGTGGCGAAGGATTCGTTGAAGGCGGTGTCGTCGCGCAGGTAGAACTTCTGGTGCGCCAGTTCGTGGAAGATCAAGGTCGCCAGCCGTTCGTCGTCCCAGCGCAGCATGCTGCTGAGGATCGGATCGTCGAACCAGCCGAGGGTCGAGTAGGCCTGCACCCCGCCGACGTAGACGTCGTCGCCGAGCGCCCGCTGGCGCGCCGCCTCGGCGCGCGCGGCGGCCTCGCTGTAGTAGCCGCGGTAGGCCACGCAGCCGGCGATGGGGAAGCAATGGGTGACCGGCTGCAGCGACAGCTCCGGGGTGGCGAACACGTTCCATACCACGTAGGGCCGGCCGATATCGGCGTACAGGCGATAGCTGCGGTTGTCCGGCAGGCCGAGGCGTTCGCTGGCGAATTGCCGGGCCTTTTCCGCCTTCGCCAGGCGTTCGCGCAAGCGCGCGTCGCGCTGCGGGTCGGCGATCACCGCGGCGGCCGGCTCGCGGGCGCGCAGCAGGGCGAACTGGCCGCTGGCCAGTTGCCCGTAGTAGGAGACGGTCGAGCAACCGCTCAGCGCCAACAGCGCCAGGCAGGGAACCCAACGGGGCAGTCGAAGGTCAGCAAGCGGATGGCGAAGGCGGCGTGGCATGGGCGGAACATAGCACAGCACGCGGACCGCCCGCCGCCCTACCAGCACCGGTCCGCGATCCGGCGAGGCGGAGGAACGCAAGGCGTTTTTCCAAGGCGCGACGGATGGCGGCCGGGTTAAAGGAGCTTCGGAGTCTTCTATGCGTACGCTGCTGCTTGCCGGTGGCCTGCTCGTCCTGAGCGGCTGCTCACTGCTGATGCCCACCCCCGACCCGAACCGCGCCTGGGTCGACCTCGATACCCAGCCCGACGCCGATCTCGCCGCCGTGGAAGTCGACGACAAGAGCTGGGACCGCACGCGCTACTTCGAGGTCGATCCCGGCACCCGCGAACTCACGGTGCGCTACCAGTTCACCGTCGACCCGACCAACATCGGCCCCGTGGACAGCCCGCTCTGGCGCGATTGCCAGCTCAACCTCAAGTTCAAGGACTTCAGCGCCGGCCAGCGCTACCGCCTGGAGGCCGGGCACATCGGCTTCCGTCCCTGGGCGAAGCTCTACGACCAGGACAACAGGGAACTGGCGCGCGGCCGCGAGGGGCGCTGCGCGAAGGTCTGAACGGCGCAAGGCGAGGGCGCTATGCTAGGAGCTGAACGCCCTCCGGAGCCCGCCCCATGCGTCCACTCACCCGTCTCGTCCCGCTCGCGCTGCTGCTCCTCGCCGGCTGCGCCGGACCGCTGCCGCAGCCGGACCCGCAGATGGCCTGGGTCGAGCTGCGCAGCGCGCCGGCCAACACCCTGCTGGCCGAGCGCCTGGACGGCGAGCGGTTGAGCGACGGGCGCTACTTCCAGGTCACTCCGGGACGCCATGTGCTGGAGGTGCGCTTCCAGTACGAACTCTATGGCGGTTCCGGCGGCGGGGGCGGCGGCTTCGGCGAGCCGGTGCAGATCAACTGCTACCAGCAGGTGGTCTATGACGGCTTCGAGGCGGGCCGGCGCTATCGCCTGGAGGTGCGCCCGCAATTGCGCAGGGCGCTGGCGCTACTGAGCGACGAGCGTGGCGAGGTGGTCGCCCGTTCGAACTTCCAGACCAGCCGCTGCCCGCCGTACTGAAACGCAGCGGCTCAGTCGTCGTTCTTCTGGTAGATGATCTTCTTGGTGCCGTTCTCGCAACTGCCGACCACCATGTTCGGGTCGCTGACTTCGTCGTTGCGCACGATCTCCAGGGTGTAGGAGGTCACCCCGGCCGACTGGATCTTGGTCTCGATCTCCGCCTTGAGTTCCTCGCACGGCTTCGGCGCGGCCAGCGCCGTGGCGCTGAACAGCAAGGTGGCAATCCCCAGCCCGATGGTTTTCATGACCCGTCACTCCTCGTCGATGCCTGGCAGCCGAGTGCTGCGCAGCGCATCCTGCCGCATTCGACTGCGGCAGGCCAGGGCCAGTTCGCCGGGCTGGGGAAGCGTTCCGCTCAGCCGTCGAGGCTGGCGTCCAGGCTGATCTTCGCGTTGAGCACCTTGGATACCGGGCAACCGGCCTTGGCCTTGTTGGCGATCTGCTCGAAGGTCTGCGCGTCCGCCCCCGGCACGCGCGCCCTGAGCACCAGGTGCACGGCAGTGATGGCGAAACCGTCGGACTGCTTGTCGAGGGTGACCTCGGCGCGGGTCTCGATACGTTCGGCGGTCAGGCCGGCCTCGCCGAGCATCATCGACAGGGCCATGCTGAAGCAGCCGGCGTGGGCCGCGCCGATCAGCTCTTCCGGGTTGGTTCCCGGTGCGCCCTCGAAGCGGGTATTGAAGCCATAGGGGTTGTCCTTGAGCGCGCCGCTTTCAGTGGAAAGGGTGCCCTTGCCGTCTTTCAGGCCGCCTTGCCAGACCGCCGATGCCGTCTTCTTCATGTCGACTCCTCCGGAGCTGTGGATGGACATCCGCTCGCGTCGGCGAGCGGGCATGTCTACATGGGAGGACGACGCAGCCGGACAAGTTCAGTCCGCCTGCGCGGCGGCGGGATTCAGGCGCAACCGTCGATGCGGCAGAGCGGCGCCGCGGCCCCGCCCACGGCATCGCTGCCGCCGGCAAGGCGCAGCCGCGTTTCGAGGAGAGCCCGCCAGTCGTCCGGCTGGCCGAGGTAGCGCCCGGTGTCGAGCACCTGCAGGCGGCCGTCGCGCTCCAGGGCGAAGGTCGGGAAGCCAGCGGCGCCGAGACGGTTCATCAGCCGCCGACTGTCGGCGAAGTGCGCGCGCAGCGGCTCGCCGGAGCAGGCGTCGAACGCCTCGGCGAAGCCCTCGCCAAGCCCCAGTTCGGCACCCAGCTCGAGCAGCACCGGACGCTCGGCGATACGCCGGCCCTCGACGTAGTGGGCACGCTGGATCCGCGCCAGCATCGCCGCGCCGAGGCCGTCGAGCGCTTCGGCGGCAAGCACGGCGGCGGTCGGCGGGGCCGAGTCGAATACCGCGCTGGTGTCGCGCAGCAGGCCGTCGAAGTAGTCCTTGCCGAACGGCTGGCCGGTCAGTTGGGCGATCCGCAGGTCATGGGGAATCACGTAGTGGCGCAGACCGGCGCCGACCGGCTGGCGGTTGGCATCGGTCATCATGCCGCCGCCATGCAGGCGTACGTCCAGACCCGTCACCTCGCGGGCGGCGGCGAGCAGCGGCGAGGCGCCGTAGCACCAGCCGCAGAGCGGATCGTAGAGGTAATGCAGGGTGAGGTCGTTCATCTCGGTCTCCACGAGACGCCCCGCAGGGGACGCCTCGATCAGCGGCTATCGGCGGGCGCGGCTCAGGGCCACTGCATCTCGCCCTTGAGCACCTTGGCGCTCAGCTCCAGGCCTTCCTCGCCCGGCAGGTTCGGGTAGCGGCGCTTCATCGCCTCGACCAGCGCGGCGGAATCCCTGGCCTTGGGCAGTTCGGCTTCCAGGGCCTTCAGGTAGTCACGGGTGAAGCGCACGCCGTCCAGGCCCTTCGGCTCCTCGCCGGTGAAATGGCCGGGCACCACGCGCCGCGGTTGCAGCGCCTCGATCCGGTCGAGCATCGCCACCCAGGCCTGGCGCGAGGCCTGGGTCTGGGTATCGGCGGTCCAGACGTGCGAACCGGATTCCACCAGCACGCCACCAACCACCGTCTTCAGCGACGGAATCCACAGCACCGTGCGGTCCGGGCTCGGCCCCTTCAGGTCGACCACCTTCAGGGCATGGCCTTCCAGCTTCAACTGGTCGCCCTTCAGCGGCTCCGGCACCACCAGCGACGTCGGCGCGTTGTCCTTGAGGATCGGCCCCCAGTAGGCCAGCTTGGCGTCCTTGGTCGCCTGGATGTGTGCGACGGTCTGCGCCGTCGCGAGGATCTTCGCCTCGGGGAAGGCGGCCTTCAGCACGTCGAGGCCGAAGTAGAAGTCCGGGTCGCCGTGGCTGATGTAGATAGTGCTGAGGGTCTTGCCGCTGGCCTGGATACGCTTGACCAGTTGCTCGGCGTCGGCGCGGGAGAACTGCGCGTCGATCAGCATCGCCTCGCGCTGGCCCACCAGCAGTTCCGAGGACACGGCGAAGATCGCCTTCTCGCCGGGGTTGTAGACCTCCAGCCGCAGCGGTTCGGCGCTGGCGGCGAAGACGCCGGCGGCACCCAGCAGGGCGGCGGCGGCGAACAGGGAACGAAGCAATCCATGGCGCGACATGAGCGGTTCTCCAGGCAGTGGGATCAGAGGCTTGCCATGTTAGTTGCTTGAAAGCGCGCAAAAATCCCCGCAATAATCACAGATTTGTTGCATGGATCGAGCGAATCATGGACCGCCTGACCGCCACTCGCGTCTTCGTCGAAGTCATCGACAGCGGCAGCCAGACCGCCGCCGCCGAGCGTCTGGACATGTCCCGGGCGATGGTCTCGCGCTACCTCGCCGAGTTGGAGGAGTGGGTCGGCGCACGCCTGCTGCACCGCAGCACCCGCCGCCTGAGCCTGACCGACGCCGGCGCGGAGCTGTTGCCACAGTGCCGCGAGATGCTCGCCGTGGCCGACGCCATGCAGGCCACCGGCCAGACCCGCCGCGACAGCCCGCGCGGCACTCTGCGCATCACCAGCAGCCTGTCCTTCGCCCAGGCCTGGCTGACCCGTGCCGCCGCCGCCTTCGTCGAGCGCTACCCGGGCACCGCCATCGACCTG
Source organism: Pseudomonas sp. HMSC076A11 (assembly GCF_001810205.1). Taxonomy (NCBI): domain Bacteria; kingdom Pseudomonadati; phylum Pseudomonadota; class Gammaproteobacteria; order Pseudomonadales; family Pseudomonadaceae; genus Pseudomonas; species Pseudomonas sp. HMSC076A11. Next base: position 14,389 of record NZ_KV800310.1, on the reverse strand, counting down.
CAGGTCAACAGCCAGGTGGTCAACCTGGTGGAGGAGCGCATCGACCTGGCCCTGCGCATCGCCAACCAGCTCGACCCCAACCTGATCGCCCGCCGCCTCGGCGAATGCCGCTCGGTGATCTGCGCCGCGCCGGACTACCTGCGCGGCCACGGCACCCCGCGGCGCCCGGAGGACCTGGCGCTGCACAACTGCCTGACCTACTCCTACTTCGGCCGCAGTCTCTGGCAGTTCGAGCGCGACGGCGAGCCGACCAGCGTGCCGGTGGGTGGCAGTCTCAGCGCCAACGAATCCACCGTGCTGCTGGAGGCCGCCGCCGCCGGTGCCGGGATCAGCCAGCAGCCGCTGTACTCGGCAGCCCCGCTGATCCGTAGCGGACGCCTGGTGGCGCTGCTGCCGGAGTGGTCGCCGCAGGTGCTCGGCATCCACGCGGTGTACGCCTCGCGCCGGCAGATGCCGCCGGCGCTGCGGGCGCTGCTGGACTTCCTGGTCGAACGGATGGCGGCCGATCCGCACTGGGACGAGGCGGGCCCCCTGGCGCTGGCGTGAAAGCCGGGTAGACTGCTGGACGCGCCGCCTTCGACGCACCTTTATCCCCTGTCTGGAGCACGTCCATGTCCCTGTCGATCTACCAGGCTTCGATCCCGACCTTCCTGCGCACCCTCGGCAACCTCTCGGCGATCCTGAAGAAAGCCGCCGCCCACGCCGAAGCGAAGAACATCGATCCGCGCATCTTCATCGACGCCCGGCTGGCGCCGGACATGTTCCCCCTGGCGCGCCAGGTGCAGATCGCCAGCGACGCCGCCAAGGGCGCCGGCGCGCGGCTGGCCGGGCTGGAAGTGCCGAGCTACGCGGATACGGAAACCACCTTCGACGAACTCCAGGCACGCATCGCCCGCACCGTCGAGTTCCTCGAGGGCATCCGCGAGGAACAACTGGACGGCGCCGAAGAGCGCAACGTGACCCTCAAGGTGCGCGGCCAGGAGATCAGCTTCAACGGCCGCGACTTCCTCTTCGGCTTCGCCCTGCCCAACTTCTTCTTCCACGTCACCACCGCCTACGCCATCCTCCGCCACAACGGCGTCGAACTGGGCAAGATGGACTTCCTCGGCGGCGCCTGAGGTTCCCGCGCCGGGATGGCACGCACAAGGACCATGGAATGGATCGGAAAACCCTCGACGACACCAGCAAGTTCCTCAGCTATGTCCTTCGCCACCAGCCCGAGGCCATCGGCCTGACGCTGGACGGCGAAGGCTGGGCCGACATCGACGCCCTGATCGCCGGCGCGGCGCGGGACGGCCGCGCCCTCGACCGCATGCTGCTCGGCGCGGTGGTCGAGAACAACGACAAGAAGCGCTTCGCCCTCTCCGCCGATGGCCAGCGCATCCGCGCCGTGCAAGGCCACTCGCATGCCGCGGTGGCCATCGCCTACGCCCCCGCGGTCCCGCCCGCAGTGCTCTACCACGGCACCGCCAGCCGCTTCCTCGACTCCATCCGCGAGCGCGGCCTGGTCCCCGGCAGCCGCCACCACGTCCATCTCTCCGCCCGCCGCGCCACCGCCCTGGAAGTCGGCCGCCGCTACGGCAGCCCGGTTCTGCTGGAAATCGACGCGCGCGACATGCACCTGGCCGGGCACCTATTCCACCAGGCGGAGAACGGCGTCTGGCTGACCGAGCGGGTACCCGTGCGGTTCATCCGCGAGGCTTGAGAAGGCATCGCCTCTCATCGGGAAGTCGTAGGGCGCATAACGCGCAGCGTTATCCGCCGATGCGCCGAGGCTAAAGGAGAAAGCCGCCGCCTGCGATGAACCAACCGCCTCCTTGATGGCCCGCTGCCGCCTAGCAGAAGCGGCAGTGGAGCAGGCGGTGAAAGCCAGCTTGACTGAGGAAAAACACCGACAAGCGCAGGACGCCCGATGGACCTTCGCCCCAGCCACGTGCATGTGTTCCCACCCAGCCGCGACCTCCCGGCCGCAACCAGTCCGCACCGCGAAACCCTGCTGCGCAGCGGCTGCGCCTGGAACGGCTCGCTCTACCTCGGCTATCCCCTTGGCCAGCCGCAGCTCACCGTGCAGCGCCTGAGCCTGGCCGCCCACGAACGCCTGGACTGGCAGGTCCATCCGATGCCCAGCGCGCTTTACGTGCTCAAGGGCGAACTGCGCCTGGAGACCCGCGACGGAGCCCAGAGCACGCGGGTGCTGGAAGGCGAGGCGGCGGGTTGCCTGATGAACATCATCCATCGCCTGATAGCCGGGGCCGAACCGGTGGAAGCCCTGCTGTTCCATGCCGGCGTGGAAGGCATGCCGGTGGGGCTCGGCGAACGCGGCGAAATGCCCGACGCCTGAAGACGCCGGCGGGCCGGACAGCAGCCCGAACCCGCCACGCCCCGCGTCACGCTCAGGCGGAGAGCCCGTACAACCTGAGCCAGCCTTCCAGCGCCAGCGCGGTCTCCAGGTTGTGGCGGCTCACCTGGGTGTTGAAGTACCCCTCCGGATGCTCCAGTTCGGCGGCCAGGAACTCTCGCGAAACGATGCCGAACACCGGGTTCGCCGCGTCCTCCAGCAGGCGCCGCACGCTCCCGCGCAGGAAACGCTCGTAGCCGAGGTTGGCAGAAGTCGGATAAGGGCTCTTGCGGCGCTTGAGCACGGCTTCCGGGACATAGTCGGCGCAGGCCCGCTTGAGCAGCCACTTCTCCTCGCCGTCCCGGCTCTTGATCGACCAGGGCACGTTGTAGACGTACTCCACCAGCTCATGGTCGGTGTAGGGCACCCGCACCTCCAGGCCGTTGCACATGCTCAGGCGATCCTTGCGTTCGAGCAGCAGCACCATCCAGCGCTTCAGATGCAGGTGGCTGAACTCGCGCATCCGCCGCTCCTCCGGGCTGTCGCCGGCCAGGTGTTCGACCTGGCGCAGCCCATCGTCGTAGCTGGCCTGCTGGTACTGGAGGAGATCGCAGCGGCGGTTGAAACCGGCGTCGATGAAGCCGGCTGGCAGGCGCACCCTGGAGGCCCAGGGGAAGCGCGCCGCAGCCACCGCCTGCGGATCGCGGAACCAGCCGTAGCCACCGAACAGCTCGTCGGCGCCTTCACCGGAGATGGCCACCGTGGAATGCCGGCGGATCTCGCCGAACATCAGGTGCAGCGAGGTATCCATGTCGCCGAAGGTGAAAGGTACGTCCTTGGCCCGGAATACCTCTTCGCGCGCTCGTTCGCAGACCAGTTCGGCATTGTCGATGAGCACGGTGCGATGACGGCTGCCGATGTACTGCGCGGCCAGCAGGGCGAACGGCTGGTCCTGGTCGGGACGCAGGTCGTCGCTGCGGAACTGCTCGGCCTGGCCGACGAAGTCCACCGAGAATGAATTGATGTCGCCGCCGTGCTCCGCCTTCGCGATGCGCTGGGCGATGCCGGTCAGGGCGGTCGAATCGAGCCCACCCGATAGCAGCGAACACACCGGAACGTCGGCGTGCAATTGCGACCCCAGGGCGCGGGTGACCAGTTCGCGGGTGCGCTGCACGGTGCTCTGCAGGTCGTCGGCATGCTCCTGGCGGCGCACCTCCCAGTAGCGGCGCAACTTCGCCTGGGAATTGGGACGCCAGGACAGCAGGTGGCCGGGCAGCAGTTCCTGGACCTCGCGGAACGGCGTCTGCGAAGTGCCCCGGGACAGCGTCAGGAGGTCGACCAGGCCGACCGCGTCGAGCCTGGCGGCGAATTCCGGATGCGCCAGGATGGACTTGATCTCCGAGCCGAACAGCAGTCCCTCGCGGTGCCGCGCGTAATACAGCGGCTTGATGCCCAGGCGGTCGCGCACCAGCAGCAGGTGGCCGTCGCGGCCATCGAAGACGGCGAAGGCGAACATCCCGGTCAGGTACTCGCAACAACGCTCGCCCCATTGCAGATAGGCGTGCAGGACCACCTCGGTATCGCTGCGGGTGCGGAACTCATGTCCGGCCCGGCGCAACCGCTCGCGCAGGGCATCGTGGTTGTACACCTCGCCGGTGTAGACGAGGGTGACCTCCTGGCCGGTGGGAAAGCGATAGGACATCGGCTGCACGCCGCCGCTGAGGTCGATGACCGCCAGCCGCCGGTGACCCAGCAGGGCGTTGCGGTGCTTCCAGATGCCCTCGGCATCCGGCCCACGCAAGGCGAGCGTATCGGTCATGGCGAAGATCGCCGGAAATTCGTCGTCGAGCTTGCGCGTGTAATCCACCCAACCCGCGAGACCGCACATAGGGAAACTCCTCTAATTGATGTTTTATCGGGAAATTCATCCAGAGAACATGCTGAAAACATCCGTGCGGCCGGCCAGATTGCCGGCGTACGAATGCTTCGCCCAAGGCGGTCGATGTATGAACTTTTCGAGGACCTGAAGATAAGCAGTTTCGGCAGGCCTGCGCCCAAGGAAGGCCAATGATAGAACAGGAAAAAACGTGGCCGAGTTAATTAATATCTATCTAAATCTGGTAGCTGTTTTTAAAAAAACAAAGGAAAAACAATAATCTACAAAATTAATGAAACATCCTGAAACATCATTACGCGGCTCTACAACCAGATATTACAGGGTCGTTCACGGCTCTTTCCAAAGACTTAGAAAGCTAATCCAATTAAACTTATAATTGCTTTACGGCAATCATATGGATAGCCAACTAAGCAAATGACTACAACAAACTCAGATCGTACAACTATTGAATATAAGAGTTGTCCACCGACGCTGATTTCGTGGCAACGTTCGACGCGACGATGGACGAGCGGGAAAAGTAGGGCGGCGCGGGGAATGGAGAATTAAAGCAGGCAACTTCGAGCGATCCATCCGGAAGCGGGCCCGCTGCACCGGGCCCGCCAGACGACCTACCTCAAGGGCATTCGCAGGTCGACGGACCGAACACCGGCCCGCTGCACGGGTCCTCGGACGGGCCGAAAACCGGGCACGCGGCCTGGGCGGTAAGAGAGAAGCCACAGAGCAGGAACACAGCCAACAGTACTTTCTTCATTTGCAACCTCCTGGTTGGTAATCGAACGCTCCCTGTCCCTGGTCGAGGGTACAGTCGGTCATCACGGGCACTCGCAGACGGTCGGTCCCAGCACCGGGCCCGCGCAGGGATCTTCCCCCGGCCCGAGCACCGCGCAGTCCGCCTGCGCCGTCAGCGAGAACATCCACAGCAGCAGCGAAGCCGCCAGCATCTTCCTTTTCATCTGACCTCCTTGGTCGAAACAGCGATCAACGATCCGTGTCCTTCTCCGAAAACAAGGGCATTTGCCTGCAGAAGGACCGAACGCCCGTCCGCTCGCGGCGCACCGCAAGACTCGCCGGCGAGCCGCCGGACCCCGGAGAGCAAAGACCGGCCCGAGCGAACGCGCCAGTGCGGTGGATTGCCGCAGCGCCAGCGAAAGTACCGGGGCAGGGGGCTTCGGCACCGGTTCGCCATCAACTTTTCCTATCCCCGGCGGCCACATAAATTCGTTGGACGCCCCGCGCCGGCGCCTCCAAGAATGCCGCACGGGTGCGAAGTCCGGCCGTGCACCCACCGACGCCCCACAACAGCAAGAACAACGATCGGTGCATCCATGGCAAAGGACCTGACTTTCCCAGACGCCTCCGCGTCGTCCCGCAACCCTCCCTCCGCGCGCCTCCGTCTACCGGCGACACGCGCCCCCTAGCACCGCCCTCCCGTCCGCCACCGCAGCAACCCGCGACGCACCTTGCGTCGGCCCCGGCCCCCGCGCCCTGGTGCTGCTGGTGATCGCCTGTCCC
>NZ_KV800310.1:0-8542 GCF_001810205.1 Pseudomonas sp. HMSC076A11 | reverse complement strand
CCGGCGGGCGCCGCTCGCCCGCGCTCCGCCCGCCGCACCGATCGACCCATGAACCGAACAAGAACAGGAGTCCACCCGATGCGCTACGCCCGTCACGCAAGCCGATACTCCCTCTTCGCCCTGGCCGTCTCGGCGGCCCTGCTGCCCGGCGCCGGCTGGGCCGCCAACGGCGACCTCGCCGGCGCCCGCACGCCGCCCAGCGTCGCCTGTTCCTGGGACCGCGAGGCAGCGTTGTCCTACGAGGAGCGCCGGCTCGACACGCCGCTGCCGTTCAGCGGCGCCAACGTCGTCACCCACGACCAGACGCCGCTGGCCGAGCGCATCGTCAAGGGCGCCGGCTTCGACGGCTTCGAACCGGCCTTCGCCAAGCGCCTGTGCGCCGCCGACGGCCGCACCCCGGTCACCAGCTACGCCAAGGCACTGAAGCTGGTCACCGAAGAGGGCCGCGCGCTGTGGCGCGCCGCCGTCGACCGGGCCCAGGGGCGCCGCGCCATTCCCGCCGGCGCGCTGCCGGCCAGCGATGACCGTATGCTCTACTGGACGCGCCTCTACATGACCCGCACCCTGCGCCAGTGGGCGCCATCCTTCCACCTCGGCAAGGCCCAGGCCCAGGCGCTGCAATGGCGCTTCGAACGCGCCTCGCGCGGACAGCTGGACATCGACCTGCCGCGCCGCTACGCCGCCGACGGCTCGCGCTACCGGCGGATGATCATCAGCGGCTTCGACGTCTTCACCCTGGGCACTCCCGGGACGGCGAACACCGGCCTGCGCAACGGCAACCCCTCGGGCGCCACCGCCCTTGCGCTGGACGGCCGCGAGTTCAGGCTGGCCGACGGCAGCCTGCTGCGTATCGAGGCCTACCTGTTGCCGGTCAGCTACGACCCGTTCAACCGCGGCATGCAGGAAGACACCCTGGGCCCCTGGTTCCGCCCAGGCCCGCGCCGGGTCGACGCCTCCATCACCATCAGCCAGGGCGGCGCCAACCAGTTCTGGCTGGAGGCCTGGAACGGCCGCTTCCACGGCTCCTCCGCCGGCAACGACGGCATCGTCTACTGCCCCGCCGACAGCGCTTTGCCCAACTACGTGCTTCCCCTGGGCAGCGTGACCAATCCCGGCACCGCGCCGATTTCCCTGCGGGGCTCCGGCTGCAATATCAACCCGCCGCGCCGCTGGCTCGGCTACGACAGCGCCAGCCGCTGGCGGCAGAACCTGCCGGCACAGTTCTCCAAGGCCTCGCTGCCGGTCCGCCAGTTGCTCGCCGCCGATACCTGGCGCGGCATCGAGCGGCCGCCGGGCGCTACCAGCCAGGCCGCGGAAGGCTTCGACGTCACCTGGCACACCAACTACGACTTCTTCCCCGATTGCGCCAACCCGCGCACCGAAAACGTGCCGACCAACGGGGTGATGAACGCCATGCCCGATCCCTCCCTGGTGCTCCCGCCGAACCGACGGATCTGCGCGCGCAACGGCGGTGGCGGCGACTACCTGTCCAACGAGAGCGCCTACCGCAACACGGTGCTGCGCGACGCGTTCCGCCTGGAGATTCCCGCCGGGCACATCCATGTCCCGGTGATGAACAACTACTACACCGGCGTACCGGCGAGCGGCGGCGGCGCGCGCAACGACAACGCCATCAGCGACGCCCGCTACGAGGCCTACCGCAGCGCCATCGTGGCGCAGACCCGGGCGCTGCTGGTGGGCGTCGGCAACGCCCTGGCGCAGGGGGCGCAAGCGGACTAGTCCTCGCCAGGCGCAAGGCCCTCGCGATCTATCGCTTCGCCGCGGAGCCGAACTGCCGCCGACGCAGGCCAACGGGACGGTAGCCCGTCGCTTCCGCCTCTACTGAATCGACAAAGGCGGCACGCGGGGAAACCTCGGACTCACCACCCGGAGCTTTCCCAGGCCCGCGCCGGAACGGTAGGGCAGAGTCGAAGAGTGCGAACGCCGATGATGGAGACAACCGCCATCGCCCGCATCACCGGGGCGGTGGCAAGGATTTCCCCTGACTTGGAGAGTTTTCCATGAGCTTCGCGCAGAATCTCCTACGCCTACGCCAGCAGAACGCCCTGACCCAACGGCAGATGGCCGAGCGATTGGGCGTCACCGTGAGCCAGTTGCGGCACTTCGAAACCAAGGGCGGGCACCCGTCGCTGGTGGTGCTGCAAACCATCGCCGGACGTTTCGCGGTGCCCCTCGACTGGCTGGTCTGCGAGCGCAGCGAGCGGCAGGCGCTACCGGAAGACCTGCGCCTGCAGTTCGAGGCCATCGGCCGCCTGCGGCTGGACGAGCGGCGCGCCATCCGGGCGTTGCTCGACGACCTGATCCGCCAGTACATGGCCAAGCGCAACGCAGCGGCCAAGCCCCTCCCGGCGGCTTGCGCCGAGGCCACGGAGACGTCCCCGTAGCCCCGGCGCACGGCTCAGTCGCTGCCGTACCTCGGCGAGCGCGGGCCGTACAACAGTCCGCCCGGCTGGCCGGCCGAGAGCAGGCGCGCGCTGGTCATCCCGGCGATCGGATAACCGGCGTCCTCCACCGAACTGTTGATGATCTGCTTGACCGCCGCGGTGATCAGCATGCCCACCAGGCCGCCGTTGTTGCCGCCGTTGCCTTCCTCGCTGGAGGCGGTCGCCGAGCCGGTCCACAGGGTGGTGCCGGATCGCAGGTCGACCAGCTTGGCGCTGGCGGTGACGATGGTCGCGCTGCTGATCACCATGTAGCGCGTGCCGTAGTCGCTCACCGTGACGTACAGCGCCGCGTCGGCGCCATAGATCTCGCGCAGCTTGGCCGGGGACACCTGGTGCACGTCGCCGGCGCTGGTCAGGCCGTTCTGGCGGAAGGTCTCGTCGGCCAGCGCCACCGGCACTACGTAGTAGCCGGCCTCGGCCAGCGGGAAGGTGACCTGCGAGAGCATGCTGTAGGTCGCCTTCACGTCGGGCGACTCGTTCAGCGGCGGCAGGACCAGGATCGAGCGCGGCTTGGCCTGCTTGAACGCCGAGTAGTCGACGCTCTTGGTCGGCGCGCAGCCGCCGAGCAGGGCCAGCAGGGTGAAACCGGCCACCAGGCCGGACAGTCGGGCGAGTTTCAACGGGCACCTCCACGGGCGTTGTTCAGGAGGAAGTCCATGTAGGTCGCCGACTCGGGAAACAGCGCCTTCTCGGTCTCGAACTCGCGGACCATCTGGTCGTCCTTGCCGATGCTGGAATAGAGCAGCCCCAGCTGGGCGTGGTAGCCCGGCGGCACCGCGCCGTTCTTCGCCCGGATCTTCTCGAGGTCGGCTTCCAGCGCCTGCGCCTGGGCCTCCTTGGATTCACCCTTGAAGTATTCGTGGACCTGGGCCTGGTAGCCCTCCCACTGGTATAGCGTCTTCGGTCCGCTGCACCCGGCCAGCGCCATGCTCCCCAGCAGCGCCGCCGTCCATGTGATCGTCTTGCTCATGTGTGCCGTGATTCCCTGGTTTCTGGTGGATTATTGGTTCTGTGGCTTCCAGGCGCCGCTATCGACCGCGTTGACCAACTTGTTCACCGCCTCGCGCATGGCCAGGTCGAGAACCTTGCCGTTGAGGGTCGAGTCGTAGCTGGCGGTGCCGCCGAAGCCGATCACCTCGCGGTTGGACAGGGCGTACTCGCCAGCGCCCTGGGTCGAATAGACGACCTCCGAGGTAGAGATGTTGACGATGTTCAGCGCCACCTTGGCGTAGGCGATCTGCGACTTGCCGCGGCCAAGGATGCCGAACAGCTGGCGGTCGCCGACTTCCTTGCGGCCGAACTCGGTGACATCGCCGGTCACCACGTAGTCGGCACCCTTCAGGCGCTGGGCCTGGCCCTTGATCGCCGCTTCCTGCTGGATCTCGCTCATGTTGTCGCGGTCCAGCACGTTGAAGCGATTGGTCTGCTGCAGGTGGGTGATGAGAATGGTCTTGGCCTGGCCGCCGAGGCGGTCGACGCCATCGGAAAAGATCCCGCGCATGTAGCTGGAGCGGTTGTCGAACTTGCCTACCGCAATCGGCGAACGCACGCCGCTGTAGGGTCGGTTGACGCTCTCGACCTGCTGTACCGGCAACGCGGTGGAGGTCTCGGTGGCGCAGCCCGCCAGGCCGGCCAGGGTGGCGACGGCGAGGAGCGGCAGTAGTGCTTTCTTGGCGCTGTGACTCATGGGGTTCTCCTGGAAAAAAACGCTATCGACGCGGAGCGGCTTCTAGCCGCCCCGTGTGCGGAAAAGAGGGCGTAGTGAAAATCGAGGAAGGCTAGGCGGCACGGCGGCGCGCCAAGGCGAGGGGCGAAATGGGGTGGCCACGATTTCTTTCCTTGAAATACGAATGCGTCGATCAACCGGCGCTCCCGGCCGGCCTTGGAAATCCGAAACAATCGTGCGGGAAGCGATGCACGAACCGTATGAGCTATCAATAGGCCATCTCGGTGGGCGGCAAAGTTACCACAGTTATTCCGATCGTTTCGTTATGCAGGAAGCATACTCGGAGAATTCTGACTGCGTCTCGTTCGCAGGATCGAGGTGGGACGCCGGGCACCGGTGTCCGCCACCCACCGGTGGCAGCCAGGCAGGCCTCCTTGCCGCCCATTGCGCCCGACGCTGTACGGCGCAAATGAAAACGGACACCCCTTGGGAGTGTCCGTCTCTGCCGTCGACCGGTCAGGCCAGGTCGAGGCCGCGCATTCTCAGGCGCAGGTCCTGTTCCTGGGGCTTGCCTGAACGATCCGTCCCGGTTGCCAGGTCCAGGGCATCGAGCAGTCCCTCGCCGTGGCCGCTCCGTTCCCCCAGCGTGGCCTCTTCGAGCACCCGACGGGTCACACCCTGCCCATCCTTGGCGCTGAGAAGCACGCGCATGTCGGTCCCCTTGTCGTAGAGGATCTCCTGCTCATCGCCCTCGATCGATATCTCGCTGACATCGATCCCGGATCTGCCGAACAGGGTGGTTATCGTGCCCTGGCCCGCGAAGCTCCTGGCAACGCTGGGGTCCCGGGAGGTGGAGAGATAGCCGGCGTCGTGGCCGACCTGGCCCTCTTTCACCGCCTCGAAGGCATCCCTGCCCTGGGTGCCGCGGAAGGTCTTCACGACCTGTTCAGCCGGTCCGCTCTTTTCGAACGCGGCAGACATGCCCTGGTCGATCAACGCCTGGCCAGCATCCAGCTCTCGCCCCTGACGCAGGGAACGATTCAGGTGCTGGTACTCGCCGTTGGTATAGAGACCGAGCGCCATCACCTCGGCATCGCTGTACGGCCCGTCCGGGTGTTCGCCTAGGTACTGCTCCGCCTCCAGCCCGAAGTGTTCCACCAGGCCATCCGCCAGCGCCTTGTCGACAGGCTCGCCCTTTACCTCGCTCTCTACCGCGTGGCGCAACAGGGCGACCTTGTCCATTACCGCATGCAGTTGGACGGCGATTTCGCGCAGTTGCTCCGGGCTTGCGCTGAGTACATGCTGGCTGGCGGCACCGCCCGCGGTCCCCCACTGTTGCAGCGCGATCCCCCCAACGCTCTGTTCGAGCAGGCGGGCAGCCTGGGTACGGGAAGCCTCGATCCGGCTGCCATCGCGAATCCCGACCAGGGCGGTGGCCAGCGAGCGCAGGGCGCCGTCGCCGCTGGCCAGGCGCGTGTGATCCTTCGCCAGTCTCTCCGCTGTCAAAGTCGCCAGCTCGCTCGCCTTGCCAAGTCCGCCCAAGGTCAGGGGCAGTGCCTTTTGCAGCATAATCTGCTTGATCTCGGCGGCCGAGAGACTGGCGGCAGGCGGCGCGTCCTGACGGGAGAGCGGCGCCTGGGTGGAGGCGTGGGCACGGCTCCCCAGCAGTTTGCCCAGCCACTCGATGATCGCCACGAAGGGACGCGCGAGGGCGGCCCCCAGGCGGGAGAGCAGGCCCTCGCCCTTCGGTGCTTCCTGGCGCTGGGCCAGTTGTTGCGCCTCCCGGGGAGTGGCCACCTGGCGGGCCTCGACCTGTCCCAGGCGCCCGGCCACGGCCTGGCTCAACTCAGCCACGAAAGACGGGTTCTGCTGAGATGATTGAATATGCATGATGATTGACGTCTCCTGATGTTTCCCCGCCAGTCTAGGAACGAGGCGCCCCTCCGCCTATCAGGATTGGCCGTGGTTTTTTTACTGTTGGCGGCCGTCGGAGCACGCGGAAAGAGAACCGTCAGCGGCCGAAAAACAGCGGACTTTCCCTACGCCAGCTCCCGTGCGCCTACACCGGGGCGGAGAACCCGATGGATATCGGCGGCAGCGACGGGCTCTTGGTGGACGGCGCACCGCCGTGCGGGCGCCTCGGGGTCGTCTGCTGCTATGGTGCGCACAGGCACGTCGCCATCCTCTCTCCCGGCGAATGGAATCGAGCATGACGCTTTCCCTGGATCTGTTGTTGAGCCTGTGCACGGCCCTGGCCATCGGCCTCCTGATCGGCGCCGAGCGCGGCTGGCAGGAGCGCGACCACGAAGATGCGCGGCAGATCGCCGGAATCCGCACCTTCAGCCTGGCCGGCCTGCTCGGCGGCTTCGCCACCCTGCTCGCGGGCGAACTGGGCAGCGCAGTCTGGGTAGCCTTGCTGCTGGCCCTCGCGGCGCTGGCCGTGGCCGGCTACGTGAGCGATGTCAGGCGTGGCGGCGACCAGGGCATGACCACCGAGATCGCCCTGCTGATGACCTTCCTCCTCGGCAGCCTCGCCCTCACCGAACAGCGCCTGCTGGCTGCCGCCGGCGGCATCGTGCTGACCCTGCTGCTGAGCCTCAAGGACAAGCTCCACGCCCTGCTGAAACGCCTGACCGCCGAGGAGCTATCGGGCACCCTCAAGCTGCTGTTCATTTCCGTGGTCCTGCTGCCGGTGCTGCCCAACCAGGGCTATGGTCCCTGGGCGTTCTTCAATCCCTACCTGACCTGGTGGATGGTGGTGCTGATCGCCGCCCTCGGTTTCTCCGCCTACCTGGCCATCCGCCTGATCGGCTCGCGCAAGGGCCTGTTGCTGACCGCGGTGCTCGGCGGCCTGGTGTCCTCCACGGTGATGACCCTGACCCTGGCGCGCCTGCGCGAGCGCATGCCCGACGCCCTGTTGGCGTGCGCCCTGCTGGCGACCTCGGCGCTGATGTTCCCGCGCATCCTCGTCGAGATCGGCGCGATCCACCCGGCCTTGCTGAAGGAGCTGGCCCTGCCATTCGCCGCCACCACCCTCGTCTACCTTGGCGGCACGCTGTTCCACGCCCTGCGCGGCGGCCGCGCCAGCCAGGAGGCGCCCGACGAGCCAGGCCTGCGCAACCCCTTCGAACTGCTCCCGGCCCTGCGTTTCGCCGCCCTGCTGAGCGCGATCCTGCTGTTGGTGGAGGTCGGCCGGCGGCTGTTCGGCGACGCCGGCATCTATGCGGTCGCGTTGCTCTCCGGCCTCGCCGACGTCGACGCGATCACCCTGTCCCTGGCCCGCGCGGCGCAGGGCGAACTCGATCCAGGCGTGGCCAGCCGCGGCATCGCCCTTGCCGCCCTGAGCAACAGCCTGGTCAAGGCCGGCCTGGTCGTGCTGGTGGGCGGCAAGCGGCTGGCCCTGCAAACGCTGCCCTTCAGCCTGGCGGGGCTGCTGGTAGGAGCGCTGCTGATCCTGCTGTGAGGCGCCGGGGAAACCCCGGAGCGCCGCTGGACGAACGCGACGGCAACCGCCTGGCGCCCCGCATCAACCTGCGCGGCTACAGGCTGCAACGGCCGGGTTTCGAGGCCAAGGACCGGACCAGGACCCGGGTGAGGCAGGGCGGCCTGGCGATCACGGCGGAGCGAGGGGAGGGGACGCCTCCGCGCTGGACTGAGGCGTCTCTGCGAGGTCGGAGACAAGGCGGTGGCTGGCTGAGCCAATCGCCCTTTGCGGCGTGAAGAGCGCCTGGAACTAGCGGCACTCACCCCGCGCGGTCGCATCGACCACCCTGCCCGAGGCGTCGGCAAAGAACTCGTAGATGCAGGTGTAATAGCCGCTCTGGTTGGCCGTGCCGGTCTTCTGGTTCAGGACCGAGCTGTTGGGCGTATTGCCATGGCCCTGCTCGTAGTAGGTGTAGTCGTAGTCGTGGCTATAGTTCTCGTACTCCTTCCACACGTACTTCTGCCTGGCGGCATCCCCCGTCACACGTTCCGGCTCGCCGAAGCGCTTGATCACGTCCTGGATCGGCAAGCCGATCCAGGATTGCGCATCGCTACGCGCGCGACTGCCATAGGCCTCCATGACGCACCCCGACACGCTGATCGCAAGGGCCGCCAGGGCGGTGAGTCTCAGAGCCAGTACCGGCATATGTGCTTCTCCTTCCATGGCGGCCTGCCTACGCGGCATCCCGCTCCCTTTGCGCGGGTCGGTGTGCTGCGAATGGTAGGGGGCCGGGGCCCGCCCGTTCAACGGGAGACGGCGGTTTCCGGTGTACTAGTACATTGGGGCGCTGTGCGACGGGGCAGTAGAAAGGAGGGTCGGCAAGCCGCCAGGAGCAGATGGATATGGGTGGTTATTCAGCAAAATGCATGGAGCTTGTTATCGAAGGCATCCTCGAGGTCCCGTAGATCGGAGAGGTAACGCTGGTAG
>NZ_KV800309.1:227560-276549 GCF_001810205.1 Pseudomonas sp. HMSC076A11 | reverse complement strand
CAACCCACTGTCCGGGATGGGTTGACCACTACACAGAGATTTTTGAGGGCGAGAGAGTACCGCAGACTCAAAAAAGCCGCTTGCTGTCGGGAGCGGTCACGCCGCTAGGTGATACAGCGTTTCTTAGGCGCCGGTGGCAGAGTATTGAGCCGAGAGGAACGAAACAACCGGGCTGAACGAGCGAAGTTGAAAGACTTTCTCTATCAAGGAATCCGCATGAAACAAGGCTTTTGGCCAAACCCGCGCCGCCCGGCGCTCGGCAACTCTGCCCCATCTTGCGAATCACGCTGTGCGTGATTTGCCCTACGTCTTCCAGAGAAACATCCGACGCTCCGGCCCGCCCCATCAGGAGGCCGAGCGGAATCGTCGTGTAGGGGGTTGAGCGGCAGGAGGCCGCGAAAGCCGCCTCGGTCCACGAAGGACCGTGGCGGCGTGCCCCCGGAACGGCGATGGAGGGAGGGAACCCCAGTCGCGAAGCGGCTGGGGCCGGATGCAGGGGCAAGCGTTTTTGGTTACTTTTGCCGCGATTGGCAAAAGTGACTCGCCGGGGGGCGAAACACGGATTTCTGCTAAGTAGCGGTGTATAGAACGTGAAGTGCTTAAATCCTGTTAAATACCTGGTTTTTAAGTTTATCTGAACTTTGTGTTGAAAGTTTTCTCTATGAGTTTTTTTAAGCAGATAACTTTTACTTCTTTTGGGTATTGTGCTCCATCATTGCTTTCTATCTCGTATATTTCCCACTCGAAGTCGGTGTTGTCTGATTGCTTGATTCTTCCAGAGCAAGTGAAAGTGTCTTGAACTATTTGCTCTTCTTCTATGTCCACTTCCCAGGCTACTATGTAATCAACAATTGCTAAGGCGTGGTTGAATGGGCCGTAGTTATTAAAGTTGTACTTGTATTCTATTGATACGATATTTTCACTTGCTAGGGGGTGGGTAGTGCTTGTGTCTTTTATGCCGAGGCTGTCAATCCCCTGGGTGGAGAATGTTATTACTCTTTTCCATTTGTCATAATGTTCATTGCTCGGATCTATTAGGTTATATAGGGATGAGTAAAGAACCCCAACTAAGTACTCTTCGCCAGGTTGTGGGGATACAAAGATTAGATTATTTTTGCTTTGATCTTTTATTCTGAATTTTTCTCTGCTCTTGAGGTCTTCTTTTGATGTGTCGAGTATCTCTATTTGCTCGTTTAGTTTGTTTTCAGTGCTCTCTTTTTTTAGTCGAGAGAGAAGCTCTTGAAATACCTTGTCGGTCTTCTTTAAGTGATCTAGAAATTTTTTTATTTCTTTGAGGAGGTCGGGGTCGGAAAGGGCGTCAAAAGCTTTCTTGCTAAGTGAGTTACGGTTTGTAACGAGGTCGAAGTCGCCATCTAGAATTAACGTGTAATGGCTAGGGCTTTCGCCCTCTGCGAGTATCTCATAGCCTTCCAGGCTAGAGAATATATCCATATATCTACATATCTTTATGCCGTTTACAGAAATGAATAGCCCTCGTTGATCTCCCAGTCGTATACCGGATTTTGTTTTACCTTTTCTATCTAGGTTTGGATAATCTTCGTGAGCCCGTCTATTCCCATCAAGAGCCATGATTACAGTGTAATATGTGCCTGAGATTTGAAATCTTTTTGCTGCTCGAGAAAAGAATCGCCCATCTCTGAGTCGGGAAACTTGAGATGGGGTTTTTACTTCTGCGTCTGTCTCTTTGGATTTTAGATATGGGAAACCAAATGGGATGTTATGCGTTTTTTTGTTTCCATAGAATATAAGTTCTGATTTTTTGAATCCATCAGAAGTCTGAGTTATTTGTGTGGAGCTAAAGCCTTGATCTTTATTTAGAGCACGAGTATCTCCGTGCTTTGTATATAGTCTAACATAGTTGTAAGCATATGATTCTTCAATTTTTCTTCCAAACTGGAAGTATTTGCTAAAATTTTCTGTGTCTAATCCGTCTATTATTATCAATGTCCCGGTTTGGCAGTTTTTTTCTTTTATAAATTTTATTAATGAGTCTATCGCAAGTTGGGTGTCTGCTGATGTTTCGGGTAAAAAGTTAGATATGATTTTCTCAAGATTTTCCGAGGTTTCAGGGGTAATGTTGGTGCTTATGTCTAGGTTTTTTCTAGGGTTTTCGACGGACTTGAAATGCCATTCTGTATTTTTTTTACCAAACTTTGTTGCAATGAGTATGCGAGCGCAGGCGAAGCAAAGCTTGGAGCCTTGGCATTTGTATCCAATAGCTTCTCCTTTTTTCTTTGTTGACTTTCCTATGGAGAAAAATGCTTCGTATGGAGTTACTCCATTTGTCTTCTTTTCAGTGTCAAGGCCTGTTCCATCGTCAAAAAATATAAAACCTTTTTCAGACTTTAGTGGTGCATAAAATAAATTCTTAGCGTCTGCATCGTATGAGTTTGAGATAAGCTCGCGAAGAACTTCGCATGGATCATTTCTATTGACGGATAATTCACTAAGGACGTGTCGGAACTCAATTTGTGGTCGCATTTCTTTCTCCAATAAAAAACCCCGCACAAGGCGGGGCTTCGGTCTTTCTATCGCTTCCCCAACAATCCATGTGGTGGCACAGCGCTACTAATGGTCTCGACCTTTTACACCATCATCAATCCCAGCTCAAGGCCCCCCCCGTCTGGTACTCGATAACCCGCGTCTCGAAGAAGTTCTTCTCCTTCTTCAGGTCCATGATCTCCGACATCCACGGGAACGGGTTGGTGGTCCCCGGATACTCCTCCTTCAGGCCGATCTGGGTCAGGCGCCGGTTGGCGATGAACTTCAGGTAGTCCTCCATCATCGCCGCGTTCATGCCCAGCACCCCGCGCGGCATGGTGTCGCGCGCGTATTCGATCTCCAGCTGGGTGCCCTGGAGGATCATCTGGGTCGCCTCGTCCTTCATCTGGGCGTCCCACAGGTGCGGGTTCTCGATCTTGATCTGGTTGATCACGTCGATACCGAAGTTCAGGTGCATCGACTCGTCGCGGAGGATGTACTGGAACTGCTCGGCGGTGCCGGTCATCTTGTTGCGGCGGCCCATGGAGAGGATCTGGGTGAAGCCGCAGTAGAAGAAGATGCCTTCCAGCACGCAGTAGTAGGCGATCAGGTTGCGCAGGAACTGGCGGTCGGTTTCCGGGGTGCCGGTCTGGAACATCGGGTCGGAGATCGAGCGGGTGTACTTCAGGCCCCACGAGGCCTTCTTCGCCACGCTGGGGATCTCGTGGTACATGTTGAAGATCTCGCCCTCGTCCATGCCCAGCGACTCGATGCAGTACTGGTAGGCGTGGGTGTGGATCGCCTCTTCGAAGGCCTGGCGCAGGATGTACTGGCGGCACTCGGGGTTGGTGATCAGGCGGTACACGGCCAGCACCAGGTTGTTGGCGACCAGGGAGTCGGCGGTGGAGAAGAAGCCGAGGTTGCGCATGACGATGCGCCGCTCGTCTTCGCTGAGGCCGTCCTTGCTCTTCCACAGGGCGATGTCGGCGTTCATGTTGACTTCCTGCGGCATCCAGTGGTTGGCGCAACCATCCAGATATTTCTGCCAGGCCCAGTCGTACTTGAAGGGGACGAGCTGGTTGAGGTCGGCGCGGGCGTTGATCATCTGCTTGTCGCCGACCTGCACGCGCGCGGCGGAGCCTTCGAGGTCGTCCAGGCCTTCCTGGATGTCGAGGTCGTTCAGGGCCTTCTTGGCGCGGGCGACAGCGTCGGAGTCGTCGGCGGAAACGGCGCGCGCTTCTTCCACCGAGCCGGCGGCTTCGTCGTCCAGCTTGTCATGGCCCTGGGCAACGGCCTGGGCGGCGGCGGGCGCGGCCTTGGCTTCGGTCGGGTCTTCTTTGTCGAATTCGTCCCAGCTCAGCATCTTGCTCTCTCCTGGTCTGGCGGCCGTCTCGGCGGCCTGGATATGGGGCGTGAGGTGCACGCGAAAGCGGTGGTCCGGCACGGTCTGGCCGGGCCGTTCTTCTCCCCCGGAGGGAAGAAGGGGATTGTTCCTGGCCCTGGCGAGGGGCCTTGCGCTGCCAGCGTGGCGCTGGACGAGCGACCGTCAGGCGCCGGACAGGCCGGACTCACAGGGGGAGTCCGGCTTGCCCGGCCGCGACACGGACGCCGTTCAGCGACGCGCGATCACTGGCAGGCTTCGCAGTCGGGGTTGTCGATGCTGCATGCCTGCGGCACCGGCGCCGGCTTCGGCTCGGCGGCCGGGGCGGCTTGCAGGCCGTCGTTGCCACCGGCCGACACGGCGTTGAGCTTGCCGGTGTTGATGGTGGACTTCTCGGTGCTGGTGGCGGCCAGGGCACGGAGGTAGTAGGTGGTCTTCAGGCCGCGGAACCAGGCCATGCGGTAGGTCACGTCGAGCTTCTTGCCCGAGGCGCCGGCGATGTACAGGTTCAGCGACTGGGCCTGGTCGATCCACTTCTGGCGACGGCTGGCGGCTTCGACGATCCAGCGGGTCTCGACTTCGAACGCGGTGGCGTAGAGGTCCTTGAGGTCCTGCGGGATGCGCTCGATCTGCTGCACGGAACCGTCGTAGTACTTCAGGTCGTTGACCATGACCGGGTCCCACAGGCCGCGGGCCTTGAGGTCGCGCACCAGGTAGGGGTTGATCACGGTGAACTCGCCGGAGAGGTTCGACTTCACGTACAGGTTCTGGTAGGTCGGCTCGATCGACTGCGAGACGCCGGTGATGTTGGCGATGGTCGCGGTCGGCGCGATGGCCATGATGTTCGAGTTGCGGATGCCTTTCTGTACGCGCTCGCGCAGCGGTGCCCAGTCGAGGGTTTCCGACAGGTCGACTTCGATGTACTTGGCGCCGCGCTCTTCGATCAGCTTCTTCTCCGAGTCGATCGGCAGGATGCCTTGCGACCACAGCGAGCCCTGGAAGGTCTGGTAGGCGCCGCGCTCGTCGGCCAGGTCGCAGGAAGCCTGGATCGCGTAGTAGCTGATGGCTTCCATGGACTGGTCGGCGAAGGCGATGGCCGCGTCCGAACCGTAGGGGATGTGCTGCAGGTACAGGGCGTCCTGGAAGCCCATGATGCCCAGGCCGACCGGACGGTGCTTGAAGTTGGAGTTCTGCGCCTGCGGGACCGAGTAGTAGTTGATGTCGATGACGTTATCGAGCATGCGTACCGCGGTCTTGACGGTCTTCTCCAGCTTGGCGGTGTCCAGCTTGCCGTCGACGATGTGGTTGACCAGGTTGATCGAGCCCAGGTTGCAGACGGCGATCTCGTCCTTGTTGGTGTTCAGGGTGATCTCGGTGCAGAGGTTCGAGCTGTGCACCACGCCCACGTGCTGCTGCGGGCTGCGCAGGTTGCACGGGTCCTTGAAGGTCAGCCACGGGTGGCCGGTCTCGAACAGCATGGAGAGCATCTTGCGCCACAGGTCCTTGGCCTGGACGACCTTGTGCAGCTTCAGCTTGCCGTAGCTGGCCAGGGCCTCGTAGTACTCGTAGCGCTCCTCGAAGGCCTTGCCGTAGAGGTCGTGCAGGTCGGGGACGTCGGACGGCGAGAAGAGGGTCCAGGAGCCGTCGTCGAAGACGCGCTTCATGAACAGGTCGGGGATCCAGTTGGCGGTGTTCATGTCGTGGGTACGACGACGGTCGTCACCGGTGTTCTTGCGCAGCTCGAGGAATTCCTCGATGTCCAGGTGCCAGGTCTCCAGGTAGGCGCAGACCGCGCCCTTGCGCTTGCCGCCCTGGTTGACCGCGACCGCGGTGTCGTTGACCACTTTCAGGAAGGGCACGACGCCCTGGGACTTGCCGTTGGTGCCCTTGATGTAGGAGCCCAGCGCGCGCACCGGGGTCCAGTCGTTGCCCAGGCCGCCGGCGAATTTCGACAGCATGGCGTTGTCGTGGATGGCGCCGTAGATGCCCGACAGGTCGTCCGGCACGGTGGTCAGGTAGCAGCTGGAGAGCTGCGGACGCAGGGTGCCGGCGTTGAACAGGGTGGGGGTGGAACTCATGTAGTCGAAGGACGACAGCAGGTTGTAGAACTCGATGGCGCGTGCCTCGCGGTCCTTCTCCTCGATGGCCAGGCCCATGGCCACGCGCATGAAGAAGATCTGCGGCAGTTCGAAGCGGATGCCGTCCTTGTGGATGAAGTAGCGGTCGTACAGGGTCTGCAGGCCGAGGTAGGTGAACTGCTGGTCGCGCTCGTGATCGATGGCCTTGCCCAGTTTCTCCAGGTCGAATTCCTTCAGCTTGGCATCGACCAGCTCGAACTCGGCGCCTTTCTCGATGTAGGCCGGCAGGGCCTTGGCGTACAGCTCGGCCATTTCGTGATGGGTGGCGCTCTCGGCCACGCCGAGGAAGCCCAGGGCTTCGGCGCGCAGGGTGTCCATCAGCAGGCGGGCGGTGACGTAGGAGTAGTTCGGCTCGCGCTCGACCAGGGTGCGCGCGGTCATCACCAGGGCGGTGTTGACGTCCTTCTCGGCGACGCCGTCGTAGAGGTTCTTCAGGGTCTCGCGCTCGATCAGCGCGCCGTCCACCTCGGCCAGGCCTTCGCAGGCTTCGCTGATGATGGTGTTCAGGCGGCCCATGTCCAGCGGCGACAGGCTGCCGTCGGCGCGGGTGATGCGGATGCTCGGGTGCGGCTGGGCGACATCGCTGGCGGCGCCGGCGTTCTTGCGCTCGGCGGCGCGGGCTTCGCGGTAGATCACGTAGTCGCGGGCGACCTTCTGCTCGCCGGCGCGCATCAGGGCCAGTTCGACCTGGTCCTGGATCTCTTCGATGTGGATGGTGCCGCCGGACGGCATGCGGCGCTTGAAGGTGGCGGTGACCTGCTCGGTCAGGCGGCGCACGGTGTCATGGATACGCGACGAGGCGGCGGCGGTGCCGCCTTCCACGGCGAGGAACGCCTTGGTGATGGCGACGGTGATCTTGTCATCGGTGTAGGGGACTACGGTGCCGTTGCGCTTGATCACGCGTAGCTGGCCCGGCGCGGTGGCGGCCAGATCCTGCGACGAATCGGCGGCCTGCGGCGCGCTGGCCTGCGGGTTCTCGCGTGTGGTGTCGGTATGCATGGGTGGGTATCTCCACGTTCTCGTAATGGTTTTGCTAGCGGGCGCCGGGGCGCCCATTCCCTTGAATCGATAAAGAGCCGGGCAGCCGGCCTCGCGGCGGCTGCTTCATTCGAATGCTGAGGGTGGGGACTGTGAGTGCCTCCCTGGCCCTGGCGGGTTCGTGGCGTTTTGCCGTCGAACACAATACCTAGTGGTGTTGACTGTCTGTTTACAGCGTCCGTTGCAACACCCGTACCGCTTTTCCAACGTCATGAAGGGCTCCTTGCGGTGAGCGCCGTCGATGCTTTCAGTACGTCTGGAAAATGCTTTTTTGCGGAGCCGCCGGAGCCATCAGAGTGGTCCGTGCGCGGTTGGTTCCGTTGTAGCCGTTCGTGCGCTCGAAACCCAAGATATAGGGGGTGGCGACGATGGGGATACAAGATAATGCGCTAATGGGGTGTTTGCAAGGTGACAGTCTGGGGGAAACCTGTGGATAAAGTGTGGGTCTTCTGTGCGTGAGTCCTAGGAAGCGTCCGTAGGCCGCGGCAGCGCTGGAGAATGCCATTCGTCGCCCTCGGAAAGCACCGGCGCAGACCTACTCCCCAACCTTTCGGGGCGCGCACCCTACCCACAATATGTAGTGTTTGCAAGATGTTCCTCGCGTGCTGCCGCGCGGCCCCCGTATTGGCTACAATGCGGGCCGCTCTGAGGGGGCCGCACGGCGGCTCCGGGACCGCGATACGAGGAGGCTGTGTGGAGCAAGAAGCCTGGCGCATCCTGATCGTCGAGGACGATCGACGCCTGGCCGAGCTGACCCGGGAATACCTGGAAGGCAACGGCCTGAAGGTCGACATCGAAGCCAACGGCGCACTGGCGGCGGCGCGTATCCTCGCCGAACGCCCGGACCTGGTGGTGCTCGACCTGATGCTGCCGGGCGAGGACGGCCTGTCCATCTGCCGCCAGGTGCGCCCGCAGTTCGACGGTCCGATCCTGATGCTCACCGCGCGCACCGACGATATGGACGAGGTACTCGGCCTGGAGATGGGCGCCGACGACTACGTGTGCAAGCCGGTGCGCCCGCGTGTGCTGCTGGCGCGCATCCGTGCCCTGTTGCGGCGCAGCGAGGCGCCGGAAGCGGGCGCCCCGGCGGCGGACAGCAAACGCCTGGCGTTCGGTCGCCTGGTGATCGACAACGCGATGCGCGAGGCCTGGCTGGACGGGACCACCATCGAGCTGACCAGCGCCGAATTCGACCTGCTCTGGCTGCTGGCGGCGAACGCCGGGCGCATTCTCTCCCGCGAGGAGATCTTCAACGCCCTGCGCGGCATCGAGTACGACGGCCAGGACCGCTCCATCGACGTGCGCATCTCGCGGATCCGCCCGAAGATCGGCGACGACCCGATGCACCCGCGGCTGATCAAGACCGTACGCAGCAAGGGCTACCTGTTCGTCGGCGAGGGCTGAGGCGCTTTTTTCCTGCGGGCCGGGGCGCGGGCGTCCCGGTCGGCCAGAATCAACAGCAGCGGACAGCGGCCGGGGGCTCGCCGATGAAATCCATCTTCCTGCGCATCTATGGCGGCATGCTCCTGGCCCTGCTGCTGGTCAGCGGCCTGGGCCTGCTCGGCCTGCACTGGATCAACGAGGTGCGCGGCGAGCACTACCGCGAGGAGCTGGCGCGCGGCACCTTCCGCCTGATGGCCGACAACCTGCAACCGATGACCGCCACCGAGCGCAAGCGCGCCCTGGCGCAGTGGAGCCGCTTGCTGGGTATTCCCCTGCAACTGCACGGGCTGGATGAGCTGCGGATGGACGGACGCAGCCGCGCGCGCCTGATGAACGGCCAGGTGCTGGTGAAGCAGACCGCCGAGCACGCCGTCACCGTCTATACCCAGGCCAGCGCCGCCGAGAACCTGGTGCTCAGCGGCGAGGTGCAGCAGGTCAGCGAGCAACTGGCGCGGGCCACGGTTTACCTGCTGATGGACGAACTGGTGCGCTACCCGGCCAGCGAACAGCCTTACCACCTTGCGCGGATCGTCCGCGACAAGCGCTTCGGTTTCCCGGTGCACTTGCTCCAGGTCAAGGAACTGGACCTCGACGACGACCAGCGCCGGCGAGTGGTGGAGGGCGACACGGTGATGGCGCTGGGCAAGGACGGCGACTCGATCCGCATCTTCGCCGGCATCCTCGACACGCCCTGGGTGCTGGAGCTGGGCCCGCTGTTCCAGATGAACCCCTATCCGCCGCAGCTGCTGTTGCTGCTCGGCGCGCTGTGCCTGAGCTTCATCGGCCTGATCACCTACCTGCTGGTGCGTCGCCTGGAGCAGCGCCTGCGCAGCCTGGAGGCGGCCGCCACGCGGATCGCCCGCGGCAGCCTGGATACTCGCGTCGAGGTGCGCGGAGGCGACTCGGTGGGACGCCTGGGCGCGGCCTTCAACCATATGGCCGAGCACATCCACCGGCTGCTGACGGTGCAGCGCGAGATGGTTCGCGCGGTGTCCCACGAGTTGCGCACGCCGGTGGCGCGGTTGCGCTTCGGCCTGGAGATGATCGAGACCGCCGAGACCGACGGCGCCCGCCTGAAGTACCTGGAGGGCATGGACAACGATATCCAGGACCTCGACAAGCTGGTCGACGAGATGCTCACCTACGCACGCCTGGAACAGGGCTCGCCGCCGCTGACCTACCAGCGCCTGGAGCTGGGCGTGCTGGTGCGCCAGGTGGTGGAGGAGATCGCCCCGCTGCGCCGCGAGGTGCTGGTCAGTTGCGAGGAGGGCGCGCTGGTGCCTGAGGAGCTGGGCAGTTGGATCGAGGCCGAGCCGCGCTACCTGCATCGGGCCTTGCAGAACCTGCTGACCAATGCGCTGCGGCATGCCGATCGTCGGGTCAGGATCAGCTACCGGGTCAGCCTGGAGCGTTGCCGGGTGGATGTCGAGGACGACGGGCCGGGGGTGCCGGAGGCGCAATGGGAGCGGCTCTTTACGCCATTCCTACGCCTGGACGATAGCCGGACCCGTGCTTCCGGCGGGCATGGCCTGGGACTGTCCATCGTCCGGCGGATCGTCTACTGGCATGGCGGCCGGGCCTCCATCGGCCGCAGCGAGACTCTGGGCGGTGCCTGCTTCACCCTGGCCTGGCCGCGCAAGGCGGGTCTGCGCGACCGCTGAAAAGCCGACGGAAATATGGCGGCTAGCTATCTGCAAGTGCATGCGCAGACGTATTCCAGGCGTAGCGAAAACATATCGAAAGGCCAGTCCCGCCGGGCGTGGCGAGGATTCCGCCAGGGGCTAAAAAAGTCCTTTTCAGTTGGACTCGTTTGTTTATACTCCGGGACGCGGTGGCTAGTGGAACGCCATTCGAAATGCCCGCTCCAACGGCATTTTGCCGGGGTCGGATAACAAGAACAGCGTTGCGCAGCCGAACCGTCGAAGTCTTCCCGGATTGGGAAGGCCACTTATAAAAAATTGCAAGTTGGAGAGTGTGGTAATGGCTGATCGTGAGGTCGGAACCGTCAAGTGGTTCAATGACGCCAAAGGTTATGGATTCATTCAACGCGATAGCGGTCCGGACGTGTTCGTTCACTACCGCGCCATCCGCGGCGAGGGTCACCGCTCCCTGGTGGAAGGCCAGAAAGTGGAATTCTCGGTGATCCAGGGCCAGAAAGGCCTGCAAGCGGAAGACGTCTCCAAGGTCTGATTCCCGCAAGCAAAAGCCCGTCGCGAGACGGGCTTTTGTCATCCAGCGCATCCACCCCGCCAGGCCCCCGTTGGGCGGCCCCTCGCAGCGCGGGGTTTTCGTCGTTCAGGCGGTGCGCCAGGTAATTTCCTCGACGCCCCCGGCGTCGACCCGCAGCCAGCGGTCGGCGTCCTCTTCGCCCTGGTTTTCCTCCCAGCCGCCCGGCGCGCAGCGGATCTCCACGCCGAGCGCGGCATGCGCGGCCCTGGCGCAGGCGAGGTCGTCGTCCCAGGGCGTGCTGTCGCTCTCCAAGAACAGGCTGTGCCACTTGCCCACCGCCTTCGGCAGCCAGGTGACGCGCACCGCGCCGTGCTCGCCGCGGGCGGTGCACTTGAGGGTCTGGCCGTGCTCCTGCCATGGGCCGCAGGGTCCCAGCGCCTGTTCCAGCCAGGCGGCGACGGCCGCGTGCTCGGCGTCTTTCAGGTAGATCTCGATATCCGGTTGGCGCATGGGGTCCTCGGGGACGGTCAGTCGCGTTGCAGCCAATCGTAGCGCACCGCCACGCTGACTTCGAAGGGTTCGGCCAGGATTCGCGCGCGGCGCTCGGGGTTGACCCGCCAGCCGTGCGGGGTCATGGCCAGGAGGTTTTCCCGCGCGTCGTAGCTGTCCAGCGCCAGGCGGAACTCGAGGGTCTCGGTGTGGCGCAGGCGCAGTTGCGCGGGCAGGCCGGCGAGGTGCTTGTCGTCGGCGTAGTCGCGCACGTCGTCATAGAGCCGCTGGCGCAGTTCCAGCAGGTGCGCGCTGGCCGGGCCCAGGCGCAGTACGCCGCCGCCGGGGGCGAGGACGCGCACGGCTTCGTTCCAGTCGATGGGGCTGAACACGCTGGCGATCAGCTCGCAACTGGCGTCGGCCAGCGGCAGCCGGGCCATGCTCGCCACCAGCCAGGACAACTGCGGCGCGCGGCGGCAGGCGCGTTTCACTGCCTCGCGGGAGATGTCCAGGGCATAGCCTTCGGCGCCTGCCAGGGCTTCGCCGAGCCGGGCGCTGTAGTAGCCCTCGCCGCAACCGATATCCAGCCAGCGTCGCGGCGCGCGTTCGGCGGCCAGTTCGGCCAGGCGCCGGGCAAGCGGCGCGTAGTGGCCGGCGCCGAGGAACTGGCGACGGGCCTCGACCATGGCGGCGTTGTCGCCCGGATCGAGGCTTTTCTTGTGCTGCACCGGCAGCAGGTTCAGGTAGCCCTGGCGGGCGCGGTCGAAGCGGTGCCCGGCGGGGCAGGCGACGCCGTTGTCGACCTCGCCCAGGGCGGCGGAGCAGAGCGGGCAGATCAGCATCAGGCGAGCAGCCTCACCAGGGTCTGGTAGTAGATTTCGGTGAGCAGTTCCAGGTCGCTGGCCAGGACCCGCTCGTTGACCTGGTGGATGGTGGCGTTGACCGGGCCGAGTTCGACCACCTGGGTGCCCATGGTGGCGATGAAGCGTCCGTCGGAGGTGCCGCCGCTGGTCGAGGGCTGGGTCTCGCGACCGGTGACCGCCCTGATGCTGGCGGCCACCGCATCGAGCAGTTCGCCCGGCTCGGTGAGGAACGGCAGGCCGGACAGCGCCCATTCGACGTGCCAGTCCAGGCCGTGCTTGTCGAGGATCGCCTCGACGCGTTTCTGCAGGCCTTCGACGGTGGATTCGGTGGAGAAGCGGAAGTTGAACAGCGCGGTCAGTTCGCCGGGGATGACGTTGGTGGCGCCGGTGCCGGAGTTCAGGTTGGAAACCTGGAAGCTGGTCGGCGGGAAGAAGGCATTGCCGTCGTCCCAGTGTTCCGCCGCCAGTTCGGCCAGCGCCGGGGCGGCCAGGTGGATCGGGTTCTTCGCCAGGTGCGGGTAGGCCACATGGCCCTGTACGCCGCGGATGGTCAGCTTGGCGCCGAGGGAGCCGCGGCGGCCGTTCTTCACCACGTCGCCGACCAGGCTGGTGCTCGACGGTTCGCCGACGATGCACCAGTCCAGGCGCTCGCCGCGTGCGGCGAGGCGTTCGACCACCGCCTTGGTGCCGTGGTGGGCCGGGCCTTCCTCGTCGCTGGTGATGAGGAAGGCGATGGCACCCTTGTGCTCCGGGTGGTCGGCGACGAAGCGCTCGACGGCGACGATCATCGACGCCAGGCTGCCTTTCATGTCCGCCGCGCCGCGCCCGCAGAGCATGCCCTGGTCGTCGATCAGGGCGTCGAAGGGTTGGTGCTGCCAGGCCTGCAGCGGGCCGGTGGGGACCACGTCGGTGTGCCCGGCGAAGCACAGCACCGGGCCGTCGCCGCCGCGCCGTGCCCAGAAGTTGTCCACCTCCTCGATGCGCATCGGCTCCAGGGCGAAGCCGGCGGCTTCCAGGCGGCGCATCATCAGGGCCTGGCAGTCGGCGTCGAGCGGCGTGACGGAGGGGCGGCGGATCAACTCGCAGGCGAGTTCGAGGGTCGGCGAGAGACTCGGCGAAGAGGCGGTCATGGGGAGGGCATCCTGAGCGGGTCGAGCGGAAAGGGGGAATCTTAAAGCATAAACGTGGGCGAAGGGACGCCGTTTAGGCGAGCGGGGCCGGCCGTCCCGACGCCTCGCCCGACCTCAACCGCCGATCTGCTCGGCGCCGCCGGCCAGTTCCTCGCGCGGTTTCGGCAGCGACGAGAGCAAGGCCATGACCAGCGCCGCCAGGTAGGGCAGCGATTGCACCAGGAGCATGGCGACCCAGATCAGCAGGTCGCGGCTCGGCACGCCCTGAACCGCCACGATGCCGGCCGCCGCGCCCCACAGCAGGAGCATCACGAAGACTTCCTCGCGGGCCTCCGCCAGGGCCACCAGCAGGCCGTGGCTGGAGCGCATCTTCGGCGTGCGGAAGAACGGGATGCCGCGGGTGACGAAGCCGTACAGCACCGCCTTGGCAATGGTGTGCGAGAGCGACAGGCCGGCGAGGGCGGCGAAGAACGAGTCGCGCAGGTCGACGCCGACGGTGCGCCGGTAGAGGAAGAGGATCTTGCCGACCTTGAAGACGAACAGGGCCAGCGGCAGGATCGCGAAGATCAGCAGCGGCGGGTCGACGCGCTTGGGCACGATGATCATCGCCGCCGACCAGAGCAGCGCGCCGAGGGTGAAGAAGATGTTCAGGCCGTCGGCGATCCACGGCAGCCAGCCGGCCACGAAGTGGTAGCGCTGGCCGCGGGTCAGGCGGCTGCCGTCGGGACCGCGGCCGCGCAGCAGGGCGTCGGTATGCCGCTTCATGATCTGGATCGCGCCGTAGGCCCAGCGGAAGCGCTGCTTCTTGAAGTCGATGAAGGTATCGGGCATCACCCCCTTGCCGTAGCTGCGCTCGAAGTAGGCGGCCGACAGGCCCTTCTCGAACACCCGCAGGCCCAGCTCGGCGTCCTCGGTGATGCACCATTCCGGCCATCTCAGCTCGTCCAGCACGCTGCGCCGGATCATGGTCATGGTGCCGTGCTCGATGATCGCGTCGCGGTCGTTGCGGGTGACCATGCCGATGTGGAAGAAGCCCTTGTACTCGGCGTAGCAGAGCCGCTTGAAGGCGCTCTCGTGCTGGTCGCGGTAGTCCTGCGGCGACTGCACCACGGCGATCCGCGGGTCGCCGAAGTGCGGCACCATGTGCCTGAGCCAGTCGGGGTCGACGCAGTAGTCGGCGTCGATCACCGCGACCACCTCGACGTCCGCCGCCACGTGGCCCAGGGCGAAGTTCAGCGCGCCGGCCTTGAAGCCTTCCAGCGGGGCGACGTGGAAGAAGCGGAAGCGCTCGCCCAGGCGCGCGCAGTGCGCCTCGACCGGCTGCCAGACGGCCGGGTCGCGGGTGTTGTTGTCGATCACCAGGACTTCGTAGTCCGGGTAGTCGAGGCGGGCAAGGGCGTCGAGGGTCTGCTTCAGCAGTTCCGGCGGCTCGTTGTAGCAGGGTACGTGGATCGACACTTTGGGCCGATAGGCCTGCGCGGCGGTGATCGGCAGGAATGGCCGGCGCCGCTTGCGCGTCCAGACCGCCTCGGCCAGCTCGTGGGCCTCGGTGAACAGCACGATGACCACCCCCAGCGCGCCGACGCCCAGCAACGCGCCGACGGTCAGGCTGAACCAGGTGCTGTACTGCTGGCTGTAGTCGTAGGCGATCCACACCAGCACCGAGGCGCAGGCGAACGAGACCACGGCGAGGAAGGTCCTCCCGCGCTGGCGCAGCGAGGAACTGTCGATCAGCAGCAGGGTGAAGGCGAGTACCGCGAGTACCGCCGAGGCGATGGCCAGGGCGCGCCACTTGGGAATCGGCACCACCGGCCCGGTGAAGTTGAACTTGGCCTTGCGGTCGGCGTTGTAGACGCCCCAGTAGGCGCCCACCGAGCCTTCGGCGCTGACCTTCCAGGGCTGGTCGAAGGCTTCGATGACGAAGTAGCTGTAGCCTTCGCCGTTGAGCGCGTTGGTCAGGCGCCGCAGGTAGATGGCCTGGTCCGCGGGTGTCGCCTCGGCGCTGCCGCGCATGCGCCCGTTGCTCGGCCAGCCGACCTCGGCGAGCAGCAGCGGCTTCCTCGGGAAGGCGGCCTTGAGTTCGCGCGCGCGTTCGAGCACGAAGTCCACCGCGTCGGCCACCGGCGTGGCCTCCCAGTAGGGCAGGACGTGGGCGGCGATCAGGTCGACGTGTTGCGCCAGTTCCGGGTGTTCGCGGTAGACGTGCCACTGTTCGGCGGTGGTCACCGGAACCTTGACCGCCGCGCGGACCCGGTCGAGGTAGGCGATCAACTGTTCCGCCGTCACCTCGCGGCGGAACAGCGCCTCGTTGCCGACTATCACTCGCACCACGCTCGGCGACTCGTTGGCGATGCGGATGGCGCGGGCGATCTCGGCCTCGTTGCTGGCCAGGTCCGGGCCGAGCCAGATGCCCAGGCTGACGCGCAGGCCGAACGCCTCGGCCAGCGCCGGGATGTCGCCGAGCGCGCCCTGGACCGAATAGGTGCGGATGCTGTGGGTGTGCCGGGCGACCAGTTCCAGGTCGGTGCGCATCTGTTCGGCGCTGGGGTAGCGGCCGCTCTGCGGGTTCTGGTTGAGGCGGAACGGCGAGAAGGAGAAGCCGGAGATGCGTTCCGGCCAGTCCGGTACGCTGACCGGACGGTTGTACAGGGCCCAGATGCCGGTGAAGAGGGCGGCCAGGGCGACGATGACCACCAGGTTGAGCCCGATCTTGCGTGAAGACATAGAGATGAAACCAGGTTCCGGATGTTTCGCTGAACACGGGGCGGCGCATGCTACCCCGCACCCCCCGGGGTGTACAGGCACCGGGCCGGCGGGTCTGTTGCAAGTCTAGTCCGGCCTGCGCGACGAGCCGTAAGAACGCAGGCGACGCGGCGGCCGCGGCTTTTTATAATGCGCGCGGCAATCCGCGATTCGGTTTCAGAGGTGGTTGGTGATGCAGGTGGATGAACAGCGCTTCGGCGGTATCGGCCGGTTGTACGGTCGCGAGGGGCTGCAACGCCTGGCCGATAGCCACGTCGCGGTGGTCGGCATCGGTGGGGTCGGTTCCTGGGCGGCGGAAGCGCTGGCCCGCAGCGGCGTCGGCGAGATTTCCCTGTTCGACCTCGACGATGTCTGCGTGACCAACACCAACCGCCAGGTGCATGCCATCGAAGGCTCGGTGGGCAAGGCCAAGGTCGAGGTGATGGCGGCGCGCATCCGGGCCATCAACCCGGCCTGCCGGGTCCACGCGGTGGCCGATTTCGTCACCCGCGAGACCATGGCCGAGTACATCGTCGACTTCGACTACCTGATCGACTGCATCGATAGCGTGGCCGCCAAGGCCGCGCTGATCGCCTGGTGCAAGCGGCGCAAGATCCCGGTGATCACCACCGGCGGCGCCGGTGGCCAGGTCGACCCGACGCAGATCCAGGTCGCCGACCTGAACAAGACCTTCAACGACCCGCTGGCGGCCAAGGTGCGTTCCACCCTGCGCCGCGACTACAACTTCTCGCGCACGCCGGGGCGCACCTACAGCGTGCCCTGCGTGTTCTCCAGCGAACAACTGCGCTACCCGAAGCCGGACGGCACGGTGTGCCAGTCGAAGAGTTTCGTCGGCGAAGGGGTGAAGCTGGACTGCGCCGGCGGCTTCGGCGCGGTGATGATGGTCACCGCCACCTTCGGCATGGTCGCTGCCGCCCGCGCCGTCGAGCGCCTGGCGGAAGGCCGCGCGCTGCGGCCGTCGCGGCGCACGCCGGGGAACGCCTGATCAGGCGCCGACCGCCACCAGGCTGAGCAGGCGTTCGTCGAGCACGGCGAACTGGGCGTCCAGCTCGCTGCCGTGGCGCCACTCCGGCGACAGGTCGGTGAGCAGGCGCAGCCGGGCCTGGCCGTCGGCGCGCCATTCCAGCAGTTCCGCATGTTCGAAATAGAAGCGCTTGCCCACCAGCGGATAGAGCGCCTTGAACAGGCTTTCCTTCAGCGAGAACGCCAGGGTCACCAGCAGGCCGGTGCGTCGCTCCAGGTCGTCGGCGAAGCGCAGGCGCTCGCCTTCGGTGAGTATCTCGCCATGCAGGTAGCGCGCCCGTTCGGCTTCGAGCAGGGTTTCCACGTCCAGGCCGAGCCCGCGCCAGTCGCCGCGCGCCGCCACCAGGGCGGCGGCCCAGCGGTCGCCATGGGTGATCGAGCCGCTGATCGCGGCCGGCCAGACCGGTGCGCGGTCCTCGCCGACGGCCGGCGTCTGGGCGCGGCCATCGAGGGCGAACAGGGCGGCGCGTGCGCAGAGGCGCCCGGCGAGAAACTCGGCCTGGCGCTTGGCCACCGCGCGGAGGATGTTCGCCGGCGGCTGGATGCCGGCCAGGGCGAAGTCGCCGGGTTGCAGCAGCGCCGGGTCGAAGCGGGTGCTGCGCAGTTGCACGCCGGGCAGCGCGACGGGCAGCGGCCAGCGGTCGTCCAGTGGGGTGCAGAAGGAGGGGAGACGGTCGTTCATGGCGCGCATTGTGCCGGTTCCCGACGTGGCCCACCAGTCACGCGGCGCTTACACAAGATTGCAAAAGCGCAACAAAGGAAAACGGACCGCGAGGCCCGGTTTTGACAGACTGCGCCGCGCATTCCTGTGGAATGCAGGTGAGGTTGTTTGTTGATGACGGGATACTGTCCTGTCTCGACCTTTCAAGACGGGAGTCCCTCCGGGGACTCCCGTTTTTTTATGCGTCGGCGCAGGGTTCAACCCTGCCCGAAGATGTCCTTGAGGAACGCCTGCAGGTCTGCCCAGGAGCGCTGGTCGGCCTGGCGGTCGTAGCCGATGTCCAGGCCGTGGCCTTTGTGCGCGTCGGCGTCGGGGTTGGTGAAGCCGTGTTTGGCGTCGTCCTGGATCACCACCCGGTAGTCGGCGCCGGCGGCGTTCAGTTCCTGTTTCAGGGCGTCGAGGTCCTTGGCCGGGACCAGGCTGTCGGCGCTGCCGTGCTCCACCAGGATCTTCGCCTTGACGCTGCCCTTGCTGGCCGGGGTGGCGGTGCCGAGGGCGCCGTGGAAGCTCGCCACGCCGGCCAGCGGCAGGCCCTGGCGGGCCATGTCGAGGACGATCTTGCCGCCGAAGCAGTAGCCGATCGCGGCGATCTGGCTGGGATCGGTCTGCGGTTGCCGCTTCAGCAGTTCCAGGCCGGCGAGGAAGCGCGCCTTGGCGGCGTCGGCATCCCGGGTCGCGGCCTGCATGAAGGCCATCGCGTCCTGCGGGTGCTCGGTGTGCTTGCCTTCGCCGTACATGTCGATGGCCAGGGCGCTGTAGCCGAGTTCGGCGAGGTCGCGGGCGCGGCGTTTGGCATAGTCGTTGAGCCCCCACCATTCGTGGACCACGATGACCCCAGGGCGGATCCCCGGCTTGCTGTCGTCGTAGGCGAAATAGCCGACCATGCGCGTGCCGTCTGCGCTCCGGTAAGGCATCTCGCGGGTCTGGATAGCGGCCTGGGCGCTGGCGGCGCAGGCGATGAACAGCAGGGCGCAGAGCAGGCGCATGGCATCTCTCCGTGAAAGGGTCCCCGATCAAGATAGACGCTTGTGCGCGGGACGCGGGGAAAACCCTCGGTGCCGGCCTTGCGCCGCTCAAACGCGGGCCATTCGGCCAGGCAAAGGGTGCGCCGCTCATCTACCCTATGGGCGAGTCCCTTCCCCTCGCTAGGACACCGTCTGGATGCCTGACCTGAGTACCTGGAACCTGACCATTCCCCAGGGCCGCCCGGCCATCACCATCTCCACCAGCCAATTGCAGCGCGACTACCGCAGCGACTATTTCCAGCGCACCGCCGACGGCATTCGCTTCTGGGTGCCGGTGAACGGCAGCCACACGCGCAACAGCGAGTTCCCGCGCAGCGAGTTGCGCGAGACCCTGTCCAGCGGCAGGCCCTACAACTGGCTGGAGGCGACCCTGCGCATCGAGGCGGTGCCCTCGACCCGGCGCATGATCATCGGCCAGATCCACAGTGATGGCAGCAATAGCGGCCAGGCCGCGCCGCTGGTGAAGCTGCTCTACCAGTTGCGGCTCGACCAGGGGCGGGTCCAGGCGCTGGTCCGCGAGCGGCCGGACGACGGCGGGACCAGAGCCTACACACTGATGGACGGGATTCCTCTCGGCCAGTCGTTCAGCTACCGCATCGGCGTGTCTCGCAGCGGATTGCTCAGCGTGTCGGTGAATGGTAGCGCCCTGGAGCAGCAACTGGACCCGCAGTGGGTCTACCAGGGCCTTTATTTCAAGGCCGGACTCTACCTGCAGGACAACCGCGGACCGTCCAGCGAGGGCGGGCGGGCGACATTCAGCGAGCTGCGCGTTAGCCATCAATGAGCGGTCGAGGCGTCTGCGCCGCGGACTTCGCGTTGTCGTGGCGCTTCGCAACTGCCAGATCTGGCAGGCGCGGAAGAAGGAAAACCTGGCCCGGAAAAAAATATCCGTATTTTTCCAAGGGGAAATAGGCCGCGCGATCTGGCGATTCTGGTACTTCAGTACAGGGAGCCGCCTTGGCGTATCGCCCCGAATAAATGTGACGTTTTGCGCAGCGCCCTTCCGGGTTTGCACGATTGGTATAGCCCTGGCTGGATGAAATTCACTCTTGCCGCTGGCCAGCGTAGTTCTTTGCAAGTCAAAAGTTCGCCGTCAATAATTATTGTGGATAACTATTGTTCCAGGCTTTTCCTGTCAACTGTGCGAAGCGTCAGCTTATTGCCGGTTTTTCCTCTCGCTATTGCTTTCTCCACGTTCCGAAGAAGTTCGGGCGTACAGGTTTCTTTGCTGTTTTCAGCGAGAACCATTCGTTTCAACAATTCGAATATGTGGAGATTCAGAAATGAAAAATCAGGTGAATGCCCTGGCGGTTCTAAGTGTGGGTGAAATCGAACAAGTTTCTGGCGCCGGGACTTTCCTGGGCGATGCCATCATCAACGGCGTCTACGCGGCCAACTCCTTCCTGAACTCGCCGCTGTTCTCCAGCATCGGCAACGCGGCCAGCGCCATCGGCCTCAACCGTACCCACGAGCTGGTCGACCTGCTGGCCTTCCAGGTGCCTTCGGTGGCGGCGATCACCGTCGGCAAGATTCTCGGCGGGACCGACAACCACAATGTTCCGTTGCATTACAACAAGGAAAGCGGCGAAGGGCTTTACAGCTGATCGCAACCTGTTGAAAGAGCGATTCGATGCTCAGGCATCGAGTCGTTCCTGGTTAATGCATTGATGGAGTCGATGATATGAAACGCAGGAGTGTGCTCTTGTCGGGTGTCGCCCTGAGTGGAACCGCACTGGCCAATGACTCGATATTCTTTTCACCCTTGAAATACCTCGGGGCGGAACAACAGCGATCTATCGATGCCTCGCGAAGTTTGCTGGACAACCTGATTCCGCCGAGTTTGCCGCAATATGACAACCTGGCCGGAAAGTTGGCGCGGCGTGCGGTATTGACCAGCAAGAAACTGGTATATGTCTGGACCGAGAACTTCGCCAATGTCAAAGGCGTGCCGATGGCCCGCTCGGTGCCGCTGGGCGAGTTGCCGAATGTCGACTGGCTGTTGAAGACCGCCGGGGTGATCGTCGAGCTGATCGTCAATTTCGTCGCCTCGTTGCCGGCGTCGGCCGCCGCGCAGTTCGAGCGGATCGCCGCCGGGCTCAGCGGTGACCTGGAGGCGGCGCGCCAGGTCCACGAGGCGTTGCTGGAGGAGGCGAAGAACGATCCGGCCGCGGCCGGCAGCCTGCTGCTGCGCTTCACGGAGTTGCAGACGCGGGTGATCGCCTTACTGACGCGGGTCGGCCTGCTGGTCGACGATATTCTCAAGAGCGCCAGCAACCTGGTTACCCAGGGGGGCAGGGCGACGGCCTGAATCGCTTCCGCGCGGTGTTCGGCACCCTGCGCCTGCCAGAGGTCGCCGACAGCTTCCGTGACGACGAAGCGTTCGCCTACTGGCGGGTGGCCGGGCCTAATCCGCTGCTGATCCGTCGCGTCGATGCGCTGCCGGCCAACTTTCCGCTGGGCGAGGAGCAGTTCCGCCGGGTGATGGGCGCCGACGACAGCTTGCTGGAGGCCGCCGCCAGCCGCCGCCTGTATCTGCTGGACTACGCCGAGCTGGGCAAGCTGGCGCCGTCGGGAGCGGTGGACAAACTGCTCACCGGGACGGGCTTCGCCTATGCGCCGATCGCCCTGTTCGCCCTTGGCAAGGATCGGGCGAGGCTATTGCCGGTGGCCATCCAGTGCGGTCAGGACCCCGCTACCCATCCGATGTTCGTGCGTCCCGCGGAGTCGGAGAGTGATCTGTACTGGGGTTGGCAGATGGCCAAGACGGTGGTCCAGGTCGCCGAGGAGAACTACCACGAGATGTTCGTCCACCTGGCCCAGACCCACCTGGTGAGCGAGGCGTTCTGCCTGGCCACCCAGCGCACCCTGGCGCCCAGCCATCCGCTGCACGTCCTGCTCGCCCCGCACTTCGAGGGCACCCTGTTCATCAACGAGGGGGCGGCGCGGATCCTGTTGCCCAGCGCGGGCTTCATCGACGTGATGTTCGCCGCGCCGATCCAGGACACCCAGGCCACCGCCGGCGGCAATCGGCTGGGTTTCGACTTCTACCGCGGCATGTTGCCGGAGAGCCTGAAGGCGCGGAACGTCGACGACCCGCTGGCGCTACCGGACTACCCCTATCGCGACGACGGCCTGCTGGTATGGAATGCCATCCGCCAGTGGGCGGCCGACTACGTGGCGGTGTACTACGCCAGCGACGGCGACGTCACCGCTGACGTCGAACTGGCGGCCTGGGTCGGCGAAGTGATCGGCAGCGGCAAGGTGGCCGGGTTCCGCCCGATCACCGGTCGCAGCCAACTGGTCGAGGTGCTGACCATGGTGATCTTCACTGCCTCCGCGCAGCATGCGGCGGTCAATTTTCCCCAGCCTTCGATGATGACCTACGCACCAGCCATCTGTGCCATGAGCGCGGCGCCGGCACCGGACTCGCCAAGCGGCAAGAGCGAGGCCGATTGGTTGAAGATGATGCCGCCGACCCTGGTGGCGCTGGAGAAGGTGAACATCTATCACCTGCTCGGTTCGGTCTACCACGGTCGCCTGGGCGACTACCGGCAGACCGGGTTCCCCTACGCGCCGGTGTTTTCGGACAGGCGGGTGACCGCCAGCGGCGGCCCGCTGGAGCGCTTCCAGGCACGCCTGAAGGAGGTCGAGGCGACCATTCGCACGCGCAACCAGGCGCGCCGCAGGCCCTACGAGTACCTGTTGCCGAGCCGGATCCCGGCGAGCACCAATATCTGAGCCGGAGAAAGAGGACGGGGCGCCCCTGGGCGCCCCGTTGCTCTTAGCGGCCTTCGCTTTCGGCGGCGTCCGCCGGCGCGGCATGCCGCTGCTTCAACTGGCGGCGCGCCAGGAGGCTGCCGAGGAGGATCACGAACAGCGCGCCGAAGACCGCCGCACCGTAGTGCAGGTAGGAATCCCATTGCGCGTAGGGCGCCAGCCAGGGCTTCAGGGCGCTGTCGGTGAGCAGCATGCCGCCGGCGATCCAGCCGAGCAGGCCGCCGCCGAAGAGGATGATCAGCGGGAAGCGGTCGATCAGGCGCAGGATCAGCTGGCTGCCCCAGACGATGATCGGGATGCTGATCAGCACGCCCAGGGAGACCAGGAAGAAATCCCCGGCCGAGGCGGCGGACAGGGCGATGACGTTGTCCAGGCTCATCACCGCGTCGGCGATGATGATGGTCTTGATCGCGCCGAGCAGGTGGGTGCTGCCCTTGATGTCGTCGCCGTTCTCCTCCTCCGGCAGCAGCAGCTTGATGCCGATCCACAGCAGCAGGAGCGCGCCGA
The DNA here is from genome assembly GCF_001810205.1 of Pseudomonas sp. HMSC076A11. Lineage (NCBI taxonomy): Bacteria > Pseudomonadati > Pseudomonadota > Gammaproteobacteria > Pseudomonadales > Pseudomonadaceae > Pseudomonas > Pseudomonas sp. HMSC076A11. Next base: position 253,580 of record NZ_KV800309.1, on the reverse strand, counting down.
TTACCTTGAGGTAGGGCAGGTCGAGCAGGTGCAGGGCGAAGAACAGCAGCAGGATGCGGATCAGGATGGCGCCGGCGACGCCACCGAAGATCGCCTGCTTGCGCCGGTGCGCCGGCAGGTGCCGGCAGGCGAGGGCGATGACTACGGCGTTGTCGCCGCCCAGGAGGATATCGATGGCGACGATCTGCAGCAGGGCTGTCCAGAACGTCGGGTCGCTCAACCAGTGGATCAAGGTTGTACTCCGAAACGTGTAGTGAGGGTGGAAAGCCCGGGGCGGTGGCGGGTGGCGGCCGCCCGGCTTTCCTGCGGTGGTCTGGGACCGTCGGGGCCGGCTCCGGCTTGTGGACGGAGGCGGGGAACACTGCTTGGACCGGCGAACGCCCGGCCAGTGCCCGGAAAACGGACGCGCGGGTGGCGCAGCGCGTTCGGGCACGGATGTGACGCGGCGGATCGGCCGCGAGACACCCGGCATGCGTATTCCATCGCCAGTCTGCCCGAGCAAGGTTTCACCCGCCTTTCAGGGCGGAGATGGCGCCGCACCCGGCGGGACGGTAGGCTAGTGGCCCGTGTGGCTGACTCGACCAGTCGAACGCCGATCACCGAGTCAACCGTACAGGCCACCAGGCCTTCGGCGCCGGGGGAAGCCCGCCGGTGCCATGGATGACCGTTCACCGTACAAGGAAACCCCATGCGCAGTCTTCTTCTCTCCTCGCTGGCCCTGCTACCCGCCCTGGCCCTGGCGCAACCCGACGCCTCGAGCTTCCCTTCCTGCCTCGCCGGCCTGCAGAAGAAGGCCCAGGCGCAGGGCATTTCCGCCGACAGTTATGAGCGCTTCACCAGCGGCCTGCAGGCCGACCTCAGCGTGCTCGACCTGCTCGACGCGCAGCCGGAGTTCACCACCCCGCTGTGGGACTACCTGGCCGGTCTGGTGGACGAGCAGCGGGTCAGCGATGGCAAGGCGATGCTCGCCCAGCACGACAAGCTGCTCGACCAGGTGGCCGCGCGCTACGGCGTGGACAAGTACACGGTGGTGGCGGTGTGGGGCGTGGAAAGCGACTACGGGCGGATCTTCGGCAAGCGTCCGCTGCTGACCTCGCTGTCGACCCTGTCCTGCTACGGGCGCCGCCAGTCGTTCTTCCAGGGCGAGTTCCTCGCCACCCTGAAGCTGTTGCAGGCCGGCGACATCCGCGACGCCGGCATCACCGGCTCCTGGGCCGGGGCCTTCGGCCATACCCAGTTCATGCCATCGACCTACGCGCGGATCGCCGTGGACTTCGACGGCGACGGTCGCCGCGACCTGGTAGGCAGCGTGCCGGATGCCCTCGGTTCCACCGCCAACTACCTGAAGAAGGCTGGCTGGCGTACGGGACAGCCGTGGGGCTATGAAGTGAAGGTGCCGGCCGACTTCCCCGCCAGCCTGGCCGGGCGCGGCAAGCGCCAGCCGCTGTCGGCCTGGGTCGCCCGTGGGGTGAGGCGGGTCGACGGCCAGCCGCTGCCGGGCGGCGACGAGAAGGCCGCGATCCTCCTGCCGGCCGGGGCCCAGGGCCCGGCCTTCCTGGTCTATCGCAACTACGATGCGATCTATTCCTACAACGCCGCGGAAAGCTACGCGCTGGCCATCGCCCTGCTTTCCGACCGCCTGCGCGGCGGCAGCGGCCTGGTGGCGTCCTGGCCGACCGACGACCCGGGCATCAGCCGGCTCGAGCGCAAGCAATTGCAGAAGGCGTTGCTGGCGCGCGGCTACGACATCGGCGAGGCCGACGGGCTGATCGGCACCAGCACGCGCAAGGCGATCCAGGCCGAGCAGAAGCGCCTCGGCCTGACCCCGGCCGACGGTCGCGCCGGGCGCAAGATCCTCGAGGCGCTGAAGGGCGCCCAGCCCTGATTGCGCCGCGCCGCCCGGTCCGCGGGCGGCGCTACCAGCCCTTCACCCCGGTCATGTCCGGCAGGTGGTGGGCGATCCCCTTGTGGCAGTCGATGCAGGTGGCTTCGCCGCTGGCCAGGGCGGTGGAGTGCATCTGCCGCGCGCGCACGCTCTGCCGGGTGAAGTCCATGAACTCGAAGTTGTGGCAGTTGCGGCATTCCAGCGAATCGTTGGCCTTGAGTCGTGCCCATTCGTGCTCGGCCAGCTCGCGGCGGTGATCGAGGAATTTCTCGCGGGTGTTGATGGTGCCGAAGATCTTGCCCCAGACCTCCTTGGAGGCCTGCATCTTGCGCGCGATCTTGTCGGTCCACTTGTGTGGCACGTGGCAGTCGGGACAGGTGGCGCGGACTCCGGAACGGTTGCTGTAGTGGATGGTGTCCTTGAGTTCGACGAACACGTTGTCGCGCATCTCGTGGCAGGAAATGCAGAAGGTCTCGGTGTTGGTCGCCTCCAGGGCGGTGTTGAAGCCGCCCCAGAAGACGATCCCGGCGATGAAGCCGCCGAGGGTGAGGAAGCCCAGGCTGAAATGCACGCTGGGACGACGCAGGACCCGCCAGTAACCGGCCAGCCAGGCGATGAGTGCTTTCATGCGGCCTCCCTCAGGGTTTGCGCGCCGCATTGGCGGCTTCTTTCTCGAGGATCTGGTCGATGTTCTCGAAGCGGTTGTCGACCAGCGGCTTTACGTCCTGTTGCGGCACATGGCACTGCACGCAGAAGTAGCGGCGCGGCGAGACGGCGGCCAGCGGCTGGCCGTCGCGGTCCATGTAGTGGGTGATGCTGATCATCACCGCCTGGGTTCGCGCGCTGTTGGCGCGGCTGTGGCAGGACAGGCACTTGTTGCTGTCCTTGTCGATGCGATAGCCGACGATGCTGTGGGGAATGGTCGGCGGCTGCTCGGGGTAGTTGCGCTCGCGTTTCAGGTCCTTGTTTTCCTCGGCCGCCAGCGGCGGCGCGGGGCGGCTTTCGGCCAGCGTGCCGCCGGGGCGGCGGCCGTCGGGGGCGGGCGCGTCCAGCGGGTAGCCGAGGTCGGCGGCGAAGGCCGCGGGGGCGCCGAGCAGGACGAGGAGCAGGGCAGTCAGCAGAGGTTTCATGGCGCGCTCCTCAGGCCAGGTTGAGCAGTTCGATGCGAACGGCGCACTTCTTGTAGTCGGTCTGCTTGGAAATCGGGTCGGTGGCGTCCAGGGTGACCTTGTTGATCAGCTTGTTGGCGTCGAAGAACGGCACGAACACCAGCCCCTGGGGCGGCTTGTTGCGCCCGCGGGTCTCGACCCGCGCGCGGATCTCGCCGCGCCGGCTCACCACCTTGACCTCGCTGCCGCGGCGCAGCTTGAGCTGGCGCGCATCCTCCGGGTGCATGTAGACCAGCGCGTCGGGCACCGCCTTGTACAGCTCCGGGACCCGCGCGGTCATGCTCCCGGTGTGCCAGTGTTCGAGCACCCGGCCGGTGGCGAGCCAGAACGGGTAGTCCTGGTCCGGCGCCTCGGCCGGCGGCTCGTAGGGCAGGGCGAAGACGATCGCCTTCTTGTCCGGATAGCCATAGAACTGCACGCCGCTGCCCTTGCTCACGTAGGGGTCGTAGCCCTCGCGGTAGCGCCAGCGGGTCTCCTTGCCGTCCACCACCGGCCAGCGCAGGCCGCGCGCCTCGTGGTAGGCGTCGAAGGGGGCGAGGTCGTGGCCGTGGCCGCGACCGAAGGCGGCGTATTCCTCGAACAGACCCTTCTGGATATAGAAGCCGAATGCGTCGACCTCGTCGTTGGCGTAGCCCTTGGCCAGGTCGCTGGCCGGGAAGCGGTCGACCTGGCCGTTGCGGAACAGCACGTCGTAGAGGGTCTTGCCCTTCAGCTCGGGGGCCTTCGCCAGCAGTTCCGCGGGCCAGACCTCGTCGGTGGTGAAGCGCTTGGAGAATTCCACCAACTGCCAGAGGTCGGACTTCGCCTCGCCCGGTGCCTTCACCAACTGGTGCCAGAACTGCGTGCGGCGCTCGGCATTGCCGAAGGCGCCTTCCTTCTCCACCCACATGGCGCTGGGCAGGATCAGGTCGGCGGCCTGGGCCGAGACGGTGGGGTAGACGTCGGAGACGATCACGAAGTTGTCCGGGTTGCGCCAGCCGGGCAGCACTTCCTGCATCACGTTGGGACCGGCCTGCATGTTGTTGCTGACCTGGGTCCAGTAGACGTTGAGCACGCCGTCCTTGAGCATCCGGCTCTGCTGCACGGCGTGGAAGCCGACCTTCTCCTGGATGGTGCCGGCCGGCACCTTCCAGATCTTCTCCGCGGTTTCCCGGTGCTTCGGGTTGGTCACCACCAGGTCGGCGGGGAGCCGGTGGGAGAAGGTGCCGACCTCGCGCGCGGTGCCGCAGGCCGAGGGCTGGCCGGTGAGCGAGAAGGGGCTGTTGCCCGGTTCGCTGATCTTCCCGGTGAGCAGGTGGATGTTGTAGATCAGGTTGTTCGCCCAGACCCCGCGGGTGTGCTGGTTGAAGCCCATGGTCCAGAACGACACCACCTTGCGCTTGGGGTCGGCGTAGAGTTCGGCGAGGGCCTTCAGTCGCTCGGCCGGCACGCCGCTTTCGCGCGCGGTGCGCTCCAGGGTATAGGGCTTGACGAACTCGGCGAAGGCCTTGAAGTCGATATCGCTCCAGGTGTTGGCCTTGTCGGCGTTCTTCGCCTTCTTCTCCAGCGGGTCGTCCGGGCGCAGGCCGTAGCCGATGTCCTCGGCGCCATGGGCGAAGCGCACGTGGCGCTCGACGAAGTCGCGGTTCACCGCGCCGCTCTCGATGATGTGGTTGGCGATATAGTTGAGGATGATCAGGTCGGTCTGCGGCTTGAACACCATGGGCAGGTCGGCCAGCTCGAAGCTGCGGTGCTCGAAGGTGGACAGCACCGCGACCTTGACCTGCGGCGCGCTGAGCCGGCGGTCGGTGACCCGCGACCAGAGCACCGGGTGCATCTCGGCCATGTTCGAGCCCCAGAGGACGAAGCTGTCGGTGGCCTCGATGTCGTCGTAGCAGCCCATCGGCTCGTCCATGCCGAAGCTGCGCATGAAGCCCATCACCGCCGAGGCCATGCAGTGGCGGGCGTTGGGGTCGATGTTGTTGCTGCGCAGGCCGGCCTTGAACAGCTTGTTCGCCGCATAGCCTTCCCAGACCGTCCACTGGCCGGAGCCGAACATGCCGACCGACTCCGGTCCCTTGGCCTTGAGCGCGGCCTTGAACTTCTCGGCCATGATGTCGAAGGCCTGTTCCCAACTGATCGGCTGGAACTCGCCCTGCTTGTCGAACTTGCCGTCCTTCATGCGCAGCAGCGGGCGGGTCAGGCGGTCGCTGCCGTACATGATCTTCGACAGGAAGTAGCCCTTCACGCAGTTGATCCCGCGGTTGACCTCGGCCTTGATGTCGCCATGGGTGGCCACCACCTGGCCGTCGCGGGTGGCGACCATCACGCTGCAACCGGTGCCGCAGAAGCGGCAGGGGGCCTTGTTCCAGACCAGGCTGGTGACGTCCGCCTCGGTCACCAGGTTGCTGGCGCGGACCAGGATCGGCAGGCCGGCCGCCGCCGCGGCGATGGCGGCGGCGTTGGCCTTGGCGAATTCACGACGGGTGAGGTTCATCGATTGTCTCCTCGGGCGAGCACGGTATCGCGCGGTCGGTCATGGCCGCCGCGTCGTTGCTATCGTCGTCGTGCAGGATCTCGTGGTAGACCAGCACGGCGTTGAGCACTCCTGGCAGGTTCTGCAACTGGCCCAGGGTGTCGAGAATCTGTTCTTCGCGTTCGGCTTCCAGCACCAGGATCAGCTTGCCCTGCGGGCTTTCCTGGTAGATCTCCAGGCCGTCGAGCAGCGCCAGGTTGGCCTTCACCGCCGGCAGTCGCTCGGGTCGGCAATGCAGGATGAGGCTGGCGATCTGCAGGGCTTCAGGCATGTCGTGGAGACTCCTTGGTGGATAGCGCGCGCAGTTGGATGGCCTGGCTCGGACAGGGCGCCAGGCAGGCGCCGCAGCCGTTGCAGCGCTGGCTGTCCAGCTCGGCCAGGGCGACGCCGCCGGGGGCCGGGCGGAAGCGGATCGCGGCGGGTTCGCAGGCGTCCTGGCAACTGCGGCAGTGGATCCCGGCCAGGGCCAGGCAGGCTTCGCCGATCGTGGCGATCCAGGGGAAGGCCGGGCGCGCGCCATCGAACAGGCCGGCCTCGCAGCGGCTGGCGCATTCCCCGCACAGCGTGCAGCCGGCGCTGGAGAGGTCGAGTTCGACGAGCCGACCGGCGCCGAGCTTCAGCACGCCTTCCGGGCAGGCCTCGACGCAGGCGGCGCAGCCTGTGCAGCCTGCGGCGAAGTCGGCGGCGGTCCACGGCGGGCGACGCGTCGGCGGGTGCCCGCCGAGGCGGCGGAACAGCTCTCGGCGACTGCTCATACCCGACCTCAGGCCGGCGGCCCGGGCGGGCCGGCCAGTAGCTGGTACATCCAGACGCAGAAACCGAAGCCGCCGACCAGTGCGACGGACAGCAGCGGGAACAGGCAGATCACGAGAAACAGGAAGAGCCTGGCTTCCATGCCCTTGACGCGTCCCTGGTCGGGTTGTTCGTTCATTGGCCCAGCCTCTATGCAGGCGACTGTAGAAAGCCTAGACCCTACTTGCAGTACGGGCAAAAACCTCGCCGAGCCGGCGCGCGGCAGCCTGGAAACAGAGCGTTCGCCGGCAAACGCGAGTCGTTCAGCCCGGGTTCAGCAAGCGTTCAGGGGCGGTTCAGTACCCTGTCCGTACTCTGCAAGCCGTGAACGACACGACTCTCGCAGAACGGAGAAAGACCATGAAAGCACTCAAGACTCTCTTCATCGCCACCGCCCTGCTGGGTTCCGCCGCCGGCGTCCAGGCCGCCGACAACTTCGTCGGCCTGACCTGGGGCGAGACCAGCAACAACATCCAGAAATCCAAGTCGCTGAACCGCAACCTGAACAGCCCGAACCTCGACAAGGTGATCGACAACACCGGCACCTGGGGCATCCGCGCCGGCCAGCAGTTCGAGCAGGGCCGCTACTACGCGACCTACGAGAACATCTCCGACACCAGCAGCGGCAACAAGCTGCGCCAGCAGAACCTGCTCGGCAGCTACGACGCCTTCCTGCCGATCGGCGACAACAACACCAAGCTGTTCGGCGGTGCCACCCTCGGCCTGGTCAAGCTGGAACAGGACGGCAAGGGCTTCAAGCGCGACAGCGATGTCGGCTACGCTGCCGGGCTGCAGGCCGGTATCCTGCAGGAGCTGAGCAAGAATGCCTCGATCGAAGGCGGCTATCGTTATCTGCGCACCAACGCCAGCACCGAGATGACCCCGCATGGCGGCAACAAGCTGGGCTCCCTGGACCTGCACAGCAGCTCGCAATTCTACCTGGGCGCCAACTACAAGTTCTAAATGACCGCGCAGCGCCCGCGAGGGCATGCTTCGATGGCCGGGCCGGAAGGTCCGGCCGCATCTCATCCGGAGGAACCTCATGAAACTGCTGGTAGTGGAAGACGAGGCGCTGTTGCGCCACCACCTCTATACCCGCCTGGGTGAACAGGGGCACGTGGTGGACGCGGTACCGGATGCCGAGGAAGCCCTCTACCGGGTCAGCGAATACCACCACGACCTGGCGGTGATCGACCTCGGCCTGCCGGGCATGAGCGGCCTGGACCTGATCCGCGAGCTGCGTTCGCAGGGCAAGTCCTTCCCGATCCTGATCCTCACCGCCCGCGGCAACTGGCAGGACAAGGTCGAAGGCCTGGCCGCCGGGGCCGACGACTACGTGGTCAAGCCGTTCCAGTTCGAGGAACTGGAAGCGCGCCTGAACGCGTTGCTGCGACGCTCCTCGGGGTTCGTCCAGTCGACCATCGAGGCCGGCCCCCTGGTCCTCGACCTGAACCGCAAGCAGGCGCTGGTCGAGGAGCAACCGGTGGCGCTGACCGCCTACGAATACCGCATCCTCGAATACCTCATGCGGCATCACCAGCAGGTGGTGGCCAAGGAACGCCTGATGGAACAGCTCTACCCCGACGACGAGGAGCGCGACGCCAACGTCATCGAGGTGCTGGTCGGCCGCCTGCGGCGCAAGCTGGAGGCCTGCGGCGGCTTCAAGCCGATCGATACGGTGCGCGGCCAGGGCTACCTGTTCACCGAGCGCTGCCGGTGATCCGTTCCCTGCGCATCCGTCTGATGCTCGGCGCCGCCGCCCTGGCGGTGCTGTTCATGCTGGCGCTGCTGCCGGCCCTGCAGCGGGCCTTCGGCATCGCCCTGGAGAACACCATCGAGCAGCGCCTGGCCGCCGACGTGGCGACCCTGGTCTCGGCGGCGCGGGTGGAGAAGGGCCGCCTGGTGATGCCCGAGCACCTGCCGGTGGAGGAGTTCAACCTGCCGGAGGCCAAGGTCCTCGGCTATATCTACGACCAGAATGGCGATCTGCTCTGGCGCTCCACCTCGGCGGCCGACGAGTCGATCAACTACACGCCGCGCTACGACGGCCGCGGCAACGAATTCCACACCACCCGCGATGCGAAGGGCGAGGAGTTCTTCGTGTTCGACGTCGAGATCGACCTGCTGCGCGGCAAGCAGGCGGCCTACAGCATCGTCACCATGCAATCGGTCAGCGAGTTCGAGAGCCTGCTCAAGGGGTTCCGCGAGCAGCTCTACCTGTGGCTCGGCGGCGCCCTGCTGGTCTTGCTCGGGCTGCTCTGGCTGGGTCTGACCTGGGGCTTCCGGGCGATGCGCGGGTTGAGTTCCGAGCTGGACCAGATCGAATCCGGCGAGCGCGAGAGCCTGAGCGAGGAGCATCCGCGCGAGCTGCTGCGCCTGACCCACTCGCTGAACCGCCTGTTGCGCAGCGAGCACAAGCAGCGCGAGCGCTACCGCCACTCCCTCGGCGACCTGGCGCACAGTCTGAAGACGCCGCTGGCGGTCTTGCAGGGGGTCGGCGACCAGCTCGCCGAGGAGCCCGGCAACCGCGAGCAGGTGCGGGTGCTACAGGGCCAGATCGAGCGCATGAGCCAGCAGATAGGCTATCAGTTGCAGCGCGCCAGCCTGCGCAAGAGCGGCCTGGTACGCCATCGCGAGCAACTGGCGCCGCTGGTGGAGACCCTGTGCGACGCGCTGGACAAGGTCTATCGCGACAAGCGGGTAAGCCTGCAGCGGGACTTCTCGCCGTCCTTCAGCGTGCCGGTGGAGCGCGGCGCGCTGCTGGAACTGCTCGGCAACCTGCTGGAGAACGCCTATCGCCTGTGCCTGGGCCGGGTCCGCGTGGGCGCCCGGCTGGGGCCGGGTTACTCGGAGCTGTGGGTCGAGGACGACGGTCCCGGAGTGCCTGCCGAACAGCGCGCACGAATCATCCGCCGCGGCGAGCGCGCCGATACCCAGCACCCGGGGCAGGGCATCGGCCTGGCCGTGGCGCTGGACATCATCGAGAGCTACGACGGCGAACTGAGCCTGGACGATTCCGAGCTGGGCGGCGCCTGCTTCCGCATACGTTTCGCTACAGTCTGAGACTTGGCGGCCGTTACCTACGTCTGAGGTGTTTCCGCGCTACGCTGAAGTCTGTTCGGCTGGCGCAGTTCCTTTGACGCAGGTACCGGGGATTCGAGCGGATGTTCAGTGGCAAAACCGACGACAGGGGCTTGTGGGCGGGCATCCAGGCCGGTGTGCTGTTCTTTCTCGCCGCCCTGGCCTGCATCTACCTGTCGCGCCAGCCCGCCACCATCGCTGCGATCTGGCTGCCCAACGCGATCCTCACCGCCGCCCTGCTGCGCGCGCCGCTGCGCCAGTGGCCGGCGATCCTGCTCTGCTCCGCCGTGGCCAACCTGGCGGCCAACCGCCTGTATGGCGACAGCCTGTGGATGAGCGCGGCGTTCCTGCCGGCCAACCTGAGCGAAGCGATCTTCGCCGCGATGCTGTTACGCATCAACCGGGTGCGCGAGGACTTCGAATTCAACCTGCATTCGGCGGTTCGCGTGCTCTGGGCCGGCGCGCTGATTCCGCCCTTGCTCGGCGCCTCGGTGGGCGCGGTGCTGGTCAGCGTCTTCGGCATGGGGCGTTTCCCGGAAATGTGGGCGCGCTGGTACGTGGGCGATGCGATGGGCATGCTCGCGCTGCTGCCGTTATGCATGGCCAGCAACCTGGCGGCCTGGCGTCACGCTCTGTCGGGGCGGGCGGGAGTGGACAACGCGATGCTCCTGCTGGTGACCCTGGTGATCAGCTTCGTGGCCCTGACGCGCCTGCCCTACGCCTTCATCTACGTGCTCCTGCCGCTGCTGGTGGCCGCCGCCAGCACCAGCGTGTTCGGTACCGCGCTGATCGGTTGCCTGAACACCTGTTTCATCGCCGTGCTGATCGCCCTCGGCGTGTTCGTCCCCGAGTCGTCCCAGCAACGTTTCGGCGAGCCGCTGCTGTACCTGCCGATGGCCTTGACCCTCATTCCCGCCTTCCTGGTCTCGGTGATCATGGAGCGCAGCCGCCGCGAGCAGCATCAGGTGGCCATCGGCGAGGCGCAGTTCCGCGGCGCCATGGAATTCTCGGCGATCGGCATGGCCCTGGTGTCGCTGGAGGGGCGGCTGTTCAAGGTCAACGAGGCGCTGTGCCGGATGCTCGGCTATTCCGCCGAACGCCTGGGCGAGCTGTCGTTCCAGGAGATCACCTATGTGGACGACCTGGAACTGGACCTCGACCTGGTGCGCGACCTGCTCGCCGGGCGTATCAACTCCTACCAGATGGAGAAGCGCTACCTGCGCCAGGACGGCGAAACCTTCTGGGCGCGCATCAGCGTGTCGCTGGTGCGCGACGAGGAGGGAGTCGCCCAGTACTTCGTCACCCAGGTGGAGGATATCGACAGTCGCAAGCGTGCCGAGCTGGAGCGCGAGCGCCTCGCCGAACGGATCAAGCTGGCCACCGACGCCGGGCAGATCGGCATCTGGGAGTGGGACCTGGCGCGCAACCGCCTGCACTGGGATTTCCGCATGTTCGACCTGTACGGCATCCGCAGCGGTCCCGGGGAGACCACGGTGGAGCAGTGGAAGGCGAGCCTGCATGCCGAGGATCACGACCGCGTGCTGCGCGAGCTGGAGCGCGCCGTCAGCGGGTTGCAGAAATTCGACTGCGAGTTCCGTATCGTCCGCCCCAACCGCGAGGTTCGCCACCTGCGGGCGATCGCCACGCTGACGCGCGACGAGGACAACCGTCCGGTGCGGATGATCGGCATCAACAGCGACATCACCGAGATCCGCACCCTGGCGGAAACCCTGCACGAGGAAAAGGAACGCCTGCAGGTGACCCTGTATTCCATCGGCGATGCCGTGTTGACCACCGACGCCGGCGGCCGCGTGACCTTCATGAACCCGGTGGCCGAGGCGATGACCGGCTGGACCTTGCAGGACGCCATCGGCGCGCCCCACGAACTGGTCTTCAACGTGCTCGACAGCGACACCGGCGAGGCCCTGGAAAGCCCGGTGCGACGCTGCCTGCAGAACACCCGGGTGTTCTACCTGGAGGACGGCGCCACGCTGATCAGCCGCAAGGGCGAGCAGCACGATATCCAGAATTGCGCGGCGCCGGTGCGCACCCGCGATGGCGAGATCATCGGCACCGTGCTGGTGTTCCAGAACGTCACCAAGGCCCGGGCGATGCAGCGCGAGCTGAGCTATCACGCCTCCCACGATGCCCTCACCGGGCTGTTCAACCGCACCAAGTTCGAGGAGGAGCTGCAACGCGCCCTGGCCAACGCCCAGGAGCGGGCGACCCAGCATGCGCTGTGCTTTATCGACCTCGACCGCTTCAAGGTGGTCAACGATTCCGCCGGGCACGCGGCGGGCGACATGCTGCTGCGCGAGCTGAGCCGGATTCTCGCCGACCGCACCCGCGCCTCCGACACCCTGGCGCGGCTGGGCGGCGATGAGTTCGGCCTGCTGCTGTTCGATTGCGACCTGGCGGAGGCGGAGCAGGTGGCGAGCAAGCTCATCGAGCAGATCTGCTCGGTGCGCTTCCCCTGGGAAGGGCGGCTCTACGACGTGGGCGCGAGCATCGGTATCACCGCCCTTACCGCCACCTCGCGCAGCACCAGCGAACTGATGAGCCAGGCCGACGTGGCCTGCTACGCGGCCAAGCATGCCGGGCGCAACCGGGTTTCGGTGTACCAGTTCGGCCATGAGGAAGTGGAGCGCCAGCACCGCGACATACTCCTCGCCAGCGGGCTGCGCGAGGCCCTGGAGAACGACCGCTTCCAGTTGCAGGCGCAGGAGATCGTCCCGGTCGGCCCCCGCCGCGACGGCGACCGGCACTACGAGCTGCTGCTGCGACTGTACGATCCGGATGGCCAGATGACTCCGCCGGGCGCCTTCATCCCGGCCGCCGAGCGCTTCAACCTGATGGCCAGCATCGACCGCTGGGTGATCAACGAGGCGCTGATCAACTTCGGCGCGCGGATCGCCGCGGTGGAGGGCCTGAGCATCGGCATCAACCTGTCCGGCAACTCGCTCAACGATCCGCTGTTCCTGCCTTACCTGCTGGATCGCATCGAACACTCGCCGCTGAGGCCGGAGCGCCTGTACTTCGAGCTGACCGAGACGGCGTTGATGAACCAGTTGTCGGTGGCTTCGCGGATCGTCGCCAAGCTGCGCGACCTCGGCTGCAAGGTGGCGCTGGACGACTTCGGCTCCGGCCTGAGTTCCTTCAATTACCTGAAGAATTTCGTCGTCGACGTGATCAAGATCGACGGCAGCTTCGTCCGCAACCTGGACAAGAGCCCAGTGGACCAGGCCATCGTCGACTCCATCAACCAGATCGCCCACCGCCTGGGCGCGGTGACCGTGGCCGAGTTCGTCGAGAGCCGGGAAATCCTCGATCACCTGGCGCGCCTCGGGGTGGATTTCGCCCAGGGCTACGCGGTCGGGCGGCCGCAGCCGTTCGCCACGGTGCTCGACCAACTGCGCAGCGGGCTTCGTCGCCAGGAGCTGGGCTGAGCTTCAGGCTTCCGCCTGGTGCCGGTACGCGCCGGGGGTGAGGCCGGTCCACTTCTTGAACGCGCGATGGAAGGCCGAGGGCTCGGAAAAGCCGAGCTGCTCGGCGATGTCCTGGATCGATAGCTCGTCCCGACCCAGGTGGTAGATCGCCAGGTCGCGGCGCAGGTGGTCCTTGAGTTGCTGGAAGCTGCCGCCTTCCTCGCGCAGGTGGCGTCGCAGGGTCTGCGAACTCATGTGCAGTTGGCGGGCGACCTGGTCGAGGTCTGGCCAGCGCCGGCAGTCGCGGCCGAGCAGGCGGCGGATCTGGCTGGTCAGGCTGTCGCCGCCGTCCGGGCGCGCCAGCAGGTCGGCGGGAGAGTGCTGGAGGAACTGCTTGAGGGTGCGTTCGTCCTGCAGCAGCGGCATGCCCAGGTAGCGGGCGGCGAACAGCAGGCTGGTGCAGCCGGCGGAAAACCGCCGGGGGCAGGGAAACAGCAGGTCGTACTCGGCCTGGTGGTCCGGCGCCGGGTAGCTGAAGGTGGCTTCCTCCAGGCGGATGCGCTGGCCGATCAGCCAACTGGCGAGGCGGTGCCAGATCACCAGCAGGCTTTCGGCGAGGAAGTGATCCGGGTCCGACAGGTGGCGTTCCTCGAGGCTCAGGCGCACCAGGTCGCCGTCGCGCCGCAGGTGGATCAGCGGCGCCTGGGGGAACAGGCCGTAGAACAGTTCGCCGCGCTGCAGGGCCTTTTCCAGGGTCCGGCAATGAATCAGGGTGTGGCACATCATGGCGAAGGTGCCGCGCTTGCTGCGGACTTCGCCGAAGCCCATGTATTCGTCGTCCAGCACTTCCCAGAGCAACTGCATCAGGCGGGTGAACTGCTCCGGCGCGATGCGTGCCCGCGGTTCGTCCAGCAGGGCCGGCTGGATGCCGGCGCGACGCAGCAGGGCGGGGCCGTCCAGGCCTTGGCGCGTGGCCCCGCGCAACGCGGCGCGGACGAAATGGCTGGCGATGGTGCGCTCACGCATGGCGGCGTCCTTGTTGTTGGAACGGCGATGGTAGGGCGCCACCCGGAAGACGACAAGGGTGGTGGCGGACTCCCGCCATGCTCGCGCGGCACAGCCGGCCCGCCGGGCGGTAATCCGCCACGCTTAGCCCGCTATGCAATTTTCATTTATTATTTAACTTGTTGATATATAAGGATTTTATTTAGAGAAAGAGCATCCTGGCACAGCCTCTGCAATGCCTGGGCAAGGTTCCGCCGCGGCGGTTCACGACAAAAAATCTCCCCAGCAAGGGGGGTAACGCTACCGGTGAGCGCGTTCCAGGGAACTGGTGAAGCGCCCCCGTGAGGACTCTGCCCATGACCAAACAACCCTTCTACAAGAGCCTGTACGTGCAGGTTCTGGTCGCCATCGCCATCGGTATCGCGCTCGGCCACTGGTACCCGGAAACGGCGGTGGCGATGAAGCCGTTCGGCGACGGCTTCGTCAAGCTGATCAAGATGGCCATCGCGCCGATCATCTTCTGCACCGTGGTCACCGGCATCGCCGGCATGCAGAGCATGAAGTCGGTCGGCAAGACCGGCGGCATGGCGCTGCTGTACTTCGAGGTCGTCTCCACCGTGGCCCTGATCATCGGCCTGGTAGTGGTCAACGTGGTCCAGCCGGGCGCCGGCATGCACGTCGACCCGAACACCCTCGACACCAGCAAGATCGCTGCCTACGCCGCTGCCGGCGAGAAGCAGAGCACTGTCGACTTCCTGATGAACGTGATCCCCGGCACCGTGGTCGGCGCGTTCGCCAACGGCGACATCCTCCAGGTCCTGTTCTTCTCCGTGCTCTTCGGCTACGCCCTGCATCGCCTGGGCAGCTACGGCAAGCCGGTGTTCGAGTTCATCGAGCGCGTCTCCCACGTGATGTTCAACATCATCAACGTGATCATGAAGGTCGCCCCGATCGGCGCGTTCGGCGCCATGGCCTTCACCATCGGCGCCTACGGCGTGGGTTCGCTGGTGCAGCTCGGCCAACTGATGCTGTGCTTCTACATCACCTGCATCCTGTTCGTGCTCATCGTCCTCGGCGGCATCGCCCGCGCCCACGGCTTCAGCATCCTGCGCTTCATCAGGTACATCCGCGAGGAACTGCTGATCGTGCTGGGCACCTCGTCTTCCGAGTCGGCCCTGCCGCGGATGATCGACAAGATGGAGAAGCTCGGCTGCAACAAGTCGGTGGTCGGCCTGGTGATTCCCACCGGTTACTCCTTCAACCTCGACGGCACCTCGATCTACCTGACCATGGCCGCGGTGTTCATCGCCCAGGCCACCGATACACCGATGGACATCACCCACCAGATCACCCTGCTGCTGGTGCTGCTGATCGCTTCCAAGGGCGCCGCCGGCGTCACCGGCAGCGGCTTCATCGTGCTCGCCGCGACCCTTTCCGCCGTCGGCCACCTGCCGGTCGCCGGCCTGGCGCTGATCCTCGGCATCGACCGCTTCATGTCCGAAGCCCGCGCGCTGACCAACCTGGTCGGCAACGGCGTGGCCACGGTAGTGGTTTCCAAGTGGTGCAAGCAGCTCGACGAGGGCACTTTGCAGCGCGAACTGGCCGGCGAGGGCAACGCTTCGTCGCCTGCCAGCGATATTCCGGTGGGCGGCCGCGAAGCGGTCTAAGCTCAAACCTGTTCGGCAGGGGGAAGTGAAGAGCTCCCTGCCGCCCTTCGAACCCGCCCTCGTGGCGGGTTTTTTTATGCCTCGGCGGCGGCCTGCTCGCGCAGCCAGGCGAGGAACAGCGAGAGGGGCGCTCGTTGCGCCGCTCCTGGCAGGCTCACCGCGTAATAGGCGAAGCGGCTCGGCCAGGGCCGCTCGAGGGCGACCGCCAGGCGGCCGCTGGCGATCTCGGCGCGGGCATGGATCTCCCGTACCAGCGCGATACCCTGGCCGGCCTCGGCGGCGCGAACCAGCAGCAGGTCGTCGGCGAAAGCCGGACCTCTCTCGCTGCGCGGGTCGTCCTCCACCCCCATCGCCCGCAGCCACAGGCGCCAGTCATTGCGCTCCGACTCCTGCAACAGCGGGTAGGCCAGGCAATCGATCGCTTCGCGGATCTCAGGGCCTTCCGCCAGCAGGCGCGGGCTGGCCACCGGGATCAGCGGCGGGGCCATCAGCGCCTGCACGTCGAGTCCGGGGTAGTCGCCGAGCCCGTGGCGGATGGCGACGTCGATTCGTTCCCGGCGCAGGTCGGCGAGCAGTGCCGTAGCCTCCACGCGGACTTCCACCTGCGGGTGCGACGCGCTGAATTGACCGAGGCGCGGCACCAGCCAGGTGGCGGCGAAGGAGGGCTCGGTGCTGACCGTGAGGGTCTGGCGGGCATTGATCGCCTCCAGCTGGGCAAGGCTCGCGGTGATCTGCTCGAAGGCCTGGCGGAGGCCGGGATAGACCTGCTCGCCCTCCGGCGTCAGGCGCATGCCATGGCTGAAGCGCTGGAACAGGACGACGCCGGTGCGCGCCTGCAGAGCCCTGAGCTGCTGGCTTACCGCGCCGGGAGTGACGCCCATGGCCGCGGCCGCGCGGGTGAGATTGCCATGGCGGGCGGTTTCGACGAAAGCGCGTAGCGCGAGGAGCGGGAGGACGGCACCCATGAATTCAGTTTTTCTATAAACAGGTTGTAGAAAGGATCGTTTTTCATCCGCCGGCCTGGGCTTCAGTATGTGTGGCGAAACGAGAGACTTTAGCCTAGCTGCTTTCTTCGGTGTGCGGGAAGCGGCCGAGGCGGTTTCCCCGGTCGGCGCCGCCCCCATCGCCCAGGCGCCGGATAGTCCAGCGCTGCAAGGATACTTGCCATGCCTTCCCTCCAGCTCTACAGCGACAGTTCACCCAACGGATTCAAGATCACCATCGCCCTCGAGGAACTGGGGCTGCCCTACGCACTGCACCACGTTCGTATCGACCATGGCGAGCAACGCCGCCCGGAATTCCTGCGCCTGAATCCACATGGCCGGATACCGGTGCTGGTAGACCGGGCCGCCGGCATCACCCTGTTCGAGTCGGCGGCGATCCTGCAGTACCTGGCGGAGACCAGCGGGCGGTTGCTTCCCGACGCCCCCCGGGAACGCTGGGAGGCCCTGACCTGGCTGACTTTCCATGCTTCCAGCATGGGGCCCATCCTCGGCCAGCGCGTGCATTTCGAGATATTCGCCGAAGAGCGGTACCCGCCGGCCATCGAACGCTATCGGCGGCTCTCCGAGGAGGTTTTCGCCACCCTCGACCAGCGCCTGGCCGGACGGCCCTGGCTGGCCGGTGAGCAATACTCCATCGCCGATATCGCCACCTTCGGCTGGACCCATACGGCGCGGATCGTCGACTTCGACTTCAGCCATTATCGCCACCTGGACGACTGGCACCGGCGCATGGCCCTGCGGCCTGCGGTGCAGCGCGGGATCCTCCTGCCGGAACCGGCGGTGGGTCCATGAGCGCCCTGCTGCAAGGCGCCTCGGCGCCGGCCTTCGTCGGGCACCCTGGCTATCGGCGCATGTTCGCCGCAGACGCGCTGACCCTGGGCCTGTTCCTGCCGTTGCGTTTCTACCAGGGCGACATGCGGGTGCTGCTGGGCCAGGCGCGGTTGGTCGAAGAAATCGATCGACTGGGATTCGCCGCCGTCTGGGTACGCGACGTACCGCTGTTCGACCCACGCTTCGGCGATGCCGGACAAGTGTTCGACCCGTTCACCTACCTTGGCTATCTGGCCGCGCGGACCCGCCGTATCGCCCTGGCCACCGGCAGCGCGGTGCTTGCCCTGCGCCAACCGGTCGACCTGGCCAAGGCCGCGGCGAGCGTCGACCGGTTGTCCGGCGGACGCCTGGTGCTGGGCCTCGCCTCCGGCGACCGGCCGGTGGAGTTCCCCGCCTACGGGTTGGAGCATGCTCAGCGCGGCGAGCGGTTCGCCCAGGGCCTGGACTACCTGCGCCAACTGCTGCACGGCTGCCGGCACGTCGCCTCGCCGCTCGGTACGCTGGACGACGCCGAACTGTTGCCGCGTCCGCCGGCCGGCGCCATCCCGCTGGTCGTCACCGGCTCCGCGCGGCAGCCGGCGGACTGGCTGGCACGCCAGGCGGATGGCTGGCTGACCTATCCGGAGTCGACTGTCGATGCGTCCGGACCACGTCGCCTGGCCCGGAAGATCCGCGCCTGGAGGATGTCCATCGCGGACGGCGGGTTCCGCCCGCACATGACCAACGAATGGCTGGACCTGGTGGACGACCCGGCGTATCCGCGTACGCCGTTGCACGGCGGCTACGTCCTGCGCACCGGGCGCAACGGCCTGATCGAGCTGCTCGGCGAATGGCGCGCGGCGGGCGTCAACCATGCCGCCCTGGGCATCCAGTTCGCCGCCAGGCCGGCAGCGGAAGTCATCCAGGAACTGGCCGAGGAGGTGCTGCCGTTGTTCCCGTCCCACCCGGGCGTGCAGCCGGCGAGCATGGACTGGTAGCTGACCGATTCGGTCAACCGAGCCTGAGCGCTCGCGTCATTGAGGGCGCCGGCTGGCGCCGCCTACCCTGCGGAACCACTGACCGCAGGGAGTCCCCGTACATGCAACGGCAGATCTTCGAGACCGAACACAACCTGTTCCGCGATGCCTTCCGCGCCTTTCTCGACAAAGAGGTGGTGCCGCACCAGGACGCCTGGGAAGAGGCCGGGGTGGTCGACCGCGCTGTCTGGAGGAAGGCGGGGGAGATGGGCTTCCTGCTGCCCTGGGCGGACGAGGAGTACGGTGGCGCCGGGCTCAAGGACTTCCGCTACGAGCAGATCATGTGCGAGGAGCTGGCGCGGATCAACGAACCGGGCTTCATGATCCCGCTGCACTCGGCGTTGTGCGGGCCGTACATCGCCGAATACGGTAGCGCCGAGCAGAAGGCCCGCCTGTTGCCGGGGATCGTCCGTGGCGAGACCATCCTCGCCGTGGCCATGACCGAGCCGTCCGCCGGCTCCGACCTGGCCGGCATGCGCAGCACCGCGGTGGACAAGGGTGACCACTGGCTGCTCAACGGCTCCAAGGTGTTCATCTCCAACGGCCTGCTGGCCGACCTGGTGATCGTCGCGGCGAAGACCGATCCGGCGAACAAGCACGCCATGGGCCTGTTCCTGGTGGAGCGCGGCATGCAAGGCTTCGAGCGCGGGCGCAACCTGAAGAAGCTCGGCATGAAGAGCCAGGACACCGCCGAGCTGTTCTTCAACAATGTGCGGGTGCCGAAGGAAAACCTGCTGGGCGACGCCAAGGGCGGCTTCTTCTACCTGATGAACATGCTCGCCCAGGAACGCCTGACCAACGCCTGCGGCGCGGTGGCCGGGGCCGAGGCGGCGTTGCAGGCGACCATCGACTACGTGAAGGAGCGCCAGGCCTTCGGCCGGCCGGTGGCGCACTTCCAGAACACCCGCTTCAAGCTCGCCGAAATGCGTACCCAGATCGACGTGGCGCAGGTCTTCACCGACCGCTGCGTGATGGACCACAACCAGAAGAAGCTGTCCCCCGAGGTCGCCGCCGAAGCCAAGCTGTTCACCACCGAGCTGCTGGGCAAGGTGGTCGACGAAGGTGTGCAACTGCATGGCGGCTGGGGCTACATGTGGGAGTATCCGATCTGCAGGATGTACGCCAACGCCCGCATCCAGCGGATCTTCGCCGGTACCTCGGAGATCATGAAAGAGATCATCAGCCGCGGCATGAAGCTCTGACGCCACGGCCATGTCGCGCCGCGCGGCGGGTGGATAGGCTGCTCGGCAGGCGATCCCGACCAATGCCCGGCGACCCAGAGGAGGGAGCATGAAAGGCCCGTTGTCATCGTTGAAAGTGCTGGATTTCTCGACCCTGTTGCCGGGGCCGTTCGCCTCGCTGCTGCTGGCCGACATGGGGGCCGACGTGCTGCGCGTGGAGTCGCCCGGGCGCATGGACCTGGTGCGGGTGCTGCCGCCGCACGTCGACGGCACCTCGGCCAGCCATGCCTACCTGAACCGCAACAAGCGTTCCATCGGCCTCGACCTGAAGCGGCAGGGCGCACGCGAGGTGGTGCTGGAGCTGGTACGCGAATACGACATCGTCCTCGAACAGTTCCGTCCGGGGGTGATGGACAAGCTCGGCGTCGGCTACGAGGCGCTGAAGGCGGCGAACCCGCGGCTGATCTACGTGGCCATCACCGGCTACGGCCAGACCGGGCCGTACCGCGAGCGCGCCGGGCATGACATCAACTACCTGGCGCTGGCCGGCGTCGCCAGCTACACCGGGCGCCGCGAGCGTGGCCCGTTGCCGCTGGGGGTGCAACTGGCGGACCTCGCCGGTGGTTCGCTGCATGGCGTGATGGGCCTGCTGGCGGCGGTCATCCACCGACAGCAGACCGGCGAGGGGCAGTTCGTCGACATCAGCATGACCGACTGCGCCTTCAGCCTGAACGGCATGGCCGGTGCAGGCTATCTCGCGGCCGGGGTCGAGCCGGAGATGGAGGCGCTGGCGCTGAACGGCGGCAGCTTCTACGACTACTACCGCACCCGCGATGGCCGCTGGTTCTCGGTGGGCAGCCTGGAACCGCAGTTCATGCAGCAATTCTGCGCCGCCATCGGCCGCCCGGAACTGGCCGCCCGCGGCCTGTCGCCGAAGCCGGAAGAGCAGCGGGCGCTGAAGCGCGAGATCGAGATGGAGTTCGAGAAACGCGACTTCGCCGAATGGCAGGCGGTGTTCGCCGCCCTGGATGCCTGCGTGGAGCCGCTGCTGCCGCTCTCCGAGGCGCTGGAGCACCCGCAGTTGCAGGCGCGCGGGCTGGTTGCCCGGGTGCCGCTGGCGGACGGCGGCAGCCAGGCGCAGATGGCCTGTCCGATCAAGTTTTCCGCCGGCCTGCCGGCGCCTCGCCACATCGGCGCGGCGCTCGGCGCCGACACCGTGGCGGTGCTCGAAGGCCTGGGCTACTCCGCCGAACGGATCGCCGAGCTGAAGGCGGCCGGGGCTATCGCCTGAATCACTCGCGGAGCACTTCGCCGGTGAACACCAGGGTCGCCTTGCAGCGCCGGCAGTAGTAGCGGCGCCCCTTGGCCACCAGGGTGTGGCGTTGCGGGGAGAACGGGAAGTCGTTGTGCTCCGGGCAATGGCAGCGGTACAGGTAGCGGGTGGTGGCGCGGCGCTTGACCGCGTAGGTGTGGCAGCGGTCCGGCGGCAGGCCGTAGATGCCGCGCATGATCAACTGCCACTCCTCGCCGTGGGGGCGGATGCGCGGGCCGAACAACTGGTGCGCGATCAGGTGCGCGACTTCGTGGGCCACGGTCTGTTCCAGGAAGTGCTCGCGATTCTCGCGGTACAGCTGGGGATTGAAGCGCAGCAGGTTCTCGTCGAGGTGGGCGACCCCGGCTTTCTGGCCGCGCAGGCGGAAGCTGACGGTCGGGCGGGGGAAGCTGCGTTGGAAGAAGTGTTCGGCCTGCCGATAGCAGGCCTCGACGCGGGCGTTGAGGTGTTCGGGCATTCGGGAAGACTCCAGCAGCGGGCGATTATGCCGGAGACAGGAGGGCGGGCGCAGGCGTCGGGACGACCGCTCGTCCGGGGTGCAGGATCAGGCAAGCGCGGCGGCGGGCAAGAAAAAACCGGGCGGCGGTTGCCCGCGGCCCGGTCGTACGATGCGTTCGCTGGACGTCAGCTGGTGTATTCCGGGCCGACCCCGCTGCCCCAGAGGATCACCGACAGGGCGATCATCGCCACCAGCACCACCAGGCCCACCGCCAGCACCGAGCTGGAGAACAGGAAGCCTTCGTCCTTGTGGATGTTCATGAAGGTGGGAATCCCCACGTAGAGCAGGTAGACCGTGTAGCTGATCGCCGCCACCCCGACGATCATTCCCAGCCAGAGGTGCGGATACAGCGCCGCCAGCCCGGCGATGAACAGCGGCGTGGCGTTGTAGGCGGCGAACACGATGCACTGGGTCAGGCTCGGGTTGGCGTCGTAGGTCCGCGCCATCCAGTGGATGAACGCGCCCATCACCGCCACCCCGGCGAGCATCGCCAGGTAGGTGAGGACCGTCATCTGCAACGCGCTGGCCTGGGTCAGCTTGACCGGATCGCCGCCGCCGACCACCCAGCCGACCTGGGTCGTGCCGATATAGGCGGAAATCGCCGGAATGGCAGCCAGGATCAGGATGTGGGTCAGGTACATGTGGCTGATGCTTTCTTCTTCGCCACGGATTTCCTGCCATTCCTGATCGGGATGGGTGAAGAGCCCCCATACATGATGGATCATGCCGTTTCCTCCTCGTTCTTATGTGGTCGCCCCCCAGCGAAGCGCCGGGCGCGCATGGACAGCGCCACCCGGTGCTCGGCCGACCTATGCGACCTTATGTCGCAGTATAGGAACGGCCCGAGCCCGCGTCGCTCGCGGGGTTAGAGCAAATCGAAGCTTCACGGCCGGCTGTAATAGCGTTGCAGTATTTCCATCGCCTTGTTGATCGATTGCAGGCGCGCGGTGCTGCCGCCGCGGTCGGGATGGTGCTGGCTGACCAGTTGCCGGTAGCGCAGCTTGATGGCGGGATAGTCGACCGCGCCTTCCAGCTCGAACAGGGCGAGGGCGGCGGCCTTCTCCTCGCTGCCCTGCATGCGCGTCCAGAAACTCTGCAGCAGCCGCTCGACGTCGGCCTCGCTGGTCTCCCCCAGGTGACGCAGGTCGAGGTAGTAGTCGCGCAGCGGATCGCCCTGTTCCAGCGCCTGCGTGCCATCCACGTAAGGACGCAGGCGCAGGCTCAGCGGGCTGATCTCCAGGTGCGCCTCGCGCTCGGCCCAGAGGTGGTCGCGCAGGTGGTAGAGCGCGTTGAACAGGAGGAAATGGGTGCGGAACAGCACCAGCTTGTCGGCCAGTTCGCGATGGGGGATATGCGTCGAATGGCGGGCCTTCAGCAGCTGGATCAGCTGGTATTCGGAAAGCCCCTCGGGATGCTCGCGCAGCAGGCAGAGGATCTGCCCGGCGAGGTCGAGGCGGTGGTCGAGGTCGGGAGTCATGGGGCAAGACTAGCATCGGGCGTCGGGAGGGGCTGGGGTCGGCGTCGCTTTGTGCGTAAAATAGCCAGCTTTTCTCCTCGAACACCCGGATTCCAGAGCACCATGGGCACCCTTTCGGTCAATCAGAACAAACTGCAGAAGCGCCTGCGCCGCCTGGCCGGCGAGGCCATCACCGACTTCAACATGATCGAGGATGGCGACAAGGTCATGGTCTGCCTGTCCGGCGGCAAGGACAGCTACACCATGCTCGACATCCTGCTCTACCTGCAGAAGGTCGCGCCGATCCGCTTCGAGATCGTCGCGGTGAACATGGACCAGAAGCAGCCCGGTTTTCCCGAGCATGTCCTGCCGGAGTACCTGAAGTCGATCGGCGTGGAGTACCACATCGTCGAGAAGGACACCTACTCGGTGGTCAAGGAGAAGATCCCGGAAGGCAAGACCACCTGCTCGCTGTGCTCGCGCCTGCGCCGTGGCACGCTGTACACCTTCGCCGACGAGATCGGCGCGACCAAGATGGCCCTCGGTCACCATCGCGACGACATCCTCGAGACCTTCTTCCTCAACATGTTCTACGGCGGAACCCTGAAGGCCATGCCGCCGAAGCTGCTGGCCGACGACGGGCGCAACGTGGTGATCCGGCCGCTGGCCTATTGCAGCGAGAAGGACATCGAGGCCTATTCCCAGCTCAAGGAGTTCCCGATCATCCCCTGCAACCTCTGCGGTTCGCAGGAGAACCTGCAGCGCCAGGTGGTCAAGGAAATGCTGCTGGAATGGGAACGCAAATCGCCGGGGCGTACCGAGATCATGTTCCGCGCCCTGCAGAACGTGGTGCCGTCGCAACTGGCCGACCGCAACCTGTTCGACTTCGCCAACCTGCGCATCGACGAGAACGCCACGCCGCGCTTCCTCGACGTGATGAACCTCTGAGCCGCGCCGCGAGTCAGTTCTTCTCTCCGGTCTGCAAGGATTCCCGATGCGCGACTACGCCTGGATGTACGAATACTGCCTGAACCGCTTCGGCTCCAGGGAGGCGCTGGAAGCGCGCCTGCCGCAGCCGAAGAGCGCCGCTGAGCTGCGCGCGGTGGGTGACGACCGCTACCTGTCGCTGATCAGCCTGCGGATCTTCCGCGCCGGCCTCAAGCACAGCCTGGTGGACGCCAAGTGGCCGGCCTTCGAGGAAATGTTCTTCGGCTTCGATCCGCAGAAGGTCGTGCTCATGAGCGCCGAGCATCTCGAGCGGCTGATGCAGGACGCCCGCCTGATCCGCCACCTGGGCAAGCTCAAGAGCGTGCCGCGCAATGCGCAGATGGTGCTCGACCTGGCCCGCGAGCATGGCAGCTTCGGCAACTTCCTCGCGGATTGGCCGGAAACCGACATCGTCGGCCTGTGGAAGCTGCTGAGCAAGCGCGGCAACCAGCTCGGCGGCTTGTCGGCGCCGCGTTTCCTGCGGATGGCCGGCAAGGACACCTTCATTCCCAGCGACGACATGGTCGCCGCGCTGAAGGCCCAGGAGATCATCGACAAACCGCCCACCAGCCTCAAGGACCTGGCTGCCGTGCAGGCCGCCTTCAACCAGTGGCGCGAGGAGAGCGGCCGGCCGCTGTGCCAGCTGTCGGTGATGCTGGCACATACGGTCAATCATTGAGCTAGAGGCTCAGCCGACCGCTGCCGATCATCCATAGCGCCGCCAGCGCGAGGACCAGCACCAGCGCCGCGACGCTGCCTTCGGCGCGATTGCCGAACGCCGGCAGGCCGCGCTGGCGACGGGCATGCAGGAAGAAGCCCAGGCCTGGCGCGTAGAGGATCATCGACAGCAGCAGGTATTTCAGCCCGGCGGCGTAGATCAGCCAGACCCCGTAGAGCGTCCCCAACAGCGCCAGCGCCAGCATCGCGCCCGAGTGCGGGCGGCGCGCCACCAGCTTCAGGCAGAAGCCGGCGCAGAGCAGGTAGGGGATCAGCGCCATCGAGGTGGCCAACTGGATCAGCGCGTTGTAGCCCGAGGCGTTGAGGAAGGCCACCAGCAGCAGCGCAGAGATCAGCGTGCTGGTCAGCCACAGTGCCGGCGCCGGGGTTTCCACCGCATTGGTGCGGCCGAACAGTGCCGGCGCGGTGTGCGTTGGGCCACGGCTGGCCAGGTAGAGCATTTCCACCGCGAGCATGGTCCAGGCCAGCAGCGCGCCGCCGACCGAGACGATCAACCCGACGTTGATCAGCGTGGCGCCCCAGGGGCCCACCGCCGCGGCCATCACCTGGGCCATCGAGGGGTTCTTCATCTGCGCCAGTTCGTGCTGCGGCACCACGCCCAGCGACAGCACCGAGACGCAGACCAGCAACAGCAGGGTGACCACGAAGCCGAGCAGGGTTGCGCGGCTGACATCGGCCGCGTGCCGCGCGTGGCTGGCATAGACCGTGGCGCTCTCGATGCCGAGGAATACCCAGACGGTGTAGAGCATGGTGGTTTCCACCTGGCGGGTGACGTTGCCCAGGGCCGGGCTGCCCCAGAAGTCCAGGTGAAAGGTCTCGATGCGGAAGGCCAGGGCTACGCAGAGGATGAACAGGGCGATCGGCACCACCTTGGCGAGGGTCACGATGGCGTTGGTGATCGCCGCGTTGTGCACGCCGTGGAGGACGAAGGCATGCATCAGCCAGAGCACCGTCAATTCGCCGAGCAGCGCCGGCCAGGTGGTTCCGTCGCCGAAGAAGGCCAGCGCGCCGAACGAGCCGAGGGCGCTGAACAGCACCACCAGGTAGCCGGCGTTGCCGACCCAGGCGGAAATCCAGTAGCCCCAGGCGGCATTGAACCCCAGGTATTCGCCGAAGCCTTCGCGGGCGTAGCCGTAGACGCCGTCGTCCAGTTCGGGGCGGGTGGTCGACAGCCACTGGAATATCCGCGTCAGGGTCAGCATGCCGACGAAGGTGATCGCCCAGGCGATCAGGATCGCGCCGGCGCCTGCGCCTTCGGCCATGTTCTGCGGCAGGCTGAAGATGCCGCTGCCGATGATGCCGCCCACCACCAGCGCTGTCAGCGCCGGCAGCCCCAGTTTTCCCTTGTCCGAATCGGCCATGTGGCACCTCCGAAACTGCATCCGGTATGTCGCGCCAGGCGCAGGCGGAGCCTGCGCCGGGGTGCGACGGCGGGG
>NZ_KV800309.1:174770-227460 GCF_001810205.1 Pseudomonas sp. HMSC076A11 | reverse complement strand
AGCCTGCGCCGGGGTGCGACGGCGGGAGGCGGCGGGTCGGTCCGCCGCGGCATGGTTCAGAAGCGCAGCGACATGCAACTGACGCCGCCGTCGATCTTGCGGTATTCGGAGGTGTCCACCTCGATCACCCGGTAGCCGAGGCGGGCGATCTTCTCGCGGGTCCGGGGATAGCCGGCGGGCATGATCACCCTTTCGTTGACCCAGATGCAGTTGGCGGCGTAGGACTCCTCTTCGGGGATCTCGATGATGTTGAAGTCCTGGAACTCCGGCTTGCTGACGAACTCGCCGGCGGCCAGCAGGTTGTTGTGTTCCAGGTAGGCGAGCCCGGTCTTCAGGTGCAGGACCTTTTCCAGGCGCACCACCGAGCCGCTGAGGCCATGTTTCTCCAGGATCGCGATCATCTGCCGGGCGCCCTCGGCGTTGGTGCGGGCCGATTCGCCGATGTAGAAGTGGTCGCCGACCATCATGATGTCGCCGGCTTCCACCGTGCCGGGTGCCTCGATGCGCTCGACCTTGCCCGGATAGAAGCGCTGCACGGTTTCCTCGATGATCTCGGTCTCGCCGCGCCGCGATTCGGCGCCGGGGCGGGTGATGATGGCGCAGCGCGAGGTGCAGAGCACCGGGTCCTCGACGAACACCGAGTCGGGGAAGCGTTCGTCCGGCGGCAGCAGGGTGATGTCCACGTCGCAGGTCTGCAAGGCGCGGATGTAGGCGTTGTGCTGCTCCAGGGCCTTGGCGTAGTCCGGCTTGCCGAGGTGGCTGGAGGTCAGGCCGTCGACCAGGCTGCGGGCGGGCGTGCGAGCGATGATGTGCTTGAACATGACGATTTTCCTCGTGTGGGGACGACGAGGTCGTTGCAAGCCACGCGCCAGCCAACGCCCGGGAATTGCCTTGGAAATCCTTGATAAATCGGAGGATTTTCCTGGTTTTCCGAGGGCTTGGTTGATCCACGCCAAGGATGCTCGGTCGCGCTGCGTCGAAGATGGGTCAACTGACGAGATTTCGACATCCGGGAAACCGAGGGGGAGAGCATGGCGCTTGTCGAGGAGCCGACGATTTCCACGCGAAGCGGTGAACTGGCCTGGTTGGTGGACTGCCTGGCGCCGATTTTCGACGGCCTGCGGCAACCGGTCACGGTGGTCGACCCCTCCGGTCGCTTCGTCTACTACAACCGTGCCAGCGGCCTGCTCGATGGTCTCGACCCGCAGCGGGCGTTGGGTATGCACCTGTTGCAGAGCGCTCCCTGGCTGGCGGCCGAGCAAAGCACGCTGTTGCGTTGCCTGGCCGAAGGGCGGCCGTCGATCGATACGCTGCAGGCCTACGTGGGGGCCGGCGGCGAGCTGTTGCAGTATCGCCACCGGGCGATCCCGCTGCGCGGGCGCGACGGTTGCCTGCTCGGCGCGATGGAGCTCGGCGAAGTCGTCGCCGAGACCGAAGAGGCCGCAGGCCTGGCGGATTGCCCGAACATCCTGAGCGTGGCGCCGAGCCTGCTGCGGCAGTTGCAGCGTCTGGACGTTTTCGCGGCCACCGACCTGCCGCTGCTGATCCATGGCGAGACCGGCACCGGCAAGGAACTGTTCGCCCGTCGCGCCCATGCCCTGAGCCCGCGACGCAGCGGTCCGATGATCAGCCTGAACTGCGCAGCGATTCCCGAGACGCTGCTGGAAAGTACCCTGTTCGGCACCACCCGCGGCGCTTTCACCGGCGCCGAGAACCGCAAGGGCATGTTCGCCCTGGCGCAGGGCGGCAGCTTGTTCCTCGACGAGATCAATTCCATGCCGATGGCCATGCAGAGCAAGCTGCTGCGGGTCCTGCAGGACGGCAGCTACCTGCCTCTGGGCAGCCTGAGCCCGCAGCGGGCCGATGTGCGCCTGATCGCGGCGAGCAACCAGCCGCCGCGCCAGGCGATCGCCGAGGGACGCCTGCGCGAGGACCTGTACTACCGTCTGGACGTGGGCAGCCTGTGCATCCCGCCGCTGCGCGAGCGCCCCGGCGATGTGGAACTGCTGGCACGGGCGTTCGTCCGTCGCGATGCGCGCAGCCTCAACCCGCGTGTCACCGCTCTTGGCGAGCGGGCGCTGGCGCAGTTGCTGGCCTGCGACTGGCCGGGCAACGTCCGGCAACTGGAAAACGTGATCCGGCGCAGCCTGTTGCTGCACGGGGAGGGCGGCGCACTGCTGGATGAGGTGGCGTTCGCCGACGACGGCGCCGAGGCCGTGGGCGGCGAGGCCGCGCTCTCGATGAACAGCGCGGCGGTCGGAGGCCTGCGCGAGGCGCTGGCGCAACAGGAGCGCAACCTGATAGAAGACGCCTTGCGCCAGGCGCGCGGCAATCTCTCCCGGGCCGCCGCCCGGTTGCGGATTCCGCGCACGACCCTGCTCGGGCGCATGCGCCGGCTCGGCTTGCCGGCTTCCCTCGATCCGCCAGCCTGACAGGAGCCAACCATGGACAGCCACAGCCCGATCGCCACCGTCGCCCAGGCCCTGCGGCGCGCCGAACGCATCCTGGTCATCACTGGCGCCGGCCTCTCCGCGGATTCCGGTATGCCCACCTATCGCGGCCTAGGCGGTCTCTACAACGGTCGCACGGAAGAGGGCCTGCCGATCGAGGCGGCACTTTCCGGACCGATGCTGCGGCGCGATCCGGCGCTGTGCTGGAAGTACCTCGCGGAACTCGGCAAGGCTTGCCTGGCGGCCCGACCCAACGCCGGCCACGAAGCCATCGCCGAGTTGCAGAAGCACAAGCCGGAATGCTGGGTGCTGACCCAGAACATCGACGGCTTCCATCGCCAGGCCGGCTCGCCGGCCGAGCGGCTGATCGAGATCCATGGCGAACTGGCGCCGCTCTACTGCCAGTCCTGCGGTGCCGAGAGCGGCGGCCTGGAGGAGCATCTGCACGGCCAGTTGCCGCCGCGCTGCGCCGCTTGCGGTGGGGTGCTGCGGCCGCCGGTGGTGCTGTTCGAGGAAATGTTGCCGGAAGAGGCGATCGATACCCTGTACCGCGAATTGCGCAAAGGCTTCGATGCGGTGCTGGTGGTGGGAACCACCGCGAGCTTCCCTTATATCGTCGAACCGGTGCTGCGCACGCGGCAGGCGGGAGGCTTCACCGCGGAGGTGAATCCTGGCGTGACCGACCTCAGCGAGCGGGTCGATGTGAAAATGACAGGACGAGCCTTAGACATCATGCCGCAGGTGGTAAGTCACATTTATCGATAAAAAACTTGCATAGGATTGATCGAGAAGGCAAATTAGCCCGCTAGTAAAACTAATGAGACACGGTCGTGCCCATGCTTAAACGCTTAGCACCCCTCGTGCCCATGAGTTTCGTTCTGCTGCTGGCCGCTTGCGCCAGCCATTCGCCGGAGCCGCAGGTCGCCAAAGAGCCGACCGCAGCCAAGAGCAGCATCGACGTCGAACGCGACGCGATCGCTTGGCAGGATGTTGAGGACGAAGGGGCGGACAATTCATCGGCTGGTACGCCTGCGCTGGCGTCCAGCATCCTCGAGCGCGCTTTCGAACTGATCGGTACGCCGTACCGTTTCGGCGGTACGACGGCGAAAGGCTTCGATTGCAGCGGCTTCGTCGGCTACCTGTTCCGCGAGGAGGCCGGCATCAAGCTGCCGCGCTCCACCCGCGAACTCATCGATATGGACGTACCGCTGGTCTCCAAGGACGAGCTGCAGCCCGGCGACCTGCTGTTCTTCAACAACCGTGGCCGTGGCCGCGTCAGCCACGCCGGCATCTACATCGGCGATGGCCAGTTCATCCATTCCGCCAGCCGTCGCGGCGGCGGGGTGCGGGTGGACAGCCTGGACTCCAGCTACTGGAGCCTGAGCTACATGGAAGCCAAGCGGGTGCTCGAACCCGGCTACAAGGATGCCCTGACGAGCAAGCGCTAAACTTAAAGTTTTACTTTAAGTATTGCGTTTAACTCCTTGTCGTAGCAAAGTGGAAGCATTCCTCACCAGGAAGGCTTCCACCATGCATGCACTGGCCCGATTCTCGATCCTCGCCTTTGCTGCGCTGCTTACCGCCTGCGCCAGCAAAGCGCCGCCCCCCGCGCCCGCCAAACAGGTCGTATTCCGTCCGGCGACGAATTTCTCGCCCGCCGCCGACGATGTGCTGTTCCGTGCCCTCGGCCTGGTCGGCACGCCCTACCGCTGGGGCGGCAACACGCCCGATTCGGGCTTCGATTGCAGCGGCCTGATCAACTTCGTCTACCGCGACATGACCGGCATCAAGCTGCCGCGCTCGACCCGCGAGATGATTTCCATGCGCGCGCCCAGCGTGCCGGTGCAGGCCCTGCAGACCGGCGACCTGGTGTTCTTCGCCACCTCCGGTGGTCGCACCGTGAGCCATGCCGGCATCTACGTCGGCGAGGGTCGCTTCGTGCATGCGCCGCGCACCGGCGGCACGGTGCGCCTGGACAGCTTGCAGAACAGCTACTGGCAACGCGCGTACCTGGACGCCAAGCGCGTGCTGGTCGCGCCGTCGCCGTTGGCGCGGGTGCCCTGAGGCGGGGAGGTCCGGGGCCATCATGACCACCCGCACCCTCAATCTCGACGACAACCTCTATCGCTACCTGCTGGACGTTTCGCTGCGGGAAACCCCGCTGATGACCCGCCTGCGCGAGGAAACCGCGAAGCTGCCCAACGCACGCTGGCAGATCGCCCCCGAGCAGGGCCAGTTCATCGCCTTGCTGCTGACCCTGATCGGCGCGCGGCGGGCGCTGGAGGTCGGGACCTTCACCGGCTACAGCGCCCTGTGCATGGCTACCGCCCTTGGCGAGCAGGGGCGTCTTACCTGCTGCGACCTGCCCGGCGACTACCACCTGACTGCGCGCCGCTACTGGCGCGAAGCCGCTGTCGAGGAGCGCATCGAGCTACGCCTCGGGCCCGCCCTGGAAACCCTGCGTGCGTTGCTCGACGAAGGCCTGGCCGGGCAGTTCGACCTGGCCTTCATCGACGCCGACAAGGCCAACTACCCCGAATACCTGGAGGCCGCGCTGGCGCTGGTGCGCCAGGGTGGGCTGGTGCTTTTCGACAACGTGCTGTGGAGCGGCCGGGTGCTCGAAGCGCAGCCGAAGAGTGCGGATACCCGCGGCATCCAGCAGCTCAACCTGGCGCTGAAGAACGACGCGCGGGTGGACTACTCGCTGCTGCCGATCGGCGACGGGCTGAGCGTCTGTCGCAAGCGCTGAGCGAGGCTCAGCGCACGCCCCACGGCGGGCTGCCCAGGGCCTGCTGGAGAAACTGGACGAACAGCTTCACCTTCGGCGAGAGGGTTGCCGCTCGCGAATACATGGCGTAGATCAGGTCGTCCAGCGGCCGCTCCTGCGGCAGGGCCTCGACCAGCCGGCCGGCGGCCAGGTCCTCGGCGGCGATGAACAGCGGCAGCATCGCCAGGCCCAGGCCACGCACCGCGGCGTCGCGCATGGTCTGGCCGTTGTTGGTGTTGAAGCGTCCGCGCGGGGTGATCATCCGCGCCGGCTCGCCGGCCACCCGCGGCTCGAAGCTCCATAGCTGCGACGGGGTGTTGTGGCTGTAGCCGATGCAGGGATGGCAGAGGATGTCTTCGATGCGTTGCAGCGGGCCGTGCCGTTCCAGGTATTCCGGGCTGCAACACACTACCCGGCGGCTGGTGCCCAGTTGGCGGGCGATCAGCGAGCTGTCCTGCAGGCGGGTGATGCGGATCGCCAGGTCGTAGCCTTCCTTCTCGAAGTCGACGATCCGGTCGTCCAGTTGCAGGACCACTTCCAGGCGCGGGTTGCGCGCCATGAATTCCATCACCAGCGGCCCCAGCCAGAGCGTGCCGAAGCTCATCGGCGCCATCACCCGCAATTCCCCGCACAGGTCGTTCTCGCGCAGGGCCACGCTTTCCGCGGCGTTGTTCAGGTCCTGCAGCGAGGCCTTGGCCGACTTGTAGAAGAAGCCGCCGGCCTCGGTCGGCTCGACGTTGCGCGTCGAGCGGTAGAGCAGGCGCACGCCGAGGTGGCGCTCCAGGTCGCTGACGCGTTTGCTGATCACGGACTTGGACAGGCTCATGCGTTCGGCGGCGGCGCTGATGCTGCCCAGCTCGACCACGTTGAGGAAGGCCTGTATGTCTTCAAGGCGCAGGCTCATGGCGAATCTCGAAACAATCGGGAGGCAGACTGTCGCATGCGGGAGAACTCCTGGTAAGGGGATGCGCGCGTCGAACGTGCGGGAAAGACAATGGCAGGGCAAGCGTAGCGCGCCCGGGGAATGGCATTGTTCTCGTATCGAGAACACCGTTTTCGCATTTTACCGGGCGGTAAATCGCTGTCGCTGTCACTACTCTTGATGGGCGGCGTGCGCTCCCGAGACCGCCCATGCTTGCCTCCCAGGAGGCGCTTCGTTTCACACCGCGCGGCGACGGACGCCGCCCGAGACCGGAGAAACACCATGTCCTTCACCTACAAGCGACTCGACAAGAACGATGCGGCGGTGCTGTTCGTCGACCACCAGGCAGGCCTGCTCTCCCTGGTCCGCGATTTCAGCCCGGACGAGTTCAAGAACAACGTCCTGGCATTGGCCGACATCGCCAGGTTCTTCAACCTGCCGACCATCCTCACCACCAGCTTCGAGGATGGCCCCAACGGCCCGCTGGTGCCGGAACTCAAGGAAATGTTTCCGCAGGCCCCGTACATCGCCCGCCCCGGCAACATCAACGCCTGGGACAACGAGGACTTCGTCAAGGCGGTCAAGGCCACCGGCAAGAAGCAACTGATCATCGCCGGCGTGGTGACCGATGTCTGCGTAGCCTTCCCGACCCTCTCGGCGCTGGAGGAAGGGTTTGACGTATTCGTCGTCACCGACGCCTCCGGCACCTTCAACCCGGTGGTGCGCGACGCCGCCTGGGCGCGCATGACCGCCGCCGGCGCGCAACTGATGAACTGGTTCAGCGTCGGCTGCGAACTGCACCGCGACTGGCGCAACGACATCGAAGGCTTCGGCGCCATCCTCGGCGGCCACCTGCCGGCGTACGCCAACCTGATCCAGAGCTTCGGCACGAAGAAGTAAGCCGGCTTCGCCGCTGTCCCGGACACAAGGCACTCCGACCATCGGGTGCCTTGTGTCGTTTTCCGTCCAGGTGTTTTCATCGGAACGCCGCTTCGCCGGAACCCGAGGTTCCGGCACGCCCCCCATGCACAGGAGAAACCCCATGGCTACCCAGGTCGTCAACGCTTCCCTCGGCGCCACCCCTTACCGCGTGACCCTCGGCGACGACAGCCACCAGTGGCTGAGCGACGTGCCGGCCGCCCTCGGCGGCGGCGACAGCGGTCCCTCGCCGCACGAGATCCTGCTCTCGGCGCTGGGCGCCTGCACGGCGATCACCGTGGCGATGTACGCGCAGCGCAAGGAGTGGCCGCTGGAGGGGATCGACGTGCAACTGAACATCGTCGAGGAACGCACCAAGCCGGAGCCCTTCACCCATATCCGCCGCGACATCCGCCTGGCCGGCGATCTCGATGCCGAGCAGCGCCAGCGCCTGCTGGAGATCGCCAATGCCTGCCCGATCCATCGTGTACTCTCCGGAGAGGTCAGCGTCAGCAGCCAACTGCGCGACTGAACCCCGCACACACATCGAGGAGCACGGCATGAGCGACGACATCAAGGTATTGGGCATTTCCGGCAGCCTGCGCAGCGGCTCCTACAACAGCGCGGCGCTGCAGGAGGCGATCGGCCTGGTCCCGCCGGGCATGAGCATCGAGCTGGCGGACATCTCCGGCATCCCGCTGTACAACGAGGACGTCTACGCCCTCGGCTTCCCGCCCGCGGTGGAACGCTTCCGCGAGCAGATTCGCGCGGCGGACGCGCTGCTGTTCGCCACCCCGGAATACAACTATTCGATGGCCGGGGTGCTGAAGAATGCCATCGACTGGGCCTCGCGGCCGCCGGAGCAGCCGTTCTCCGGCAAGCCGGCGGCGATCCTCGGCGCCAGCGCCGGGCGTTTCGGCACCGCGCGGGCGCAGTATCACTTGCGCCAGACGCTGGTGTTCCTCGACGTTCATCCGCTGAACAAGCCGGAAGTGATGATCTCCAGCGCGCAGAACGCCTTCGATGCCCAGGGCCGGCTGCTCGACGACAAGGCGCGCGAGCTGATCCAGCAGCAGTTGCAGGCCCTGCAGCTATGGGTGCGCCGCCTGCGCGGTTGAATGCCTCGTCACCGGAGAGCCTGAACATGAGCAATACCGAAGAGCGTTGCGACCTGTCCTCCTCGCGGGACTGTCCGGAACGCCACGAACACCTGCTGCAACGGGTCACCGCGCGTGCCGCGGAAATCGGCGGCGGGATCACCGTCAGTCGGCTGATGCCGTCGCGCCAGCGGCGGATGATCGGTGCCTGGTGCTTCCTCGACCATGCCGGTCCCGCCGAATTCGAACCCGGCGGCGGCCTGGCCGTGGGCCCGCACCCGCACATCGGCCTGCAGACCTTTACCTGGATGATCCAGGGCGAGGCGTTGCACCGCGACAGCCTGGGCAACGTCCAGGTGATCCGCCCCGGCCAGGTCAACCTGATGACCGCCGGCCATGGCATCGCCCACACCGAGGAGTCACTGCCCGACGAGCGCCACGCCCACGCCGCGCAGTTGTGGATCGCGCTGCCCTACGAGCAGCGCGACATCGCCCCGGCCTTCGACCATCATCCCGACCTGCCGCGCTGGCAGGAGCAGGGGGTCACCTTCACCCTGCTGGCCGGCGCTCTGGACGGGCGGCAGGCGCCGTGCCGGCTCTACTCGCCGCTGCTCGGTGCCGACCTGGCCTGCCACGACGCCTCGACCCTGCAACTGACGCTCGACCCGCACTTCGAGTACGGCCTGCTGCCGCTGGAAGGCGGGTTGGAAGTGGGCGGCGAGCATTTCGCGGTGAACGAACTGGCCTACCTGGGCGACGGCCGCGACGGCCTGCAACTGCAACTCGACCCTGGCGCGCGGGTGCTATTGCTGGGTGGCGCACCGTTCGGCGCGGAGATCTTCATGTGGTGGAACTTCGTCGGCCACAGCAAGGGTGAGATCGCCCGGGCGCAGAAGGCCTGGGAGGAGGGGGATGCTCGCTTCGGCCGGCTCGACGCCCTGGAAGGGCCGCGCTTGAGCGCTCCGCCGATTCCCTGGAAGATCGACGCCGAGTGAGGTCGATGTGCCGCCGGGTGCCCCGGCGGCGTCCTCGAATGCCTGTCGGCGATCGTTGCGGACCTGCGGTCTGGCGATTCGCCGGCAGCGGGAAAACTTTCTGCACCCATCGCCGGTCAGAACTCGCCTATCGCATGCACCGAACAGGAAGTGAGCCACATGCAATTCGAACACCTGGTCCAGGTCAACGACCGGACGCTTGTCGACCTGCCGGTCCTCGACCGGCTGCAACTCTGGGAAGGCCTGGTCTGCCGTGCGCGCGAGCCACAGTATTTCGTCGTCGGCCTGGAGCGTTTCGAGATCCTCGTCGATGACGGCGACCGCCTGCACCGGCGCCTGTACCTGCCGGGTCTGGTGGTCGAGGACGAAGTCGTGCTGAAGGCGCCGGACAGTGCCCACTACAGCATCAAGCCGAGCGCCGAGGTGGCCGGCGGCAGCCTCGACATGACCATCGAGGAGCCGGAGCCCGGCTCGCTGTTCGTGCGTTTCGCCTACTGCACCCGCTACCTGCAGCCGCTGGGCGACGAACTGCCCTACGACGCCTTCGTCAAGCAGGCCTATATCGCCATGGATGTGGAGACCATCGCCACCATCCGCGACCGGTTCGGCGCCAGCGCCGCCAGCGGGAGTTGAGCGTGGAACACGGAAGCAGTTTTCTCCAGTCCGGCGTGGTCTTCCTGATCGCGGCGGTGTTCATGGTGCCGCTGGCCAAGCGCCTGCAACTGGGCGCGGTGCTCGGCTACCTGCTGGCCGGCGTGCTGATCGGTCCCAGCGTGCTGGGCCTGGTGGACAACCCGGAAAGCGTCGCGCAGATCTCCGAGATGGGCGTGGTATTGCTGCTGTTCATCATCGGCCTGGAGCTGTCGCCGCGGCGCCTGTGGGTGATGCGCAAGTCGGTGTTCGGCGTCGGCCTGCTGCAGGTGCTGCTGACCGGCGTGGTGATCGGCACCGTGGCCCTGGTCGGCTTCGACCAACCGGTGAACAGCGCGGTGGTGCTCGGCCTGGGCCTGGCGCTGTCGTCCACCGCCTTCGGCCTGCAGATCCTCGCCGAGCGCAAGGAACTGACCCAGCCCCATGGCCGCCTGGCCTTCGCCATCCTGCTGTTCCAGGATATCGCGGCGATCCCGCTGATCGCCATGATCCCGCTGCTCAGCGGTGCGCACAGCGACGCCGGCGGCAGCGAACTGACCCAGACCCTCAAGGTAGTCGGCAGCATCGCCGCGGTGGTGGTCGGTGGCCGCTACCTGCTGCGCCCGGTGTTCCGCATCGTCGCCCAGACCAAGCTGCAGGACATGTCCACCGCCACCGCGCTGCTGGTGGTGATGGGCACCGCGCTGCTGATGGAGCTGGCCGGCGTGTCCATGGCCCTCGGTGCCTTCCTCGCCGGCCTGCTGCTGGCCGACTCGGAGTACCGCCACGAACTGGAGGCGCAGATCGAGCCGTTCAAGGGCCTGTTGCTCGGCCTGTTCTTCATCAGCGTGGGGATGAGCGCGGACATCAGCCTGCTGCTCAAGTCGCCGTGGATGGTGCTCGGCCTGACCGTGCTGCTGATCGCCCTGAAGGCGCCGGTGCTGTACTTCGTCGGACGCATTTCCGGCGGCCTCGACAAGGCCTCGGCGCTGCGCCTGGGCGTGGTCCTGGCGGCCGGCGGCGAGTTCGCCTTCGTCGTGTTCAAGATGGCCCGCGACCAGGGCCTGTTCCAGAACGACCTGCACAACCTGCTGGTGCTTTCCATCACCCTGTCGATGGCCCTGACCCCGTTGCTGGTACTCGGCCTCGCGCGCCTGCTGGCGAAGGAGCCGGAGGCGACGAAGCCGCCGCCGGAAATGGAACGCATCGACAACGACGACACCCCGCGCGTGGTGATCGCCGGGGTCGGCCGCATGGGCCAGATCGTCGCTCGCGTGCTGCGCGCCCAGCGCGTGCCGTTCATCGCCCTGGACACCTCGGTGGAGACCATCGAGCTGACCCGTACCCTCGGCGCGATCCCGATCTTCTACGGCGACCCGATGCGCCCGGAGATCCTTCGCGCGGCCCAGGTAGAGAAGGCCGAGTTCTTCGTCATCGCCACCGATGACCCGGAGACCAACATCGAGACGGCCAAGCGCGTGCGCAAGCTGTATCCGCACCTGAAGATCATCGCCCGCGCGCGTAACCGCCAGCACGTCCACCTGCTGCTCGACGCCGGGGTCGAGCCGGTGCGCGAGACCTTCTTCTCCAGCCTGGAGATGAGCCGCATGGTGCTCTGCGGCCTGGGTCTGAGCGAGGAACAGGCGGACGCGCGGATCCGTCGTTTCCGTCGGCACGACGAAGAGGTCCTGGCCTCCCAGCACCTGTTCTACAACGACCGCGACGCGCTGATCAAAAGCGCTCGCGAGGCGCGGGTCGAGCTGGAGACGCTGTTCCAGACCGACCAGCTGGAAGACCGTGGCGCGGTAGCGGCGGAGACCCCGGAGAAACCTTCCCGCGCCTCCTAGCGCCCGACCCATGCCGGTACGCCGGCATGGGTGATTCCCCCGCCTGGGTCCATACTTTGCGGATATCGCAGTACGAAGGTTGGGATACCCGCGCGGCATCCCCTCTGTAGGGTGGAGGGCATCAGCCCAGCAGACGGCTGGACGCTTCCGCCGATCGAGGAACCTTATGCCTGTCGAACACCTGGACGTACTCATCGTCGGCGCCGGATTGTCCGGCGTCGGCGCCGCCTACCACCTGATGAAGCATTGCCCCGGCAAGAGCTTCGCCCTGCTCGAAGGGCGCGCGGCGATGGGCGGTACCTGGGACCTGTTCCGCTACCCCGGCATCCGTTCCGACTCGGACATGTTCACCCTCGGCTACAACTTCAAGCCATGGAGCGATCCCAAGGCCATCGCCGACGGTCCGTCGATCCGCCGCTACATCGAGGAGACCGCACGGGAGAACGGCATCGACCGGAAGATCCGCTACCGCCACCGGGTGCTCAGGGCCGACTGGGATTCCGCCAATGCGCGCTGGAACCTCGACGTGCAGCGCGGCGACGAGCCCGAGCCGCTGCGCATGACCGCGCAGTTCCTGCTGATGTGCACCGGCTACTACCGCTACGAGGCCGGCTATACCCCGGAATTCGTCGGTCGCGAGGATTTCGCCGGGCAGGTCGTCCATCCGCAGCTGTGGCCCGAGGACCTCGACTACAGCGGCAAGAAGGTGGTGGTGATCGGTAGCGGCGCGACCGCCGTAACCCTGGTGCCGTCGCTGACCGACAAGGCCGCCCACGTCACCATGCTGCAGCGCTCGCCATCCTACGTGATCACCCTGCCGCAGAAGGACGCGATCTCCAATTTCCTCCGCCGCTTCCTTCCGGAAACCTGGATCTACCGCCAGGCGCGGGCGCGCAACGTGGCCATGCAGATGGTCTTCTTCATGCTCGCCAGGACCTTCCCCGGCCTGGTCCGCAAGGCCCTGCTCAAGCTGGCCAGCCTGCAACTGGGCAAACGCTTCGACATGCGTCACTTCAGCCCGCGCTACAAGCCGTGGGACGAGCGGGTCTGCGCGGTGCCGGACGGCGACCTGTTCAAGGTGCTGCGCAAGGGCAAGGCGTCGGTGGTCACCGAGCACATCGACCGCTTCGTCGAGCGGGGCATTCGCCTGAAGACCGGCGAGGTGCTGGAGGCGGACATCATCGTCACCGCCACCGGCCTCGACCTGGTGATGTTCGGCGGCGCCGAGCTGGCGGTCGACGGCAAGCCGTTCCAGGTCAACCAGAGCATGGGCTATCGCGGCATCATGCTGCGCGACCTGCCGAACCTGGCGGCGGTGGTCGGCTATACCAACGCCAGTTGGACGCTCAAGGCGGACCTCTCCAGCGAATACTTCTGCCGCCTGATCAATCACATGGATGCCACCGGCATGCGCCAGGTGACCGCCCGCGACAGCACCGGCGACGTGCGCGAGGAGCCCTTCCTCAACCTCGACTCCGGCTACATCCAGCGCGCCGCCGAGCGCATGCCCAAGCAGGGCGACCGGATGCCCTGGAAGCTTTACCAGAACTACGTCCTCGACCTGGCGCTGCTGCGCTACGGCAAGGTCGAGGACGGCTACCTGGTGTTCTCCTCGCCGGCGCCGCAGCGGCAAGCCGGCGGCGCGGCGGTGCAGGCCCTGGGCTGAACCCGGTGGGCGTCGCTCAGGCGTTCGCCACGACCTGCCCGTAGGCCTTGCGCCAGGCGTCCAGGCCGCCGGCCAGCGCCCAGGTGCGGGTGAAGCCGGAGGCGTTGAGGCGCTGGGCGAGCATCGCGGCGGAAAGTTCGTGGGGACAGGCGCAATAGATGACGATGCTGGCGTCCCTGAGGTCGCCGGGGAGGTCCTTCAGCGACACGTTCAGCTCCACCGGGATGGCTCCCGGAATGCCGCTCGGCTCGTCTTCGTGATGGGCGCGGACATCGAGGATCACCGGCAATTGCCCCTGTTCGCGAAGGTTTTCCAGTTCCTCCACGCTGATTCGCGGAATCCGCCGGCTGCGCGACAGCAGGCGCTGGCGCTGCCAGAGCTTCCAGGCGATGAAGGCGGCGAAGGCGCCGGCGATCAGCAGCGCGCCGATGGCCGCGTAGTCGCTGAGCAGGGCCAGCAGGTGGTCTACCGCATCGCTGAAGATCACCCCCAGCAGCAGCGCGGAACCGGCCCAGAGTGCCGAGCCGGCGGCGTCGTAGGCGAGGAAGCGGCGCAGGTGGGTGCGGGTCATGCCGGCCAGGGTGGTGGACAACGCACTGGCGCCGGGCAGGAACTTCGACATCAGCAGCGCCCTCGGACCGACCCGCAGGTACATGTTCTGGCTCTGGCGGATGCAACTGTCCTGGGACAGCGAGACCTTGCAGATGCTGCGCAGGAGGAAGCCGCCGTAGCGGCGTCCGGCCAGGTACCAGGCGACGTCCGCCAGCAGGCAGGCGAGCACCACCACCAGCAGGACCACGCCCAGCGGCGCGCCGACGCCCTGCATGGCCAGCGCGCCGGCGACGATCAGCGCCGGGTAGGCGGGGATCGGCAGCCCGGCCTGCTCGCAGAGCACGTTGAGGAACAGCAGGAGCAGCCCGTGGTTCTCCAGCAGGGGTTGCAGTTCACGCATGGCGGAGCCTCTCGAATTCTTCTGGGGGTAGTGTGAGCGCGAAGCGTGAAGCTGGGAAGAACCCAGTCGGCAGGGCCGGAGGCGTTGCGGCGGATAACGCCGCTGCGTCGAGAGAGGCTGGGGCGCAACGAAAGCAGCCCCTCGCCCGTGGGGGCGAGGGGCTGTCGGGTCAGGCCACTTCCACCAGCAGCACTTCGCTGTCTTCCAGGGCGGTGACCTTCAGGGTCGGTTCGTCGCGTACCGCCAGGCCATCGCGGGCCTCGGCGCGCACGCCGTTGACCTCGATGCTGCCGGTGGCCGGCACCAGGTAGGCGCGGCGACCGTTTTCCAGGGCGTACTCGGCGCTCTGGCCGGCCTTCAGGGTCACCGCGGCGACCTCGGCGTCGGCGCGGATGTGCAGCGCTTCGCTGTCCTGCTCGTCGCCGCTGGCGAGAGTGACGAAACGACCGTCGCGCTCGGCCTTCGGGAACGGTTTGGAGCCCCAGCGCGGTTGGTCGCCGCGGCGGTCCGGGATGATCCAGATCTGGAAGATCCGGGTGGTCTCGGCTTCCAGGTTGTACTCCGAATGGACGATGCCGGTACCGGCGCTCATCACCTGCACGTCACCGGCCTCGGTGCGGCCCTTGTTGCCCAGGCTGTCCTGGTGGGTGATCGCGCCTTCGCGGACATAGGTAATGATCTCCATGTCGCGGTGCGGGTGCGGCGGGAAGCCGCTGCCGGCGGCGATCTCGTCATCGTTCCAGACCCGCAGGCGGCCCCAGTCCTCGCGCTCCGGATCATAGTAGTCGGCGAAGGAAAAATGATGACGCGCGTTCAGCCAGCCGTGGTTGGCATGGCCCAGACGGTCGAAGGGACGACGTTCGATCATGATCGGATCTCCATTGGGCCCGTCGCCGCTCGTTTGCGCGAGGGGGGCGGGCGGTTGATGGGGTCATCATCCGTCAGATCATTGCGATAAAAAAGCGCGTATTTTCGGCTTTATCTATCTAATTATTAGATTCGATAAGGGCGCGAAGGAAGCGCGGGTCCGCCAGTGCGGCGAGGTGCCCGCCCGGGTATTCCCGCACTCGCGCGTCCAGGCGGTGGGCGAAGGTACGTTGCAGCGGCGGCGGGCTGAGCCGGTCGGCGGCCGCCACCACGTAGGTGACCGGGCAGGCTGGACGAACCTGCCGCGGCGAGTCGATCAGCAATTGCGCGGGTTCGCTGGCGCTGGTCGGCACCTCGGCGCCGAGCAGTTCGAGGAAGCCGGCGCGGTCTTCCAGGCGGACCCGCCCTCCGAGCGGGTCGAGGCGGCATAGCCCGAGGAGATTGTCCTGGCCGCTGTCCTGGTAGCTTTCCAGCGCGCCGCCGCCCTCGCTGACCAGCGCGCTGAACAGGTACAGGTGCGCGGCGCGCTCGCCCAGGCGGGCCGCCAGGCATTGCGCCAGGTAGCCGCCGAAGCTGTGGCCGCAGAGTATCACCCGCTCCTCGCCGGCCAGCGTGGCGGCGGCCTGGTCCAGCCAATGCGCCAGGTCGCATCCGGGCGCGTCGCGCAGATGGTCGCAGCTTCGCCAGCCGGCGCCTTCCACGGACCAGGCGGAGCGGCGCAGGAAAAATCCCGAGACCAGCAGCGCGCCGCTCATCCGCCGGCCCGCTCGGCCTGGCGCAGGCCGACCGCGCCGACCTGCAGCAGCATGATCACCCCGCACAGCGCGGCCAGGCCGAGGTACAGCGCCTGGCTGCCGGCATGGTCGAGCATGATCCCGCCGTACAGCGGTGCCAGCGCGGTGCCGAGGCTGTAGAGATTGGCCGCGCCGAAATAGCTGCCGCGCAAGTCGTCGGGGGTCAGTTGGTCGACCTCCACGCTGAAGGTCGGGAACACGATCAGTTCGCCGAGGCTGAGTACCACCGTGGCCAGCGCCAGGCCGGCGAACAGGGTCACCGGGGTCCAGGCGAAGCCTAGCTGGGCCAGGAGCATGAGCAGCATGCCGAGCATCAGGCGGCCGCCGGTGCCGGTGTTTTCCAGCAGGCGGAGGAGGGGAAACTGGGCGACCACTATGGTCAGCGCGTTGATGGTCACCAGCAGGGCGATGCTGTTGACCACGTCGGGCAGACCGCTGCGGGTGAGGTACTGCACGAGGGT
This sequence comes from Pseudomonas sp. HMSC076A11, assembly GCF_001810205.1. NCBI lineage: Bacteria > Pseudomonadati > Pseudomonadota > Gammaproteobacteria > Pseudomonadales > Pseudomonadaceae > Pseudomonas > Pseudomonas sp. HMSC076A11. The sequence continues at coordinate 211,094 of NZ_KV800309.1, read as the reverse complement.
CGAATCGAAGGTGGCGTAGATCAGCGCGGCCAGCATGTTGCACAGCAACAGCAGGGTGAAGGCGCGATGCCGGGCCATGCTCAGGCAGGCTTCGAGGAACCCCGTCGAGGATCGCGGGGCAAGGCTGCGCCGCTTAAGTTCGAGGTGGTGCAGCAGGCGCCAAAGCAGCAGGCCGTAGCAGAAGTAGACCAGCGCGGTGACCAGGAAGGTGCCGGCCTGGGCGGCTACGCCGAGAGTCAGGCCGATCAGCGGGCCGAGGGCGGCGCCGAGGTTGATCAGGAAGTACCGGCAGTAGAGCGCCAGTTCCCGCGAGCGGCGATCCTCGACGCGGTCGCCGATCAGCGCCTTGCAACTGGATTCGAGCAGGGCGCAGCCGATGCTCACCCCGGAGATCGCCAGTCCGTAGGACAGCGGCTGGCCGCTGAAGCCCAGCAGCACGAAGGAAAGCCCGCTGAGGCTGGTGCCGAAGAAGATCAGGCGCTTGCGCCCGAAACGGTCCGACAGCCAGCCGGTGTAGATGCCGCTGAGCGCGCCGCAGACGGTCGCCAGCGCCAGCAGCAGGCCGATGGCGCTGGCGGACAGCCGGAACTCGCGCCACAGCAGCAATGCCAGGAACGGCCAGACCATGAAGTAGGCGCCGCGGGTCAGCAGCGTACCGACGAGCATCACGTGGATTTCCGTCGGCAGGGCGCGGAAGCGTTGCACGCTGAAGGTGTTGTCGCTCACGGGCGGGGCTCCTGGGCGAGGGGACGGATGCCGCCGCGCAGGCTGCCGGCGGCTACCTGGTGGAACAGCGGCAGGAAGCTTTCCGGCAGTTCGCGGGTGAACTCGCTGCTCAGCCAGCAGCGCAGCAGGCAGCGGCGCTGCCCCTCGTCGTCGCTGAACTCGGTGCGCGCGTGCAGGGTGGTGTGGTTGTTCACCAGCACCAGCATGCCCTTGCTGAAGTCCAGTTCGGCATAGCCGTCGGCGCGTTCGATCGCCTCGTCCAGCGCGTCGAGCATGCTTCGCACCTGCGGGGCGAGGCTTAGCCCGTGGCGCGTCACCGATTCGTTGAACTTGCGGATATAGCGCAAGACGAAGGTCCGCGGGGTTTCCGTGAGCAGCGGCACCAGCGCGTAGTCGGCGTCGCCTTCGTCGCGCAGGTCGTGGGGGATCGGCTGGCCGAGCAGGGGCAGCCAGGCCGGATTGGCGGCTTCCAGGGTGGCGAGGACGTCGGCCGAGGAACGGATGCGGAAGGCGCCGCCCCGGCGTGCCGGCGACCAGCAGGCGAGCACCGTGAGGTCGGCGCGATCGGAGTGGAAGGCCAGTTCCTGGCTGGTCAGGTGGCCGCGCTGCGGCGCGTCGCGGGCGTCGCGCAGGCCGAGGTCGCGCACTTCCTTGAGGTACTCGCCGTTGCGGTTGATCGCCACGGTGCGTCCCAGCCATTGGCAGAATGCGCGGAACACCCGCTGGAATTCGTCCTCGGCGAGTCCGCGCAGCAGCGCGGAATCGTGCAGCAGCACGCCGCTGCCGTGCTCCAGTTCGTGATGCAGGCGCTGGCGCAGGAGAGCCTCCGCGCTATCCGCGGGACGCCGCTCCAGCAGGCGCGCGAACAGCGTTTCCAGGCCGGCGGCGAAAGCGGCCGAAGCGCAGAACACCGCGTTGCCCCGCCAGGGCGCGGGGCGACGATGGATGGTTGTCATAGCGAGGCTCCGTATTCCTGCTGCCAGAGCGACAGGGTGGTGAGGGTGAACAACTGGTCGCCGGGCAGCGCCGCGACGCTCGGTGCATCCAGGCCTTCCAGGCCGAGGTCGTGGAGCGCCGGCAGGCGTTCGGCGAGGTGCCGGCGCATTTCCCCGAGGGCCTGCGGCCACCGTTCGAACGGCAGGCGGAAATGCCGTTTCGGCTGCGCCTGCCAGCGTTTCTCGCGCTGCTCCAGGAGCGCCACCAGCGGTGCCTTGGCGGTGTCGCCGACGATCCGCTGGAGGCGCCCGGCGCGCTGCGCCAGGGCGCCATGCAGGTAGGGGGTGCGCGCTTCGATGGTGCGCGACATCAGCAGATGGTCGGCGCGGCGCAGCAGCGGCTCCAGCGAGTAGTGCAGGTCGAACTGGCCGATCGCCGCCTCGAGGCCCTGGCCGAGGGCCTCGTGGGCGAGTTCCTCGATCCGCTCGGCGACCCGTCGGCCCGCCGGTTCCGCCAGCAGCGCGGCCTTGCACCGGTACTCGCCGAACCAGGCGGCGGCGAAGCGCCGCGGTTCCGGCGCGTCGCGCCGGCGCCAGAGTTCGAGATGGCGCGGGTAGCCCCAGAACAGTTCGTCGGCGCCTTCGCCGAGAAGCACGCAGTGATAGCCCTGCTCGCCGATACCGTCGGCCAGGCGCTGGTACATCAGCAGGCTGGACATCCGTGTCGCCCCGCCGAAGTTGCCGACCGCGCGACGCAGCAGCGGCATGAAGGCTTCCTGGCGCAGCTCGAAGCGTTGCAGCCGAGGGTGTGGCAGCAGGCTTTCCTCGTCGCCTTCCAGGCACAGGTGAAAGCGTTGCAACTGCGGGTCCAGGTAGCTGCCGAGCAGGTTGGAATCGACCCCGCCGCTGACCAGCAGGGCGCAGGGGCGGAAGGTCTGGCGGCAGCGTTCGAGGGTTTCGCCGAGCTGCTCGTCGAGGCTGTCCACCTCGCTGGCCGGGGCGGTGGCCAGCCGCTGGCGCTGGCAGAGGCGCGGACGCTCCTGGGAGAGATCGAAGCGCAACACCTCGCCGGGCAGCAGCAGACGGACCTGCTGGAACAGCGTCTGGCCTTCCAGCGGCACGCCGGCGGCGACCACCTGGGCGATCGCCTCGGCGTCGGCGCGGGCGCCGCCGAGCAGGTGCAGCAGCGCCCGCGGCTCGGAGGCGAAGGCCAGCAGGCCGCGCTCGGGCTGGTAGCTGTAGTACAGCGGCTTGATGCCGAACTCGTCGCGCAGCAGGGTCAATTGCCGGGTCTGCGGGTCCCAGCTGGCGAGGGCGTACATGCCGTCCGGCAGTACCCCGCGCTGCAAGCCGTCGAGCAGCAGGCGGATCTCGCCATGGATTTCGCAGCCGGCCTGGTAGACCTCGCCGTTGTAGGCGACCCGCCGCTGGCCCTCCTGCGGCGGCAGCGGTACCGCCGCGGCGCCGGACATCGGCAGGCGGGTCATGCCGATGGCGCCGTTCGGCAGGGCCGCGATGCCCTCGCCGAACGGGCCGCGATGGGCCAGCAGGCGTAGCGCTCCGGCGAAGCGCGAGACACTGAAACCGGTGCCGACGTAACCGAGGATGCCGCACATCACGAGGCTTCCCGTTGCAGCAGGGCGGCGAGCGCACGGCGGTCGTGCTTGCCGGCGCCGTTCAGCGGCAGGGCCTGGTGCGACAGCACCACGCGCTGTGGCGCGCGGAGGGTGCCGAGCTGCTGCTGGAGCCAGGGCAGGAAGGCGAACTCGACCTGCGGCGCGGTGTGGATCACGGCGACATAGTCTTCGCCATAGAGCGGGCAGTCGACCTTCAGGCAGCAGACGTCGATCACCTCGTCCAGGCCGTTGAGCGCCCGTTCGCATTCATTCAGGTGGAACAGGTTGCCGCCCTTGTTGATGGTGCCGTCGCAACGGCCGAGGACGTGCACGCAGCGGTCCTCGTCGAAGTAGGCGAGGTCCTGGGTGTTCAGCCAGCCGTCCTCGAGCACCTGGGCGGTCAGGTCGGGGCGGTTGACGTAGCCGGAGAACAGGCTCGGCGTGCGCACCCACAGGCGCCCGCGTTCGCCGCTGCCCTCCAGCGGGCGGCCGTCGGGGTCGGTCAGCTTGAGTTCCAGGCCGACGGCAGGTCCCACCGAGTTGTCGAACGCATCGCCGCGACGCTTGCCGAAGAGGAAGGCGAAGCCGCACTCGCTGAGGCCGTAGATGTTCGCCAGCGCCGCGTAGTCGCGCTGGAAGGCCGCCTGCAGGTCGGCGTCCAGGCGCGCCGAGCCGGCGACGCAGAGCAGGCGCTGCAACGGCAAGCGGCGCGGCGGCGGGGAGCCTTCCTTGACCATGTGGTTGACCACCGGCGGCACCAGGTAGAGGAAACTGATGCCGAAGCGTTCCACGCATTCCCAGAAGCCTTCGCTGTCGGCCCAGCAGTGCAGCGGCAGGAGCACCGCGCTGCCGCCGTACAGCAGCGGGAAGAGGAAATTGATGCCGAGGATGCCCAGGCCGCTGATCCGGTAGAAGCAACCGGAGCGCGTGTGCTCGCCGATGCCCAGGCAGTCGCGGCCGATGCGGTAGGCATGGAGCATGGCCTGCTGGCTGAGTTCGATGCCTTTCGGCTGGCCGGTGGTGCCCGAGGTGAACAGGATCATGTGGCTGTGCGCGGCGCGGTCGAGCCGGCGCGTCGCGCGGCGCTCGAAGTCCAGCGCCAGGCGCAGCCCGGCCAGCGCGCCCTCGAGCGGATGTTCGCTGGCCAGCGCTTCCAGGCGCATCTCGTCGACGATGGCCTGCTTCGCGGCCTCCCCCCACTCGGGATCGATCAGCACCAGATGCTTGCCCGCGCGCATGACCGCATAGATCAGGCAGAGGTTGCGGTAGCTGTTGTCCAGCAGCACGCCGACACTGCGGTAGGCATGCGCGGCGATCTGCTCGGCGAGGGCATCGACCTGGCGGTCGGCGTCGCCCCAGGTGTATTCCAGCGGTCGCTCCGGCTCGCGGGCGTCGATCAGGAACGGCCGCCGCGGGTCGGCGCTGCCGAGATGGCGGAGGGTGCTGTCGAGCGATACGGGTACGGGGAGGCTGCTCATGCCGGCTCCTCAGCGATTCAGCGCGGTGAAGGCGTGGATGTCGAAGTTCACCGCCACCTGCGGCGCGCTCTCGATCTCGCGCACCGCGGCGATGAAGCGGTCGGCGTAGTCTTCGCCGCCTTCCTGCTCGATGTAGCGGGTCACGTAGCTGGTGGAGAGGAAGAACAGCGCGACCTCCTCCGGGCTGAGGAAGATGATGTTGGCGAACACTTCGCGGCGGCAGTCGCGCAGGTGCGGGCAACTGCCCATGATCTCCAGGGTGTCGTCATAGCGGGTCAGGCGCGGGTCGCGGTGTTTGGCCCACTTGTTCACCAGTTCGTGCTCGATGAAGTCGCGCAGCGGCCCGTAGGCGATCGGGAAGTCGTACTTGTAGGCGCAGAACAGCCCGCCGGGGGTCAGCCAGTCGGCCATGCGCGTCAGCACCTGCTTGCGGTCCATCCAGTAGAAGGAGGTGGCGCTGGTGACCAGGTCGAAGCGGCGTTGCGGCGCGAAGGTTTCCGCCGGCGACACGCTGAAGCGGATCTCCGGGTAGTTCTCGCGGGCCTTGGCGATCAGCGCCTCGCCCAGGTCGCTGCCTTCCACGTAGCGGAACCAGGGTTGCAGGCGGACGGTCGAGACGCCGTTGCCGCAGCCGATGTCCAGCGCCGCTTCGCGTGCCGGGGCGCGTTCGGCGAGGTTGCGGTAGAGCGAATCCGGATAGGCGATCTTGCCGCGGACCACGTTGTAGGCGTCTGCGTGCTTGTCGAACTGCTTCATTGGGTAATCTCCAGTAGGCTCTCGTGGTAATCGCCCTTGTGGACGAAATTGATGTAGGTGCCGCTGCCGCCGAGGTAGCGGTAGCTGTGCTCGACGCCGGCGGGGATGAACACGCTGGCCGGGCTCTGCAAACGGCGCAGTTGGCCGCCGAGTAGGACTTCCACCTCCAGGCCGCGGTAGTCCTCGTCGCTGCCGAGGAACAGGAACACCGAGTCGCAGTTGTGCACGTGGCTGTCGACGTGGCCCGGCCCGCCGTCGCCGACGTCGTGGAACTGGCGGGCGATGAAGTAGAACGGCGAGCCGTCGAGCAGGCGCCGGTCGAGCATGACGAAGCGCTTGCCGGGGCCGTGGCGGTGGTACTTCAGTTCGCTGGCGGATTTCTCGAAAGGCGTGAGGAACAGGGATTGGCGGTGCATCGGCGTGTAGCGTTGCAGCGAGACGCGGCCGTTGATCAGTTCCGGATCGAAGGCGCTGTAGGCGTCCTGGTTTTCCTGCATGGCCAACTGGTGCAGGCGGGCGACATGGACGAAGGCGTTCTCGCCGACCACCGGGTGCATCGGTGAACGCTTGATCCGGCTGTGCGCCTCGACCAGCTCGGAGACCGCGAGGACGTTCTTAAGGTTGAAGCGGTCGGCGGCGAACTTGGTGTGCAGCAGGGTCAGCAACTGGAAGGTGTCGGTGATCCCGGCGCGTTCGCCGATCCCGTTGCAGCTCGCCGAGTGCCACTGGACCCCGGCCTGGATCGCCGCCAGGGTATTGCCCAGGGCCAGGCCGCGGTCGTTGTGCACGTGGTACTCGAAGACCACGTCGGGGAACTCGTGGCGCAGCAGCGAGAGCACGTCGAAGGTCTCGTCCGGCAGCAGGATGCCGACGCTGTCGGCGAAGCAGATGCGATCGGCGCCGGCGTCGCGCGCGGTGGCGATCATGCTGACCAGGTCGCTGACCGAGGTGCGCGCGGCGTCTTCCACCGTGGCCCGGACCCGCAGGCCGCGTTCGCGGGCGTAGCGGATCGCGTCGTGGAACAGTTCGAGCACCTCCTCGCGGCTCATGCCCTTGAACTTGGTTTCCAGCGAGATCGCGTTGATCGAGGCGAACAGCCCGACCCACTGCGCACCGGTTTCCAGCACCGCGTCGATATCCTCCCGGCGCGCCCGGGCGTGGGCCAGCACCGGCGTGGAAACCGCCGCCACCACGGCGCGTACCCGCTCGCGTTCGTCCGCGGAAATCCGCGGGTGGCCGCACTCGATCATATCCACCCCCAGCGCCGCGATTTCCCTCGCCAGCTGGACCGACTGCGCGCTGTCGAAGCTGCACTGGCGGGCCTGGCACCCCTCGCGCAGGGTGCAGTCGATGACCCGGATCATCGTCTCGCTCCCGCGTCCGAGGCCGACAGCGTCGCCAGCCGCGGCTCCCTGATGAAGTCGTGGATCTTCGGCGCATGGCCGAACTGGCGGGAGAAACGGGCGAGGAAGGAGACCATCTTCAGCGAGTAGTCGCACAGCTGCGGAAGATAGTGGTCGAGGTTGTCCTCGGTGATTGCCTCGTCCGGGAACACGCTTTTCAGGTTGGAAGCGATCCAGGTTTTCATGCTGTCCTCTCGATTCAGTTGGTGGAATTCGTCGTCGTCGACGAAGACGATCGGCATGCCGATGCGCAGCTGGCCGCTGCGGTTGTTGTGGCTGCCATGTGCGGTGCGGGCGGGCCAGACCAGGACGTCGCCGGCGTCCAGCTCGGCATCCACCAGTTGCTCGCGGGAAATGCCGTTGGCCTGGAGGTCGATGCACTTGAACATCGGGTAGGCGAGGTCGAACTCGTGGGGGAAGATCGTGCGGTCGTCGGGGTAATAGAACATCCCACCGTTGTCGTTCCGCGACGGGGTCAGGGCGACCCAGAAGGTCTGCGCGCTTTCGTAGCGCTTCTCCCATAGCGCGATGTCCTGGTGCAGCGGGATGTAGGACTCGTCGGCGTGGCGCTTGATGAACGCCGCGTGGCGCAGCAGGCGCGGCTTGCGCAGATGGTCGCGGACCAGCGCGTCGAGCCCGGAGCGGGCGAACCAGTCGTCCCAGAAGAGCGGGTCGTGGCGGTGCAGGTTGCGCACCTTCTTCGCCTCGCGGCGCTCGTCGTCGGCGATGTCGAATTCCGGTTCCAGCGCCGGGTCCGGCCGCTGCGCCGCGGCGAGGATCCAGTCCAGCGCCTGTTGGCGCAATTGCGGGGATACCACCTGCCGATAGTGTTTCATTGGACGGACTCCTTGCTGACGGTGTGGACGATGAAATCGATCACCGCCGGGTCCTGCAGGGCCAGGTGGTGCGGACGCTCGCAGGGGAAGGTGTCGAGCCGCTCGATCAGGTCGCACCAGCGTTCGGCGGCCGGGTCGCGGCCGGCGTCGTCCCGGCAGCGCACCCAGCTGGCGCGGGCGAGGCGATGGCGGGGCTGCCAGCGGCCGAACAGCTCGACATTGCGCAGCAGGACCTCTTCGCGCAGTTCGCCAAGCTCGCTCATCAGGGCGATCCATTCGCGCATCTCGGCGCTCAGCCAGCGCTGGTATTGCTCGCTCGGCGGCATTCGCCGCAGGGCCGGCCAGGGCAGGTGGCTGTCGATCATCAGCAGGCGGCTGGCCGGCAACTGGCGGGCCATCTCGTAGCCGACCAGGCCGCCGAAGGAGTAGCCGATCAGCCAGTCCGGTTCTTCCGCCAGGCCGTCGAGTACCTGGCTGGCGAGGGCTTCGATGCTGGCGTAGGCATCCAGCCGGTGGTAGTCGACCGGCCGGCAGTCCGTTGCGCCGAGGCGTGCCAGCAGCCCGCGGAAGCAGCTCGGGTGGCCGATGAAGTCAGGCAGCAGGATCAGCATGGGCGTAGCGCCTCGGCCATGGCCGCCGCCAGCGCCAGGGTCCGTTCGCGGCCGAAGCGGCTGGCCAGGCTGGCGTCCCAGCCGCCGTCGTCGCGCCGGACCAGGGTCAGGGTCAGCGGCAGGCGGCTCTTCAGTGTCGGCCGGTGGATGAACCCGGCGCTGCGGAATGGCTGGTCGATGACATTGATCATCACCTGGGCGTCGGCATAGCGCAGCCCGGCCCGTTCGGCGATGGCCTCCGCCGGCAGCAGGCTGTGCTCGAAGGCCTCGAGCCTGTGTCGTTCGAAGGTGTCCTCGGCGGTCGCGGCGTCCAGCAACAGCGGCACCAGGTTCAGCCAGCAACCGGAAACCGCCGTGCCTCGGCGACTGCGCAGGCTGACCGGGGTCAGCGCCAGGACCTTGCCGGTGGCGCCCTGGCTGGCCAGGGCGAGAGCCAGGGCGCAGGCGAGCCGGGTCAGCAGGGCGGCTTCGCCGCCTCCTGGCGTGGCGGCCAAGCGGAAATCTTCGCAATGGCTGGCGCGCTCCGCCCAGGGCAGGCTCGCCAGTTCGCGGAACGCCTCGCCGCGCTCGCTCCAGTAGTCTTCCAGCCTGGTCCTGCGCTCGCGCAGCTGGCGCTCCAGGCGCCATTGCTGCTGGAGGAAGCCGAACTCGGGGGCCGCCGCTTCGGTCGTGGGGTCGGCGTTGAGCACGGCCAGGCGGGCCAGCAGCACGCTGGCGAAGTCGGCGTCGGCGACCAGGTGATGCAGCCAGACGCCCCAGCGCGCACGTCCTCCGCAGCGCCCGTGGAACAGTCGCAGCAGGCCGCGCTCGAACAGGGAATGCGGGCGTTGCAGCAGCGCTGCGATGAGCGCGTTTTCGTCGGCGAAGGGGCCGACTTCCAGCGCCGGGCTCTCCTCGGACTGCCCGTGGACGACCAGTTCGAAACCTTCCGCGCCGCTGTCCACCTGGCTGTCGAGCAACGGGAACTCTTCGCGCAGGCGCCGTCCCAGGCGCGTCAGGTCGGATGCCGGCACCTCGGCCGGAGCCAGGTAGCAGAGGCCGAAGCGGGTCAGGTCGGCGCCGAGCAGCTCGCTGAAGACCATCCCGCAGGACCAGGGCGACAGGTCGACGCGCAAGGACTGCGCGGCCTCATCCGGCATCGGTTGGTGCCGCAGGCGGTCGCGCTCGGAGGGGGACAGACGGTGCCAATCGCCGACCACCACCAGGTGCTCGCGGAACCAGTGGTAGCGCACCTCCGCGGAGAGACCGACGTTCATGCCGCGCTCCTCGACAGCACCAGCGGCTGCTCCGGCGTCGCCGCCCGTTCCAGCAGACGCTCCGGCGCCAGGCCGTGGCTGCGCAGGAGACGGCTGAACTGGTCGAGGCGCGAGTTTGCCTGCAAGTCGGCGAGTCCCAGGTTTGCTCCCGCACCCGCCGATTGACAGAGGGCGACCAGTTGCAGGGCGAGCAACGAGTTGCCGCCGCAGAGGAAGAAATCCTGGTCGGCGGCGCCGACCTCGCAACCCAGCAATTCGCTCCACAGCTGCGCGCAGCCGCGTTGGTCGGGATCGAGCGCGCTGGCGCAGCGCTCCAGCGGTTCTTCCAGGCGGCGCAGCAGGGCGGCGCGGTCCAGCTTGCCGTGCGCCGTCAAGGGCAAGGCCTCGACCCGGACGCAGGCATGCGGGCGCTGCCAGGTGGGCAGTTGGCGGAGCAGGGCCTGCGGGCTGGCGTCGGCTTTTCCCGTCCAGGCGCAGAGCAGTTGCTTGACGCCGTTGCGCTCGCGGACCAGCAGGGCGCAGTCGAGGATGCCCGGCTGGCGGCGGAAGCGCTGTTCCAGGGCGGGGAGGTCGAGGCGATAGCCGTTCAGCTTGACCTGGCCATCGCCGCGGCCGATGAAGCGCAGCCGGCCCTGCTCGTCGTAGCGAGCGCGGTCGCCGGTACGGTAGGCACGCAGGAGGCGGCCGCGATAGGGCAACTCGACGAAGCTGGCGCGGGTGCGCGCCGCATCGTTCCGATAACCCTGCGCCAGGCCGGCGCCGAAGGCGACGATCTCCCCGGCCCGGTCGGGCTCGGCGATCTCCTGTCCGTGCTCGTCGAGCAGGAGCACCGCGGTGCCGGCGATGGCCTTGCCGATGGGGATGTCGTCTTCCTCGAGGTCGTCGTCGGTGACGACATGGCAGCAGGTGAAGGTGGTGTTCTCCGTCGGTCCGTAGCCATTCACCAGGTGCAGTCGCGGATGCCGCAGCAGCGCCCGGCGCACGTGCGGCACCGAGAGGATGTCGCCGCCGGTGAGCAACTGGCGAAGGCCGCCGAGACAGTCCGGGTCGAGGTCCACCAGGGTGTTGAACAGCGAGGCGGTGAGCCAGGCGCTGTCGGCTCCGCGCTCGTCGATCAGCCGGCGCAGCACGCCCGGGTCGAGGGGGCCGAGGTCGTTCAGCACGCAGCAGCCGCCGTTGAGCAGCGCGCCCCAGATCTCCAGGGTCGCCGCATCGAAGGACAGCGGCGAGTTGACCAGGAAGCGCGTCTGCGGAGCGAACGCGAGGAACGACTGGCCCAGGCACAGACGGGTAATGCCGGCGTGGGTGCAGGCGATGGCTTTCGGGCGGCCGGTGGTGCCCGAGGAGAAGTTGATGTAGGCGATCTGGTCCGCCGCGAAGCATGGCCGGGCGACCGAGGCTGGAGCGGCAGGCAGGTGCCTGACCGGGACGCAGGGAAGACCGTTGGCGGGCGTCGGCGTGGTCGAGCAGTCGAGGATCAGGCGGCAGTCGACCTGCCGGCACAACTCTGCATTCCAGGCCGCCGGTTGTTTCAGGTCTATATATAAGTAGTGATGGCCGGATAATAGTATGGCGAGCAGGCAGACAATGCTTTCCCGAGAATATTCGCCGTACACTCCAAGACAAACTCCCGGCTGAGGATAATGCTCGAGAAGATAGTCTGAAAGTTGTTCGGCGCTATGCAGGAGTTGCCGATAGTCGACACTTCCGAAACGGTCCCTGATGGCTTCGCGATGGGGATGAAGCGCTGCCATTTCGCTGAAGCGGGCCACCACCGTTGGGTGCGCGTACAGGTCGAGCAGGGAGTTCTGGGACATTCTGGCGATCGCCTTTTTTCGAAAAAATGAGTCCATCTGCCGGCTTCTTCGGCTAAATGAAGGGTTTTTGGTTTTTCGTGAGGACGGCGGCCGAGTCTTCCCGGGAACTGCCAGTCGTCCGCCGCCCACCGGCTCGCTCACGCGAGCGGCAAGCGTCGAGGCGCCTTGCCCGGAAAAAACGTTATGGAAATACGGAGTGCCGTCGACTCAAGGGCAGTCAACTGCTGCCATGCAGACTTATCGTCAGGAAAGAGAGAAAAGCGATGAGAATGGATTCACGGTCACGCATTGCACTTCCACCTTGCGTTGGGTTTCCGAAGTGTTTCGCTGTGTGTGTTTTTATATGTTTCGTGGGTATTTAAAATAAGATACAAATTTCCCCTCACAACTATGAGAATTGGTAGTTGGCGAAAGGGCGCCATGAGGGGCGTCGAAGCGCGCCGGCTGATGGCTTTTTGCCGAGGCAGGCGGCCGCGGCTACGCCTGCCGGGGGTAGCACGGACAAGTGGTGTCGGGGGGCCTGGCCGCTGCGGCGAGGCGCGGAGGTCCGGCTGGCGCGGCGATCATCACAGAAGATTCTGCGGCGTCATTCATCGTTTGAATGGTTGCTGCCGCAAGCGCGCCCGGCGCCGTCGATGCTGGTCGGCGGTGTCGGGCGCTCGCTGGCGTTGCGTTGGCCAGCCGTCCCGGCCGGGTGCGTCGGCACCGGCCGGAGGTTTTCAGGAGGCGGGCAGCGGCGCACCCTTGGGCCATAGCAGCCAGAGCCGGCCCGGCTGCTTCATGTGTCCGGCGAGTTCGCCGGCGGCGTCGCCGGTGCCCCAGAACAGATCGGCGCGGACCTCGCCGACGATGGCCCCGCCGGTATCCTGGGCCGCCACCGGACGGACCACCGCGCTGCCGTCGTCAGGGCGGGTGGTGGACAGCCACATCAGGCTGCCCAGCGGAATCACCTTGCGGTCGATGGCCACGCTGTAGCCGTCGGTCAGCGGTACGTTCAGCGAGCCGCGCGGACCTTCGTCGCTGTCCGGGCGCAGGCTGAAGAACACGAAGCTGGGATTGCTCGCCAGCAGTTCGGAGACCCGCTGCGGATTGGCCTCGGCCCAGTCGCGGATGCGCTTCATGCTGATCTCTTCCTTCGGCACCAGGCCCTGCTCGACCAGCCAGCGGCCGACCGGCTTGTACGGGTGGCCATTCTGGTCGCCGTAGCCGATCCGCAGTTGCCGGCCGTCTTCCAGCTGGATGCGCCCGGAACCCTGGATCTGCAGGAACTGCAGGTCCATCGGGTCGCCCAGCCAGGCGAGCACCGGCGCGCTGGAGCCGTTGTCGCGGATCGTCGCGGCGTCGTCGTAGGGTTTCAGCACCCGGCCTTCCAGGCGTCCGCGCAGGCGCTTGCCCTTGAGTTCCGGGTAGACGCTTTCCAGCGCGACCACCACCAGGTCGTCCGGTACGCCGTAGACCGGCACCGGGGTTTTTTCGCCCTGGCTCAGGCTGCCGTGGTAGACCGGTTCGTAGTAGCCGGTGATCAGGCCCTGGTCGCCGTTGCTGGAGGAACGCAGGCTATAGACCTGCATCCGCTCCTGGAGGAACGCGCGCACCGCCGTCGGATCGGCGGCGACCGTCGTGGCGCTCGCACAGGGCTCGCCCCATACCGGGTCCTTGGACAGCCGCGCGCAGGCCGAGCGCCAGGCATTGAAGCCGGCGAGCAGGTCGGCGTCGCTGGTGGCCGGCAGGGCGTCCCAGGGCACGCTGTTGTAGGTGGTGACTTCGGCGGGTTTGGGCGGGGGCTCTTTCTTGCCGTCGTCGCATGCCGTCAGCAGGGCGGCGAAAGGGAGCGCGCAGAGCAGCAGGCGGCGCCAGGGATGGAACGGAAACTTCACGCCAAGGACTTCCTGGTGGTGGATCGAAGCCCGCTAGCTTGGGCAAAGCGCGACGGTGCGTCAAACCGCGGCGACGACCGAAGCGTATCGCCGCGTTACACCGAGGCGGCGATGAGTTCGCGCAGCCAGCGATGGGCCGGATCGCGGTGCGAGCGCTCGTGCCAGAGCATGGCCAGGTCGTAGCCGGGCACCTCCAGGGGCACCTCGACCACCCGCAACCTGTCGCGCTCGCGTACCAGTCGCGACGGCAGCAGCGCCACCAGGTCGGTGCTTTCCAGCACCGCGCGGAGGAACAGGAAGTGCGGCACCGACAACGCCACCCGGCGTTCCGCGCCGAGTTCGGCGAGCGCCTGGTCGGTGGGACCTAGGAAGCCGCCGCCGTCGGGCGAGACGATCGCCTGCTCGAGGCGGCAGAACTGCTTCAGCGTCGGTCGCCGACGCAGCCCCGGATGCCCGGCGCGCCCGGCCAGCACATAGCGCTCGCTGAACAGCCGGCGACAGCGCAGTCCCGGCGGCGCTTCTTCGAGGGTGTGGAAGGCCAGGTCGATCTCGCCGCGTTCCGCCTGCCTGACGATTCGCGTCGGCGCCAGCTCCAGCACCGCCAGGCGGCTGCCCGGCGCCTGGCGGCGAAGACTGGCGAGGATCGGCAGGAGGATCGCCGACTCGGCGTAGTCGGTGGCGGCGACGCGCCAGGTATGCCGTGACTGCGTCGGATCGAACGGCGCGGCCGGCGCCACCGCCTGCTCCAGGGCTTCCAGGGCCAGGCGTAACGGCTCGCGCAGCTCCTCCGCCCGCGCCGTCGGGCGCATCCCGCGCGGGCCGGGAAGCAGCAAGGGATCGTCGAAGATCGCCCGCAGCTTGGCCAGGTGCACGCTCACCGAGGGTTGGGAAAAATTCAGGCGTTCCGCCGCGCGCGTCACATTGTGTTCGGTGAGCAGCACGTCGAGGGTCACCAGCAGGTTCAGGTCCAGTCGCCGGAGATTAATCATCCATATACCTGGAATTTCGGATATTCATTTCAACTATATCCGGCGATGGCCGATCCTGCGCCCACCTTTTGCCGGAGACCCGCCATGAACGTACTCATCGTCTATGCCCATCCCGAGCCGCGCTCCCTCAACGGTGCGCTCAAGGACTTCGCGGTCGCCCGCCTCGAGGCGGCCGGCCATGCGGTGCAGGTTTCGGACCTCTACGCGATGGGCTGGAAGGCCGTGCTCGATGCCGGCGACAGCCTCGAGCGCGAGGCCAGCGAACGCTTCGATCCTTCCGCAACTTCCCTGCGCGCCTTCGAGAACGGTTGGCAGAGCGTCGACATCGCCGGTGAGCAGGACAAGCTGCGCTGGGCCGATACGCTGATCCTGCAATTCCCGCTCTGGTGGTTCAGCATGCCGGCGATCCTCAAGGGTTGGATCGATCGCGTCTATGCCTGCGGCTTCGCCTACGGGGTCGGCGAACATTCCGACAGCCACTGGGGCGACCGCTACGGCGAGGGCCGGATGCAGGGCAAGCGGGCGATGCTGGTAGTCACCGCCGGCGGCTGGGAGTCGCACTACGCCGCGCGCGGTATCAACGGACCGATGGACGACCTGCTGTTCCCCATCCACCACGGCATCCTGCATTACCCCGGCTTCGAGGTATTGCCGCCGTTCGTCGTCTATCGCAGCGGCCGGATCGACGCGGAGCGTTTCGCCGCGCTGAGCGAGCAGTTGGGCCGGCGCCTCGATGACCTGCAGCGCGCTGCGCCGATCCCGTTCCGCCGGCAGAACGGCGGCGACTACCTGATCCCGGCGCTGACCCTGCGCGACGAACTTGCCCCGCAGCGGGCCGGTTTCGCCATGCACCTGGCCGAATGACCTGGGGTCAGGCCTCCAGCGGCTGCGCCTGGGCGGCCCCCTGCGCGCCGCGTGCGGCGAAGAGCTGGCTGCCGATGTGCAGGGCCTGGTCCAGATGCCGGATCGGATCGGCGCTCTCCGACTCCAGCAACAGTTCGGAACGGACCACCCGTGCGCCGCAGTAATCGAAGATGCCATGGTCGATCTGGGTGCGCATCGCCCCGGCGTAGCCGTGCCGCTCGAAGGTGCCGGCATCGGCGCCGCCGACACCGACCAGCACCACGCGCAGGCGCTGCAGCTTTTTCCGCAGGTCGCCGCCGATGCTGTAGTCGAAGGCCCAGCCATTGGAGAACACGCGATCGATCCAGCCCTTGAGTAGGGCCGGCATCGACCACCAGTAGATCGGGTAGACCAGCACCAGGGTATCGGCGCGATCGATGCGCGCCTGCTCGGCGAGGACGTCGGCGGGAGGCGACGCCTGGCCGCGATGCACGGCGTGGTCGGCCAGGCCGAAGCGCGGCTCGAAGCCTTCCGCCGCCAGGTCGGCGGTTTCCGCGGAATGACCGGCGCGGACCACGCCTTCGGCGATGCGCGCGGCGAGGGCATGTGTGAGAGAGCGAGGATGGTGATGGGCGACCACGATCAGGGCATGCATGGGCGAATTCCTCCGGGAATTGCGGGAAGGGGGGCAAGTCGATAGTCTGGGTAAAACCTACTTTCCGTAGGTTACCTTTAGTAAGTTACTTTTAGTAGGTTATCTATGTCAACGCACTCCCCAGACGACCCGTCGCCACGCCGCCGCCTGTCCCGCGACGAGCGCCAGCGCCAGTTGCTCGAGGTGGCCTGGCGGCTGGTCCGCGAAGAAGGTACCGAGGCGCTGACCCTCGGACGCCTGGCCGAGCAGGCCGGGGTGACCAAGCCGGTGGTCTATGACCACTTCGGCACCCGCGCCGGCCTGCTGGCGGCGCTCTACCAGGATTACGACCTGCGCCAGACGGCGCTGATGGAGGCTGCCCTGGAAGCGAGCGAGGCGACCCTGGAGGGGCGCGCCGACGTCATCGCCCGCGCCTATGTCGACTGCGTGATGCAACAAGGCCGGGAGATTCCCGGGGTGGTCGCGGCCCTCGCCAGCTCGCCGGAGCTGGAGCGGATCAAGCGCGACTACGAGGTTCTCTTCATGGACAAGTGCCGCGCCGTGCTGGAGCCCTTCGCCGGCGGCGGACGGCTGACCGTCGCCGCTCTGCGCGCAATGATCGGCGCCGCCGAAGCGCTGTCGCACGCGGCCGCCACCGAAGAGATCGCCCCGGAAGAGGCGCGGCGGGAACTGTACGAGGCGATCGTGGCGATGGTCGCGCGGAGTCGTCGGTGAAGGAACCGCGTGCCCTGGAGGAATATCGCCGGGCGATAGTGGCGGCCTGTCCGGAGCTGGCGGACGCCACTTTCGCCATCCTGGCCTCGGGCTGGCATTCCACGGCGGTGGAGGTCGGAGGGCGCTGGGTGTTCAAGTTTCCGCGCGGCGCGGAGGCCGAGGCGGCGCTGCTGCGCGAGGCCGCCGTGCTACGCCTGGTGCGTCCGGCGGTGAGCCTGCCGGTGCCGGCGCCGCAGGTGTTTGCGGGACCGCCGCTGTTTTCCCGCCACGAGAAACTGCCTGGCGGTTACCTCCTGGGCGAGGACTACCGGCGCCTGGACGAACCCGCACGGCAGGCGGTCGGCGATGCGTTGGGGCGCTTCTACGCCGAGCTGCATCGACTGCCACCGGCGCGCATGCGGGCGGTTGGAGCCTTGCCGGTGCGTCCCTGGGAGTCGCCCGCGGCGATGCGCAGGCGCGCCTTGCCGCTGCTGCCTGCGGCCTGGCGCGAACGCGCGGAACGCTTGGTGCGGGAATATGCCAAGCTGCCTGCCGATCCGCTGGGTTCGATCTTCGGCTTCTTCGACGGCCATGGCTGGAACATGGCATTCGATAGCGAGGCCGGGCGGCTGAACGGTGTGTACGACTTCGCCGACGCGGGCATCGGTCCGCTGCACCAGGAATTCATCTATTCCGCGTTCATCGATGCCGACCTCACCGAGCGCATCGTCGCCGCCTACGAGCGCTTCAGCGGTCGGCGCCTGGAGCGTCGGCGGATCGCCTTGCTGACGGCGGCGCATCGGTTGTCGGAGCTGGCCGAGCTGGCCGACGAGCCGCGCCATCTGCCGGACATGCTCGCCGGCGCCCTCGACGGCCTGGCCCTGGTGGAGGCGCAGGGCCTGGCCTGATGAGGGGACGCGCGGTCGTGCTGGGCAGGACGGATATGACCGCGTGCGGACATCCGCCGCGAAGTACCGCTACCGCTCAGAGATAGGCTTGCGCGCGGCGCCGCGAGCGCGGCATGCGGTTCTTCCCGGACAATTCGTTGAGACGCGCCTGCCAGGCCTTGCGGGCGGCATCGCGGTCCTGGCGCTGCGCGGCGGCGAGCCTGGCCTCGGCTTTCGGCCGCGGCGCGGCCTTGTCGATCACTGGCGCAGCGGCGGTGGGGGTGACAGGGGCACTGGCCGGAGCGGCGTTTTCCTGGGCCTGGGCGAAGGCGTTGGTGCGCCGGCAGGTCTTGCAACTGACCTGGCCGACGTCGCTCGAGCCGTTCACGTTGCTGTCGCCGCGCCCGCAGGCTGCCTGGCCGGATTCGCTCAAGAAGTGCGTAACCATCTGATCCTCCTGGAGAAAAAAGGGCGGCATTATTCCCAGAAGTGTCTTCGAGTGCCAGCCTCGGGGGAGAACAGCTGACGAACTGCAAGACCTTTCCGTCGACCTCCGTTCAGTCGGCTGGCCGCCGCATGCTGTCGCGCACGTAGCGGGCCGGGGGGCTGCCGAGCGCCTTGCGGAACATGCCGATGAACGAGCTGACCGACTCGTAGCCGAGGATCTCGGCGGTGCGTTGCACCGAAACGCCGGCGGACAGTTGCTGCAGGGCGATGATGATCTGCAATTGCTGGCGCCACTGGCCGAAGGTCATGCCGGTCTCCCGGCGCACCATCCGCGCCAGGGACCGCTCGCTCATCGCCACTCGCCTGGCCCATTCGGCCATGCTGGCGCGGTCGCCGGGGGCGCGGGTCAGTTCGTCGGCGATGCGGCGCAGGCCGCGGTTGTCCGGCAGCGGCAGGTAGAGCTGTTCGGTCGGCGCCTGTTCCAGGAGTTCCAGCAGCACCCCGGCGAGACGTGCGAGCGGGCCGTCGTGCGGATAGTCCTGCGGTTGCGCGCTCAGGTGCAGGATCAGTTCGAGGACCAGCGGCGACAGGGCCAGGGTGCAGCAGTCGCTCGGCAGGCGTGCCGCCCCCGGCTCGACGAAGAGGAAGCAGACCTTGCCGTTGGCGGTGACCCGGTTGCTATGGGCGATGCCGCCGGGAATCCACACACCGAACCCGGCCGGCACCATCCACAGGCCATCGGGCACCGTGCAGGTGATGCCGCCGCGGCAGGCCACCACCAGCTGGCCCTTGCGATGCCGGTGCACCGGCACTTCGGTGTCGTTGTGCCGGGCCTCCAGCTGCAGGGCCAGGGCCGGCTGGCCGAGCGCGTCGGGATCGAAGCGTTGGGCGAGGTAGGTCTGCGGTTCACGGCTCACGGCAGGTCCTTTGGTTGTCCGAATTCGATTATTTTCTGGCTGAGTAGTCGATATTTGCAAATCGCCACGACCCGTAGCCTGTGCTCGTCAACCCGACAGGAGCGGCCGACCGCTCCGCGCCCTCGATACCCTGGTGCCCTGCATGCTGAGCGAAGTCTCCGTTTCCGGCCTCTACGTGCCGCCATTGTTCCTCTACCTGTGCCTGGCGATGCCGCTCTACCTGCTGCTGGAGCGCCTCGCCTGGCGCTGGCTGGAATGCGCCTGGCATCCCGGCCTGCTGCGTTTCTTCCTGTCGTTCATCGTGCTGTCCGTGCTGGTGCTGAAGTTCTGAGCCGAGGTCCCCATGTCCATCGTTCGTCTTTCCAAGGTGGCTGCGACCTTCGCCTGCGGCCTGCTCGCCCTGTGCCTGGCGTTGCAGTTGTGGCAAGCCTACGTGCTGGCGCCCTGGACCCGCGACGGGCGGGTCAGCGCGCAGGTGATCCGCATCGCGCCGGAAGTCTCCGGCAGCGTCGAGGCGGTGTTCGTCGCAGATAACCAGCGGGTGGCCCGCGGCGATCCGCTGTACCGCATCGATCCGCGCAGCTATCGCCTGGCCGTGCGCCAGCGCGAGGCGGAGCTGGAGCAGGCGCGGGAAACCCTGCGCCAACGTGACGAGCAATGGCGCCGACGCATGCAGTTGGCCGGCGCGGTTTCGCGCGAGGAGGTCGCCAACGCCGGTCGCGCCCTGCGTATCGCCCGCGCCCGCGCCGAGGCCGCCGGGGCGGCGCTCGACCAGGCGCGGCTGGACCTGCGGCGCAGCGAGTTGCGCTCGCCGGTGGACGGCTATGTGACGCAGTTGCGCGTGCAGCCCGGCGATTACGCGGCGGCGGGCCGGACCAACATCTTCATCGTCGATCGGCGAAGCTTCTGGGTCACCGGCTATTTCGAGGAAACCAAGCTGCGCAATGTACAGGTCGGCGCGCCGGCGACGATCAAGCTGATGGGGTTCGATCCGCTGCTCGACGGCCATGTCGCGAGCATCGGTCGCGGTGTCGCCGACCTCAACGAAAGCCGTGCCGACAGCGGCCTGCCGCAGGTCAGCCCGAACTTCAGCTGGATACGCCTGGCGCAGCGCGTGCCGGTGCGCATCGAACTCGACCGGGTACCGGCGGGCGTGGTGCTTGCCGCTGGCATGACCGGCAGTGTCGAGGTGCTGCAGGCGGGGACCGCGCGGCACTGGCGGCTGACCCGCTGGTTGCAGGAGTACCTTTGATGGCGGCGTCGGCGTCCGGCGGGCGCGATTGGTACGCGGCGTTGCCGTTGCCCTGGCGGACCGACAGCCTGGACTACGTGCTGCGCAGCATCGGCGCTGCCGCTCTGGCGCTCGGCCTGGGGCTCTACCTGCAACTGGATTCGCCGTTTTCCGCGGCGTCCACTGTGCTGTTGCTGATCAATCCGGTGCAGGGAGCGGTGGTCGGCAAGGGCTGGTGGCGCGCCGTGGGTACCCTGGTCGGCACGCTCGCTGCCTTCGTCCTGACCGCGCTGTTCGCCCAGAAGATGCTGCTGTTCGTCGTCGCCCTGGGTTTCTGGCTGGGTCTCTGCGTCGGCGTCATGAGCCTGGTCCGGCACTTCTACGCCACCGCCGCGGTGGTCGCCGGCTACACCGTGTGCCTGGCGCTGGGATCGGCCATGGTCGAGCCCGAGGCGGCCTTCGAGCACATCGTCACCCGCGCCTCGGCGGTAATCGTCGGGGTCTGCTGCCTGAGCCTGGTGACCGTGCTCTTCAGCCGCAGGACCGTGTCCGGGCGGGTGCGCCAGCGTCTCGTCTCGCTCTGCGCGGCGACGCTGGCGCTGGTCGCTGCGCGGCATGCCGGTGCGGCTGACGGGGAACTGGAGCGCCGTCGCCGGACGCTGGCCGGCGAGGTCTACGCGGTAGACGACCTGCTGGGTGTCGGTCGAGCCGAGTCGCGGGCGCTGAGCGCTGCGCTCCCGGCGATCCGCGGTGGCCTGGCGGCGCTGTTTTCCACGCTGATGGAGTTCCGCTTCGCCGGCGAGACGCATTGGGCCCGGCGCTTGGCGGAGCGTGGACTGGCGCTGCCGATGGCCGACGACCTGTGCCTGCTGGGCGGCCAACTGGAGCGCGGCGAGCTCGACTTCGCCGGCGCCGCGCGACGGCTCGCGAGCTTGCGCGGTCGCCTGGCGGCGATTCGGCGCGGACTTCCGACAGACCAAGCGGATGCCTGTCGCGAAGGGCTGTTCATGGAGCGTCTCGACGAGCAACTGGATGACCTGCAGGCCGCCCTGCGGGGGTTCGCCCGGCTCGACGGCCGGGCCCGCGCCGACGTCCGCCCAGCGGCCTTCCATCGACATTACCGCGAGGCCTTGCGCAACGGCGCGCGAGCCTGGCTGGCGATGCTGGTCGGCGGCGCCCTGTGGTTCCTCAGCGGGTGGGACCAGGGGCCGACCCTGCTGGCGGTGCTCGGCCCCTACTGCACGCTGCTGGCAGCCTCGCCCTTTCCCGCCGAGGGCACGCGCAATTTCATTCGCGGCACGCTCTACGCGATACCTGCCGCATTGCTCTGCAAATTCCTTCTGCTACCGCTGATCAACGGTTTTCCATTGCTGCTGCTGTGCCTCGCCTTCTTCTGGTCGTTCGGTATCCAGGCCACCACAGTGCCCAGGCGGGCGTTGCAGGGAATCGCCTACCTGATCGCCTTCAACACCCTGGTCGCCACCGGCAATCTCGCCCGCTTCGATTTCGGCGACTTCGCCAACCAGTCCTGCGCCTGGGTGCTGGCGCTCTGCATCAGCCTGCTGGTCTACCGCCTGCTGCCGAAGGACCTGGAACGGCATTCGGCGTCGCTGCTCGACCATCTGCGCCGCGAGACCCTCGCCTTGCTGCGTCGTCGCGCCGGTTTCGACGCGCATGCCTGGCAGGCCCGCCAGCAGCATCGCATCGCCCAGTTGGGCGCGCTGCATGGCATGGAACATCCGCGCAGCGCGCTGGCCCTGCGCCTGGGCTTCGTATCCCTGCAACTCGGCCGCGAGTCGCGGCGCCTGTGGCGCGCCCTGGCCGGGCTCGACCCGGCCGCCGCGGAGGCGCGGTGGATCGAGCGCGCACTGCGAGCCATCGCCGTCCGCCATCGCGATCCGCCGCTCGCCGCGCGGCACGCACGCCGTGCCGGCGCCCGCCTGGCGGCCGCCGGCGAGTGGCGCCTGGCCGCGATCCTCACCGACCTCGCCTGGTTGCTCCGGGCCTATTCGCAAAGCGTCTCGTCCGACGGGGCGCAGCATGGAGAAAAGACCTCATGAAAACCTCGTTCTTGCTGGCCTTGCTGCTGTCCTGCTGGTCCCAGGTCCAGGCGGCGGACGACGACGGGAAAGAGTTGCCGCCGATCGAGCGCTACGACTACGGCATGCCGCTGGACATCGAGCGGGTGCTTTCCGTCACGCCGGTGCCGGCCAACTGTGGCGTGGTGCCGCTGGTGATGCTCTACCGCGACAGCGCCGGACGCCTACATCGCTTGCAGTACCGAGGCCTTGGCGCGGGCTGTTCGCGGCACTGAGAAGCGGGCGAAGGCGCTGTCTCAGCGCGCCGCGCCTTCGATGATCGCCAGGACGTCGCCGATGGCGTGCTCCAGGTAGTCGCCCGCCTTGTACGCCGCAAGCGCCTGCGGACCGCCGTCGAGCACCGCCTGCGGCCGTTCGACGAAGCGTCCGAGCAGGTTGAACTCCTCGTCCAGCACCAGTACCAGCGGAATCGGGATTCGCTCCAGCGCCAGGCGCTGGCGCAGGTCGTCCTCGGCGCGGCCCTTGGAAATGATCGCCAGCTCGATGTTCGGTTGCAGGCGCTGCGCGAAGTCCAGCGCGGCCAGGTTGATCTGGCAGTCCGGGCACCACATTTCCCCGGCGACCAGCAGGCGATAGCGCCGTTCGATGCTTTGCAGGCGTTCCGTCAGCGCGCTCGGCAGCCCGTTGCTTTCCAGCTTCTGCCGGAACCGCGCGACCGCGCCCTGTTCCGTGGCCAGGCCATGGCCGACGAAGGCGGCGAAGTCTTCTCCGATATCGAACAGTTCCGCGTAAGAGGCCATGCTGGTTTCGCTCCTGTACTTGGGGAGGGATGGCGCGGCGGATACGCCAGGTAGTCGCGCCACGCCGGGGCGGCCAGGGTAGCGCGCTCGCCGCGTCGCGGCGAGCGCCGGCGTGCTTCGCCGGGACTGGTCGTTAGCATGGCGCGGCTGGTAAAAAGACAGCGCCCCCACTGCCCGCCAAGGCCCGCCCGATGCTGATCGACCTGCCTTCCACCCGTCCGGTCTTCGCCTATGCCCAGGATTATCTCCACGGCGAGCGCGTCGAGCTGCACCTGCATTCGCGCGCGCAATTGATCCATGCGCTCAGCGGGGTGGTCACGGTCGGCACTGCCGAGGGCACCTGGGTGGTGCCGCCGGGACGCGGTGTCTGGTTGCCGGCCGGTATCGAGCATGCCCTGCGTTTCGCCGGCCAGGTGCGCATGCGCACCTTGTTCATCGCCCCGCAGGCGCGCCACGACCTACCGCGGGACTGCCGGGTGGTGGACGTGCCGCCGTTGCTGCGGCAATTGATCGTCGCGGCGATGCGGATCGCCCCGGACTACCCGCCGGGTGGCCGCGACGAGCGGGTGATGGAGCTGATCCTCGATGAACTGCGGGTGCTGCCGATCCTCGCCCTGCACGTGCCACAGCCGGTCGATCCGCGACTGGCGGCGCTGTGCCGCAGCCTGCGCGCCGAGCCGGCCGCCGACTGGAGCCTGGGCGATGCCGCGCGTCGCCTGGGCGTCAGCCCGCGGACCCTGACCCGCGCCTTCCAGCGCGAAACCGGTCTCAGCTTCGCCCAGTGGCTGCGGCGCATGCGCCTGCTCGCCAGCCTCGATGCGCTGGCGGCAGGGCACTCGATCCTCGAGGTCGCACTGGACCTCGGCTACGACAGCCAGAGCGCCTTCAGCGCCATGTTTCGCCGGACCCTGGGCGTTTCGCCGAGCCTCTATTTCGGCCGCGGCGCCGCCTACGGAGTGGCCGAGGGCGACTGAGTTCAGTCCTTCTGGCGCAGCATCAGCGAGGCCAGGGCGCAGGCCAGGAGCGCCACGCAGGAAAGGTAGAAGGCGTCGGAGTAGGCCATCAGGTAGGCCTGCTGGCGCACCCCGTGGTCGAGCAGGGCCAGCGCCTGCTGCTGCTCCGGCAGTTGTATCCGCACCTGGCCACCGCCCAGGCGCTGCTGCAGGGCGCCGTCGAAGATCGTCAGGGTCTCGCCGATCCGCTCGGAGTGGAAGCGCTCGCGCAGCGAGACCAGTTGCGTCAGCAGCGCGGTGCCGATCGCGCCGCCGAGGTTGCGCAGCATCGAGATCAGCGCCGAGGCCGAGCCGGCCTGGGCCTTGTCCAGGCCCTTCACCGCCAGTACCGAGAGCGCGACCATGATCAGCGGCTGGCCGATGCCGCGCACGACGATGGAGGGGATGATCACGTTGCGTCCCGCGTCGGCGTTCAGGTGCGCGCCCATCCAGCAGCCCAGGGCCATGATCGCGAAGCCGCCGGCCACCAGCAGCTTGGGGTTCAGCCAGCGCATCAGGCGCGGCAGCAGCGGCGCCAGGAGCAGTTGCACGAGGCCGTAGAGGATCAGGCTGTCGCCGATCTGCCGGGCGTTGAAACCCTGCAACTGGGACAGGTAGTTGGGCACCAGAAACACCAGGCCGAAGGTCGCCGCGCCGAACACCGCCATCGCCAGGCTGGACACGCCGAAGTTGTAGCTGCCCAGCAGGCGCAGGTTGATGAACGGCCGCGCGCCCCACAGTTGGCGCTGTACGAAGAGCAGCAGGGCGAGCACGGCGAGGACGGCGAAGGTGCGGATGAAGCCGGACTCGAACCAGTCGCGGCGGCCACCTTCCTCCAGCACGATCTGCAGCGCGCCGAGGCCGGCGACCATCGCGCCGATGCCGAGCCAGTCGGCCTGGCGCAGGCGTTCGCGGTCGCCGTCGCGGGGGCGGATCGACCAGGCCACCGCGGCCAGCATGGCGATCCCCGGCATCAGTTGCAGGAGAAAGATCCAGCGCCAGGAATAGGCATCCGCCAGCCAGCCGCCGATCGACGGGCCGGCGGCCTGGGCCACACTGTTGGAAAGGCTGAACAGCGCCATGCCGAGGGGTACCCGGCTGGACGGCAGCTCGGTGAGGATCAGTTGCATCGACAGCGGGATCAGCACCGCCCCCGAAGCCCCCTGGATCACCCGGATCAGGATCAGCGTCGACAGGTTCGGCGCCAGCGCGCAGCTCAGCGAACTGAGCAGGAACCCCAGCGAGCCGAGGAGCATCACCCGGCGCAAGGAGAACACTTCCACCAGCCAGGCGGTAAGCGGGATCATGCTGATTTCCGCGACCAGATAGGCGGTGGAGATCCACGAGCCCTCCTCGAAGGTGGCTCCCAGCGCGCCTTCTATCTCCGGCAGCGCCGCGCTGGTGACGTGCACGTTCATGCCGGCCATGAAGCAGCCGAACAGGCCGCCGGTGACGGCGACCCAGGCACGCAGCGATACCTTGTCGTCAGCGCTCATCGGCGGAGGCTCCGTCCGGTTCGCGAGTGTCCACGGTGGCGATCACCGACATCCCCGGAAGCAGCCGGCCCCGCTCGGCGGCGTCGGCGTCCAGGCGGATACGCACCGGGAAGCGCTGGACGATCTTGGTGAAGTTGCCGGTGGCGTTGTCCGGCGGCAGCAGCGCGAATACCGCGCCGGAGGCCGGCGCCACGCTGTCGACGCGGCCGCGCCAGCGGCGGCCGAACGTGTCCACCTCCAGCTCTACCGGTTGCCCGGGGCGGATGCGTTCGAGCTGGGTCTCCTTGTAGTTGGCCACCACGTAGGCCTGCTCCAGCGGCACCACCGCCAGCAGCGGCAGCCCCGGCGTGACGTACTGGCGCAGGCGCACCTTGCGCTGGCCGACGCGGCCGGCGAATGGGGCGCGGATTTCGGTATCGTCCAGGGCGTGGCGCGCCAGTTCGCGCGCTGCCGCGGCTTCCTGCAGCTCCGCCTGGCGCTGGGCGAGCGCCGCCTCCGCCTCGCGTCGCCGGCTCTTCAGTACGTCCCTGGCGGCGCGCTGGCGGCCTTCCTCGGCGCTTGCCCGCCGCGCCGCCGCCCGCGCTCGCTGGTGCGCCGCGTCGGCGTTCTCCAGGCGCTGGCGACTGGTGGCATGCTCGTCGGCCAATTGCCGGTAGCGTCGCCAGTCGGTCTCGGCGCGGCGCCATTCGGCTCGCGCCGCTTCGCCATCGGCGCGGGCGCGGCTGATCGTCTGCGCCTGCTCCAGCAGTTGCCGATCGAGGGTCTCCAGCTTCGCGCGCTGGGCTTCCAGCGCCGCCTGCGCCGCCGCTTCGCGGGCCTCGGCGGCGCGCAGGCGCTGGCGGAAGTCGCGCGGGTCCAGGCGCAGCAGCAGGTCGCCGGCCTGGACGTCGGCGTCGTCGGCCACCAGCACCTCGGCGACGTAGCCGGAGACCTGCGCGCTGACCGCCACCCAGTCGGCGCGTACATAGGCATCGTCGGTGCCCTCCAGGAAGCGTCCGCTGCTCCACCACCAGGCCAGCAGGGCGGCGAGCGCGATGGCGCCGGCGAGGCCGCCCAGCAGCCAGGTTCGGCGCCGGCGCGTGGCTGCTGGCATGGTTTCGCCAGTGGTGTGTTCGATGGGTTCCCTGATTGCCTGGTTCATTGTCCGTTTTCCTGATGGGAGGGGCTGGGAGCGGCTTGCCAGCCGCCGCCGAGAGCCCGGAACAGTTCGACCTGGCGCTCGGCGACGCGCATCTCGGCGTCGACCAGGCGCGCCCGGTCGGCGACCAGGCTGCGTTGGCTGTCGAGCAGCTCGAGGGCATCGAGGGCGCCGGCGCGATAGTTGCTGCGCGCCAACCGGTAGGCGTGGCGCTGCTCGTCGAGGGCACGCTGGAGGTCGGCACGCCGCTGGCGCTCGCCGGCATACAGCGCCAGGGCACGCTCGACCTCGCGCAGGGCGCCGAGCACCGCTCCGTCGAAGCGCGCCAGGGCGGCGTCGCGCTCTGCCGCTGCGCTGTCCAGGCGGCCTCGCGCGCTTTCCCGGTTGGGGAAGCGCCAGCTCAGCAGCGGGCCGGCCGCGTAGGCCAGCGCGCCGCTGCCGCCGAGGCCGGCGAGGGTCACTGCGGAGGTCTCGGCGCCGACGGCGAAGCTGATGCGCGGGTACAGCTCGGCTTCGGCCAGCGCGCGCCGGGCGTCGGCGGCGGCGAGCCGGCGCTCGGCCGCGCGGACGTCCGGGCGGCGCGCCAGCAGGCTCCAGCCGTCGCCGGTGGGCAGGGCACGGCGCAGTTGCGGTATGCCGGCGCAGGTCGCGGCAGGAGCGTCCAACTGGCGCGGCGAGCGCCCGCTGAGCAGCGCCAGTTCGTAGAGTGCCGCGCGCCGCCGCGCCTCGAGCATCGGCAGCGCGGCGCGGGTCCGCTCGCGCAAGGCCAGCAGCCGGCGTCGCTGCAGCTCGCTGGAAAGGCCGGCGGCGAGCTGGCGTTCGCTCAGCGCCAGGCTCGCGTCGAGCAGGCCGACCGATCGGCGTTGTACCTCTGCCCGTCGCGCCAGGGCGCAGGCGCGGACGTAGGCGAGGGTGGTCTGGCTGGCCACGCTGACCCTGAGCAGGTCGCGCGCCGCTTGCGCCGCTTCGGCATCCGCCTTCGCCGCGGCGATGCGGGCGCGGACTTCGCCCCACAGGTCCAACTGGTAGGACAGGTCGAGGCGGGCGGTGTGTTTCCACTGGCTGTGCAGGTCCTCGTCGGTGGCTTCGGCGAGGGTCTGGTCGTCGCCGTCGCGCCCATACTGGTAGCCATAGCCGACCTCGGTCCGTGGCCAGCGTTCGCCCTGTGCGCCGCGCAGATGGCCGAGGAGCGCGCGGGCATGGGCATCGGCTGCGGCCAGGTCGCGGTTGTGG
The DNA here is from genome assembly GCF_001810205.1 of Pseudomonas sp. HMSC076A11. Lineage (NCBI taxonomy): Bacteria > Pseudomonadati > Pseudomonadota > Gammaproteobacteria > Pseudomonadales > Pseudomonadaceae > Pseudomonas > Pseudomonas sp. HMSC076A11. Next base: position 183,423 of record NZ_KV800309.1, on the reverse strand, counting down.
CGCAGCGCGGCGGCCACCAGGTGGTTCAGCCCAGGGTCCTGGTAGAGCGTCCACCACTGGGCGGGCAGCGCGTCGCCGCGGGTTCCCGCCACCCTCGACAGGCCAGGGTCGAGGCTTTCCGCGCGTGGCGCGGGTTGGTTGCGGTTCGCGCAGCCCAGCGCGGTGGAGATCCCCAGCGCCAGCGCCACGCAACGCAGATGACTGGCAAGCGGCATTGCCCTGCTCCCGTGTCTGAAAGAGCGGGGAACGGTAAGGCAGGCGCAGGCGGCCTGCGCCGGCAAAAGCGCCAGTCATCGTCGCGAAATGGACAGTCGGCGGATTTTTCAGCGTTGCCGCATCAGGTACGGGCCGCAGCCCTGGGCCAGCAGCCCGGCCGGGATGGCCAGCAGGGAGATGCGGTGGATCTGCCGGGAGCAGCGGTTCACCCCGCCTTCGACGAGGCGCAGGCGCTGGAACAACTGGTGGGCTAGCCTGCGCCTTGGCGTGGCCGGGGGCCCGCCTTCAACCTGAACGAAGCGTTTCGCCAGGTGGTCGGAACAACAGGTCCCCGTTATGGAAGCCGAGTCCATGCCGCTGCGCCGTGCCGTTTTCGCCATCCTTTTCGCGTCCCTGGGCAGTCCTTTGGTCGCCGCCGAAACACCCCTGCGCCTGGAGCGCCTGGAGCGCTGCGGCGATCTCCTGGCCAGCGAGCGGCAGGAGTGGTGCCTGCGCGTGCGCGGCCTGGGCGCCGGCCTGCCGCGCCTGTTGCTGGACGGCCGCGAACTGCCGGCCACCGCCCTGCGGCGCGAGGGCGACGGCCTGCGGCTCCGCCTGGACCGCCGTGGCCACGCCAGCGGTCCGCTTTGGCTGGAGCAGGGCGGGCGCAGCAGCAATCCGGTATGGCTGACCCTGAACGGCAGTCATGTGCTCGCCGCCGGTCCCGACGAGGTGGCGAAGAACATGGATGGCCTGACCACCTACGTCGACCTGGTCAGCCTGTTGATCGAGGAGAACCACGACGGTCGCCGGGAGGCCGAACGCCTGGCCGATAAATATGGCGCGCGGGTGGTCGGCGCGATCCCGCCGTTGAACCTCTACCAGTTGCGCCTGCCGGCGCGCGACCTCGTCCAGCGCGACGCGCTGGTCCTCCGCATCGGCAGCGAGACCAGCGTGGACGCCGTGGTGGTGGAGGAGTCCGCGCCGGAGAAGGGCGAGGAAACCGAGGCGGCGCGCCGGCCCGTGGACAAGCCGGACAGCGACTCCGACGAGTGGGCGGCCAATCGTTTCATGGACGCGGTGAACTATTACCAGCGTCGGGTCCGCGCCCGCCAGGCGCCGCTGGAGACCCGCCCGGTGCGCATCGGGGTGATCGAGCGCGACGTCGACTTCGACGCTCCCGACTTCGCCGACTACCTCGGCCCCTGCAAGGCGCCCGCACCGCGTACCTGCCTCTACGCGCGCGATGCCGAACGTCCCGACAACCACGGTTCGGCGGTCGCCGGCATCCTCGCCGCGCGCTGGGACCAGGGCGGCAACAGTGGTTTCCTGCGTGGGTTGGACCGCGCCAGCCAGGGTTTCGAAGTGATCGTCGAGCGCAATTCGGATGCTGGCATCACGGCCAACGTCGCCGCCTCGGTGAACCTGGTGGAGGATGGCGTGCGGGTGCTCAACTGGAGCTGGGGCATCCACCGCGTCGGCGCTCGCGACGTCGATGGCGACGAGGTGGATTCGCTGGTGCGCTCGGGGATTGCCATGAGCGGCTACGAGGAGTTGCTCGAGGAGTTCTTCCTCTGGCTGCGCAAAGAGCATCCGGACGTGCTGGTGGTCAACTCCGCCGGCAACGGCTCGTCCTACTCCGGTACCGACGAATACCGCCTGCCGTCCTCCTTCGTTACCGAGCAGTTGCTGGTGGTGGGCGGCCACCAGCGCAGCGAGCGCCAAGGCCTGGCGGTGGACGACCCGGCCTACGCGGTCAAGCGCAGCACCTCGAACGTCGACATGCGGGTGGATGTCACCGCCGCCGCCTGTACCCATGCCTCGACCCTGGAGCGGGACGCGCGGGGCGAGGTGCACTGCGGCACCTCCTATGCCACGCCGATGGTCGCCGGCACGGTCGCCGCCATGCTTTCCCTCAACCCGCGGCTGCGACCCGAGGAGATCCGCATGCTGCTCCGGCGCAGCGCCATGACCATCGGCGGCGACTACGATTTCGAGCCGGCCGATGCCGAGGACCTCACCGCACCGATCCTGCCCTCGGAGCGCGGCTACCGCCTGGACCACCGCGACGTCGGCCGCTCGGCGCGGCTGGACATGCAGAAAGCCCTGGACCTGGCGGTGAAGAGCCGCGAGCGCGTGCGCTGAGGCGTTCCGCCGGCCCGGGGCCTCACGGCGAGGCTTCCAGCAGCCGGGCGAGGCGTTCGGCGAGTTCGTTGTGGCGGAACGGCTTGGTCAACACCTCGAAGCCGTTGAGTTGCTCGGGCCTGAGGTTGGCGTAGCCGGTGATGACCAGCACCGGCAATTGCGGGAAGTGCTGGCGCAGTTCCTCGGCAAGCTGCACGCCGGTCTTGTCGGCCATGAGATGGTCGGTGACCAGCAGGTCGGGCGCCAGGCCGCGCTCGACCTCGCCCAGGGCTTCCTCCGCCGACGCCGCCTCGCTGACCTGGTAGCCGAGATCGCCGAGCAGCAGCGCGGTGGTGTAGCGCACCATCCTGTCGTCGTCGACCAGCAGCACGTGGGTCGGCCGCAACGCCTCCGGTGCGTCCGGGCAGCTTTCTGCGGTGGATTGCGTCTGCTCCGCGGTGATCGGCAGCCAGATGCTCACCCGGGTCCCCTTGCCGATCTCCGAGTGGATGCCCAGGCCGCCGCCGGACTGGGCGACCAGGCCCTGGACCATCGACAGGCCGAGGCCGGTGCCCTTGCCCACGCCCTTGGTGGAAAAGAACGGCTCCATGCAGCGGGCCAGCACCTCGGCGGGCATGCCTCCGCCGTTGTCGGCGACTTCCAGGCACACGTAGCGGCCGGCGCCGAGACCGTCCACCGCGCCGTCGATCACCAGGTCGGTCCGCGCGCCTATTTCCAGGCGGCCGCCTTCGCCCATGGCGTCGCGGGCGTTCACCGCGAGGTTGAGGATGGCCAGTTCGAACTGGTGCGGATCCACCACCACCGCCGGCAGGCGTTCCGGGATCTCGATGCGGACCTCGATGGTCGGGCCGAGCGAGCGCTCGATCAGGTCGTGCATGCCTTCGACCAGCTCGCGCAGGGCCACCGCCTGCGGCTTGAGGGTTTGCCGGCGGGCGAAGGTGAGCAGGCGACCGACGAGGTTCCGCGCCCGTTCGGCGGACTGTAGCGCGCCGTCGATGAGGTCGGTGGAGCGGGCGTCGTCGAGCCGCCGGCGGATCAGTTCCAGCGAGGCCATGATCGGCGTCAGCAGGTTGTTGAAGTCATGGGCGATGCCGCCGGTCAACTGGCTGACCATCTCCATCTTGCGTGCCTCGTGAAGCTGCGCCAGGGCGCTTTCGCGCTGGGCGAGCATGGTCGCGACACGTTCTTCCAGGCTTTCGTTGAGTTCGCGCAGCTCGTTCTCGGCGCGTACCCGCGCGCTGATGTCCATGCACACGCAGAGCAGGCCGCTGGCGGCATGCTGCTCGTCCACCAGCGGCGTGACCTGGTTCTGCACCCACACCGTATCGCCGTCGGGGCGAACGTAGCGGCCGCTCATCTCGAACGCCGCGCCGGTCGCTCCGCCTGGCGCCGCGGGGAGGGCGAAGTCGGCGGGGTCGAGGATGTCCTGCATGCGCAGGCCGAGCAGGGTCTCGCGCGAACGGCCGGCGATCTCGCAGTAGCGATCGTTGACCCGGGTGAAGCGCCAGTTCCGGTCGCATACCGCGATGCCCGCGCTGGCCTGGTCGAACATCGCCGCCAGTTGCGCGGAACTGGTGCGCAGCGCCAGCTCCGCGCGGGCATGGGTGAGCGAGGTCCAGGCCAGCTTGGCGGCTTCCTCCGCCAGGCGGCGCGGATCTTCGCCGAGCGCCTGCGGATGGGCGAAGTGGATCGCCAGCAGCGCCTCCAGCCGGCCGTGGCGCAGCACCGGGACGTGCAGCGTGGCGCCCAGCCCCAGGCGCGCGCGGCTCGCCGCCTCGTCGAGACTCATGCCGCGCTCCCCGGCGAGGTCTTCCCGCGCCACGCTGCGTCCGGCATGCAGTTCGCCGGACAGGGTGGCGCCGAACGCCAGGTAGCGATGCCGACCGACCGCCGAGCGGCCGTCGTGGAGATAGTCGCGATGAACCTGGAAGGTCATGCCGTCGCCGTTGTCCTCGCCGAAGAATATCCGCGACGCGCCCAGCTCCTCGCCGAGCCGGCGCAGGGCGGTGGCTTCGATTTCCAGGGGATCGGCCAGGGACGGCAGGGTCTGGCCCAGTTCTAGGAGGAACGCCTGGCGGCGTTCGAAACGCACCCGCTCGGTGGTCTCGGTGACGATGCACAGCACGCCGCCGACGGAACCGTCGGTTTCCCGCACCGCCGAATAGGACACGTCGAAATAGACCGTCTCGCCGCGTCCATGGCGTTCGATGTAGAAGGGCCGATCCTTTGCCGCGAAGGTTTCACCGGTCTCGTACACCCCGCGCAGCAGCGGTTCGAGGTCATCCCACAGCTCCCGCCAGTTCTCTATCGCCGGCCGGCCGAGGGCGCGCGGATGCTTGTCGCCGATGCTCGGCGCGTAGGCATCGTTGTACAGGGCGACGAATTCCGCGCCCCAGAACAGCACGATCTGCGCCTTGGCCGGCAGCAGCGTGGCCATCGTCGTCTTCAGGCTCGCCGACCAGGCGTCCGGCGGGCCGAGGGGCGAACCGGCCGCGTCGAGGCTGAGCAACAGTTTCCCGACCGCTCCTCCGTTGGCCAGGAAGGCCGGTGGATGGTCGAGGGTGTTCGGGTCCGGTTCGATGGTGAAAGGCTGTGCCATGTCTGCGGAGTCTTGCTCGGTTCCGGTTGAGGTGGTGGGTCGTATGGAACATAGGAGGGCGGTGGGTGCGCTTGCGTTCAATCCGGCTGGGCGGGATGGCGCACGGGGGCGCTCGACCGTTACCGCGAGGCGGAGCCTGGCGACGATTTCGTACGCGGTGCCCGAGACCGCGATGGAGACCTGACGTCGGGGCGAACGACGCCACCGGCGTCATTCGCCATGGTCGGGTCAACCGGAACGTCGAGCGGCTACCAGGCGCTGCTGCAGGCGCGTCAGGAAGGCCACTTCGAAGGCGGTCTTCTGCATCGGTGTGGGCAGGCTGTCGCGGCCGAAGGCGAAGGCGGTCCAGAGCTGGCCTTCGATCTGGTCGGCAAGCCAGTTCTCGGCCTGGCGGACGCCCTTGTCGATGGCGGGCTGGGCGGGAACCGGCCAGAGCAGGGAGAGACCGGGTTGCCGGTCGGCGGGGGGAATCTCGACCATCAGGTCCTTGTAGCGTTCGATGATTGCGTCGACGTGGGTCTTTTCCTTTTCATCCTTCGTCATGCTGGGTACTCCGTTTCTGAGAGTCACATGACCTGCCGCCTTCGCTGTCAATCGATGGAGGCAGGATCGCGCAGGGTTGACAGACCGGGAAACGGAACCGGCAGACCACGAGGGTCTCCCCACGCGATCCGCCATGAAGGCCCGCAGTTGGAAAACTGCGGTCGAGCCGATGCCTGCAAAAGCATTCGCTGCTTTCGCATGCACCGCTCGGCGCATCGCGCCGTCTCTTCGGGCTGTCAAACCCGGTCACGGATTTGGCCGTGACGGGCGCAGGATAGGGGCAGGCAAGGCGGGGAGCAAGGGCGGGAACGGGTGACGGCAGAGGCTATCGGCAGGCAAGGCGTTGGCTGAAGCGATTCATGGAAATAACCCGGCCTTGGAGCGCGCCGTTAATCATCGTTTACCAGGAGAAAACAATCCGCCTGGACTGTTCGATTCAATATTTTGTGATGCGCTTCACGTAATAAGAGTATTCCTTATGAGCCACGCAAAAGTGTCATTCGCTTCTTCGAAGAGGGCGCTGCCGAAGTTTCACGCTAGTTGGGCACGCCGCGAGGGCGGCTCGGCACTTTGGTGCATAAGGATATAACCCTTTCTTCATTTCTGATTTTCGTCAGAGTTCGTACCGGGGCGACCGTCCGTCATTCGATATTAATTAAAAGCGTCAATAATCCGTTTAGGAATCAGGGGCTTGGAAATCCACCTGGCAGAACTGACAGGTCGGTATGCCCAACCAAAGTATTGAACTGATTTAAGTGGTGGTACAAATTTGCCTTTCCCATGTTAGTCCTACTTAACAGGCGAAGCGGTGGAGAGCGCTCTGTTGCGGGCTGCTCGGGATTAAATGGGTTTCGCCCTCGGGGGGCTCCTGTCTTCCAATAAAAACAAGTTGTCGCCAGGCCTGATGAACTTTCAGGTACCCGCGTTCCGTTTTCTCGCGGAACTCACTGACTGCGCTTAACCGCGTGACCGGTTCGGTCGGTAAACAGCGACCTGCGCCGGAAACGCGATAACCGAGACAACTCAATCGAGGAACAGAAGATGGGATTATTCAATGCAGCCGCGAACCTGTTCGGCCAGGTCTACGAGCGTGCGACGCAGGTGGCCGCCACCGCCGTCACGGCGGTGGCGGACGTGGCCAGGACATTGGTGGGCTCCACCGTCGACGCCGTGGAGCAGCAGGTGCACGAAGCGCTTACATCGGTGCATGACGCCGTTGCCAGCGTGGAGCAGGCGCTGGAGGGTACGGTCGGCGCGGTGGCCGGCACGCTCGGCGAGATCGCCGGCGACGCCCTCGACACCGTAGGCTCCGCGGTCGGCACGCTGGGCGGGCTGGCCGGCAACTCGCTGGCGATCGCCGACGACTTGTTGCACGGGCGCGTCGAGCCGGAGGATTACCTGAAGCTGGTCGGTGACCTGGGGCAGGGCGTCGGTGCCACCGTCGGCCATGCCTGGGAATTCGGCAGCGACAGCCTGAAGGCCGCCAACGATCTCTACCACGCCGCCTACCAGGGTGGCTCGCTAAGCCTCGGCAATAGCGACGGCCTGCTCGGGGTCAATGTGATCGGCTCGCTGCTCGGCGGCAATCACGACCAGGGCGTGATTCCCGATAGCCGCGGCATCCTCGGCCCGCTGCCGATCAACGTCTCCCTCACCGAGCAAGGCCTGACCTTCGGCGGCGAGACGCCGCTGACTCCGCTGGTCACCGCAGCCCTGGCGCTGAATCCGATCACCGCGCCGCTGGTGCCGGTGCTGGCGCCGCTCAACCTCGGCGGCCTGGGAGTGGTCGGCTCGGTCGACAAGGAAGGCTTCAGCGCCAAGTTCTACGGTATCGCCGGACCCAGCTACAACCTCGGCGTGGCCAATCTCGGCGGCACCCTGGAGCTGGGTAGCTACAACGAGGTCAAGCTGCTGAGCTGGAACGAGGTGACCCTCAAGGACCTGCCCATCGTCGGCGGCATCCTCGGCTACGTGCCGGTGGTCAAGGACATCGGTGTCTCGCTGCCGACGCTGGACCTGCACTTCGACAGCAAGCTGTATGCGCAAACGATTGCCGGTGTCGATGTCGCCGGGGTCGGGCCGAAGGGCCAGATCGAGCTGGTGCATGACCTCGACAATGACCTGTCGATCGTCGCCGGTATCGCCGGGGATACCGCGCACAGCGCACTGGACGGGGCCGGCAAGGTGCTCGCGGCGCTGCTCGGCCACGGCGGCGAAGCGGCGCCGCCGACAATCCAGCTGATCGGCGCCGACCCGGCGCCGGAGCATCAGGCCCTGGCCGCCTGACGGCGAGGGAACGCCCGGCACAGGGAGGTGCCATCCGGGCTCATTCGGGATTCCAGCGGCAGTCGTGGCAGAAGTGAGCGCGCTCGATGGCAAGGCTCGGTTCCAGCGTTACCAACGAAATCAAACAGGCCCTGGCGGCCAGCCGCGGCGCATTGCGCAGCGTGGCGGCGTTCTCCGGGGTGATCAACCTGCTGATGCTGGTGCCCTCGCTGTACATGCTGCAGGTGTACGACCGCGTGCTGTCCTCGGCCAACGAAGTCACCCTGTTGATGCTGACCCTGATGGCGCTTGGCGTGTTCGTCTTCATGGGCGCGCTGGAGGCGCTGCGCAGCTTCGTCCTGGTGCGGGTCAGCGAACGCTTCGACGGCCAGTTGCACGGGCGGATCTACGCCGCCGCCTTCGAACGCAACCTGCGCGCCGGCGGCCAGGAGGCCAGCCAGGCGCTGCACGACCTGACCACCCTGCGCCAGTTCATCACCGGCCAGGCGCTGTTCGCCTTCTTCGACGCACCCTGGTTCCCGGTCTACCTGCTGGTGATCTTCCTCTTCGACCCCTGGCTCGGCCTGCTCTCGCTGGTCGGCGCGCTGGCCCTGATGGCCCTCGCCTGGTTCAACGAACGCGCCACCCGTGCGCCGCTGGCCAAGGCCGGCGAGTTGTCGATCAAGTCCGGCCAACTGGCCAGCAACAACCTGCGCAACGCCGAGGTGATCGAGGCGATGGGCATGCTCGGCAGCATGCGCGGGCGCTGGGAACGGCTGCACCAGGCGTTCCTCGACCAGCAGAGCCTGGCCAGCGAGCGCGCGGCGCGGATCAACGCGCTGAGCAAATACCTGCGCATCGCCCTGCAATCCCTGGTGCTCGGCCTCGGCGCCTGGCTGGCGGTGG
>NZ_KV800309.1:168367-174670 GCF_001810205.1 Pseudomonas sp. HMSC076A11 | reverse complement strand
GGATGATGATCGCCGGCTCGATCCTGATGGGACGTGCGCTGGGGCCTATCGACCAACTGATCGGCGTGTGGAAGCAGTGGGGCGCGGCGCGCGATGCCTATCGCCGGCTGAGCGGCCTGCTCGACGAATTCCCCGCCCGCGAGCGGCGCATGGAATTGCCCGAGCCGCGTGGCCACCTGCTGCTGGAATCGCTGGACGCGGCGCCGCCCGGCAGCGAGGCGCGCACCCTGCGTGGCCTGACCCTGGCGATCCCGGCCGGCTCGGTGGTCGGCGTGATCGGTCCGTCCGGCTCCGGCAAGTCGAGCCTGGCGCGGGTAGTGCTGGGCATCTGGCCGACCCTGCACGGCAGCGTGCGCCTGGACGGCGCCGAGATCCGCCAGTACGAGCGCGAGACCCTCGGCCCGCGCATCGGCTACCTGCCGCAGGACATCGAACTGTTCGCCGGCACGGTGGCGGAAAACATCGCCCGCTTCGGCGAGGTGCAGGCCGACAAGGTGGTGGAGGCGGCGCGCCTGGCCGGGGTCCATGAACTGGTCCTGCGCCTGCCGCAGGGCTACGACACCGTGCTCGGCGTCGGCGGCGCCGGGCTTTCCGGCGGCCAGCGCCAGCGCATCGCCCTGGCCCGGGCGCTGTACGGCGCGCCGACCCTGGTGGTGCTCGACGAACCCAACTCGAACCTCGACGACAGCGGCGAGCAGGCGCTGCTGGCGGCGATCCAGGCGCTCAAGGCGCGTGGCTGCACGGTGCTGCTGATCACCCACCGGGCCGGCGTGCTGGGTTGCGCCGACCGCCTGCTGGCGCTGAACGCCGGCCAGTTGCACCTGTACGGCGAGCGCGACCAGGTGCTCGCCGCCTTGAACAACCAGCGCGCCGCGTCGGCGTCGCAGCAGCGCGCGGACTACCGGGTGGCCGGCTACGGCGCGCCGCAGGTGGTGGCCGCGCCGCGCCAGGGAGGTGTGGAATGACCCGCACGGTGAAACGCGACGAGAACGCCTATGCGCGACTGGGCTGGCTGCTGGTCCTGTTCGGCTTCGGCGGCGCGCTGCTCTGGGCCGCCTTCGCGCCGCTCGACCAGGGCGTGGCGGTGCCGGCCACGGTGATCATCTCCGGCCAGCGCAAGTCGGTGCAGCATCCGCTGGGCGGGGTGGTCAAGCACATCCTGGTGCGCGACGGCCAGCATGTGGAGGCGGGCGAGCCGCTGATCCGCATGGAACCGACCCAGGCCCGGGCCAACGTCGATTCGCTGCTCAACCGGTACGCCAACGCGCGGCTCAACCAGGCGCGCCTGCAGGCCGAATACGACGGCCGGCGGACCCTGGAGATGCCCGCGGGGCTGGCCGAGCAGGCCCCGCTGCCGACCCTCGGCGAGCGCCTGGAGTTGCAGCGGCAGTTGCTGCACAGCCGCCAGACCGCGCTGGCCAACGAACTCTCCGCATTGCGGGCGAACATCGAGGGGCTGCGCGCCCAGCTCGAAGGGTTGCGCCAGACCGAGGGCAACCAGCGCCTGCAACAACGCCTGTTGAACAGCCAGTTGAGCGGTGCGCGCGACCTCGCCGAGGAAGGCTACATGCCGCGCAACCAGTTGCTCGAACAGGAGCGCCAACTGGCCGAGGTGAACGCCCGGCTATCGGAGAGCAGCGGTCGCTTCGGGCAGATCCGCCAGAGCATCGCCGAGGCGCAGATGCGCATCGCCCAACGCGAGGAGGAGTACCGCAAGGAAGTCAACGGGCAGCTGGCGGAAACCCAGGTCAATGCGCGGACGCTCTGGGAGGAGCTGTCCTCGGCGCGCTACGAACTGCGCCACGCCGAGATCCGCGCGCCGGTCAGCGGCTACGTGGCCGGCTTGAAGGTGTTCACCGATGGCGGGGTGATCGGCCCCGGCGAATTGCTGATGTACATCGTGCCCAACAGCGACAGCCTGGAAGTGGAGGGCCAGCTCGCGGTGAACCTGGTCGACCGGATCCACAGCGGGCTGCCGGTGGAGATGCTGTTCACCGCCTTCAACCAGAGCAAGACCCCGCGGGTCACCGGCGAGGTGACCATGGTCAGCGCCGACCGCCTGCTCGACGAGCAGAACAAGCAGCCCTACTACGCGCTGCGCGCCCAGGTCGACGCGGCCGCGATGGGCAAGCTGAAGGGCCTGCAGATCCGCCCGGGGATGGCGGTGCAGGTGTTCGTCCGCACCGGCGAGCGCTCGCTGCTCAATTACCTGTTCAAGCCCCTGTTCGACCGCGCCCACGTGGCGCTGGCGGAGAACTGACCGATGACCATGCGCCGCCTGATGACCTGGCTGTTCGGCGCCTTCCTGTTGCTGCTGCGCGAGGACGCCTTCGCCCTCGGCCTGCTGGACGGCTATCACCTGGCCCTGGAGAACGACCCGCAGTTCCAGGCCGCGATCCAGGAGCACGAGGCCGGCAGGCAATACCGTGCGCTCGGCCGCGCGGCGCTGCTGCCGCGCCTGGTGTACAGCTACAACCGTGGGCGCAGCTGGTCCGATGTGACCCAGGCCACCACCCGCGGCGATTTCAAGGAAGACCGCGACTACGACAGCTACGTCTCCACCCTCAGCCTGCAACAGCCGTTGTTCGACTACGAGGCCTTCAGCCGCTACCGCAAGGGCGTGGCCCAGGCGCTGTTGTCCGACGAGCGCTTCCGCAGCCAGAGCCAGGAACTGCTGGTCCGGGTCCTGGAAGCCTATACCGGCGCGCTGCTGGCCCAGGACCAGATCGAACTGGCGCGGGCGCAGAAACGCTCCTACCGCGAGCAGTTCCAGCTCAACCAGCGCCAGTTCGAGCGCGGCAACGGCACCCGCACCGACACCCTGGAGACCCAGGCCCGCTTCAACCTGGCCCAGGCCCAGGAAATCGAGGCGCGGGACAGCCAGGATGCCGCCCTGCGCGAGCTGGAGCGGCTGGTCGGGGCGCCGCTGGAGATCGCCGACCTGGCGCCGCTCGGCGAACGCTTCCAGGTGCGCCCGCTGAGCCCCGCCAGCTACACCGCCTGGCGCGACCTGGCGCTGGCCGAGAATCCCGAGCTGGCCTCGCTGCGCCACGCGGTGGACGTGGCCCGCTACGAGGTCGAGCAGAACCGCGCCGACTTCCTGCCGCGCCTGGGCCTGTACGCCAGCACCGGCAAGTCCAAGTCCGGTTCGGAGAACACCTACAACCAGCGCTACGAGACCGACAGCGTCGGCATCCAGTTGAGCGTTCCGCTGTTCTCCGGCGGCGAGACCCTGGCGGCGACGCGCCAGGCCACGCATCGCATGGAGAAGAGCCATTACGACCTGGACGACAAGGTCCGCGAGACCCTCAACCAGGTGCGCAAGATGTACAACCAGAGCAGCAGCAGCGCGGCGAAGATCCGCGCCTACGAGATGACCGTGGATTCGGCGCGGACGCTGGTGATGGCCACGCGCAAGAGCATCGCCGCCGGGGTGCGGGTCAACCTCGACCTGCTGAACGCCGAGCAGGCGCTGTACAGCGCGATGAACGAGCTGTCCAAGGCCAAGTACGACTACCTCACGGCCTGGGCACGCCTGCGTTTCTACGCCGGGGTGCTGGACGAAGCCGACCTGGAACTGGTGGCGGCGAACTTCGTTTCCGGCGAGACGCCGGCGCGCCGCCGCGACTGCGCGACGACGGATTGCCCGGCGCCGCTGCACACCCTGTCGAAGACCGATACGGAGGAAAACCGGAGCGCGCTCAATTGAGACCGCGAAGGACGTGCAGGCAATTGTTCGCCTGGCGTGAAGTCGATGTCCCGGGCGGGTCGACAGAGGTCGAACAATACGCATGGAATTGTTTTTTCAATAAGGCGCTATTTATATGAAACGGTTTTTATAATATTCCAGTGTCTTCGGTAGTTTATCTTTCCTGCATGATTTCATATATGCGGAATTCGTTCGTGCATATGCTTTAAGTGCAGCTTAATTTTTTTCATGAAACCTGTGGACATTGGAAAATGAGCTGTGTCAGTTTGGACTTCGGCCTGATCTGGCCGATAACTGCAATTATCCATCCGATAATTGTATCCGAGTTATTTCCTTTACAACTTAAAGGGATATGACAATGTCCAGCAATTCTCTTGCATTGAAAGGTCGTAGCGATGCGTATACCCAGGTAGACAACTTCCTGCATGCCTATGCGCGGGGCGGGGACGAATTGGTCAATGGCCATCCGTCCTATACCGTCGACCAGGCGGCGGAGCAGATCCTCCGCGAACAGGCGTCTTGGCAGAAAGCGCCGGGCGACTCGGTGCTGACCCTGTCCTATTCGTTCCTGACCAAACCGAACGACTTCTTCAATACGCCGTGGAAGTATGTCAGCGATATCTACTCGCTGGGCAAGTTCAGCGCCTTTTCCGCGCAGCAGCAGGCCCAGGCCAAGTTGTCGCTGCAATCCTGGTCGGACGTCACCAATATCCACTTCGTCGACGCCGGCCAGGGCGACCAGGGCGACCTGACCTTCGGCAACTTCAGCAGTAGTGTCGGCGGTGCGGCGTTCGCCTTCCTGCCGGATGTACCGGATGCGCTCAAGGGGCAATCCTGGTACCTGATCAACAGCAGCTACAGCGCCAACGTCAATCCGGCCAACGGCAACTACGGACGCCAGACCCTGACCCACGAGATCGGCCATACCCTGGGCCTGAGCCACCCCGGCGACTACAACGCCGGCGAGGGCGATCCCACCTACGCCGACGCTACCTACGCCGAGGACACCCGCGCCTATTCGGTGATGAGCTACTGGGAAGAGCAGAACACCGGCCAGGACTTCAAGGGCGCCTATTCCTCGGCACCGCTGCTGGACGACATCGCGGCGATCCAGAAGCTCTACGGGGCCAACCTGACCCCCCGCACCGGCGACACGGTGTACGGCTTCAACTCCAACACCGAGCGCGACTTCTACAGCGCCACCTCGTCCAGTTCCAAGCTGGTGTTCTCGGTGTGGGACGCCGGCGGCAACGACACCCTGGACTTCTCCGGCTTCAGCCAGAACCAGAAGATCAACCTCAACGAGAAGGCGCTGTCCGATGTCGGCGGGTTGAAGGGCAATGTGTCGATCGCTGCCGGGGTCACCGTGGAAAACGCCATCGGCGGCTCGGGTAGCGACCTGTTGATCGGCAACGACGTGGCCAACGTGCTCAAGGGCGGCGCCGGCAACGACATCCTCTACGGCGGCCTCGGCGCGGACCAGTTGTGGGGCGGCGCGGGGGCCGACACCTTCGTCTACGGCGATATCGCCGAGTCCTCCGCGGCGGCGCCGGATACCCTGCGCGACTTCGTCAGCGGCCAGGACAAGATCGACCTGTCCGGGCTGGATGCCTTCGTCAACGGCGGGCTGGTGCTGCAATACGTCGACGCCTTCGCCGGCAAGGCCGGCCAGGCGATCCTGTCCTACGACGCGGCGAGCAAGGCCGGCAGCCTGGCGATCGACTTCAGCGGGGACGCCCATGCCGATTTCGCGATCAATCTGATCGGCCAGGCGACCCAGGCCGACATCGTCGTCTGACGCGCTGACACGGGCGCGGTTCGGTGCGGCGGTACGAACCGCGGCCCTTCGGCCGGCCGGGCACTGTTCGAATTGATAGGTGTCTTCCACAGGAGCGAAGTTGTGAACTGTGGCGCGCCCGTGGGCCGGCGGCCCGGCGGACGAACGGAGGCCCGCGGCGCCTGGCGCGCGCTGGCGTTCGAAGCGAGGATGGCGGGCGGCGTTCGCCGTGTTATCCGATGTTCCAGGCTTGAAGGAGATCTCTCGATGTCGGCAAGCGCGAAGCTCTCCAGGATGGTTTGCTTGCTCTGCGGTTTTTTCAGCACAGGTATCAGTATGGCCAGCAGTCTGATTCTTCTCAGCGCTTCCGATCTCGCCGGGCAATGGACCCTGCAGCAGGACGAGGCGCCCGCGATCTGCCACCTGGAGCTGCGCGACAGCGAAGTGGCGGAAGCCAGTGGCTACGACCTGGGCGGCGATACCGCCTGCCTCACGCGCTGGCTGCCCAGCGAGCCGCGCGCCTGGAGGCCTACCCCGGCCGGGATCGCGCTGCTCGAACGCGGCGGCCTGACCCTGATGCTCCTCGGTCGCCAGGGCGAGGGCGACTACCGGGTGCAGAAGGGCGACGGCGGGCAGTTGGTGCTGCGCCGCGCGACGCCCTAGCTCGCCTGCGGGTCAGACCACGAAGCGACCGATCATGCCCTTGAGGTCGTTGGCCAGGCGCGACAGCTCGTGGCTGGCGCCGCGGGTCTGCTCGGCGCCCTGGGTGGTCTGCACGGCAACGTCGCGGATGTTCACCAGGTTGCGGTCGACCTCG
>NZ_KV800309.1:131288-168267 GCF_001810205.1 Pseudomonas sp. HMSC076A11 | reverse complement strand
GGATGTTCACCAGGTTGCGGTCGACCTCGCGGGCGACGTGGGCCTGCTCTTCGGCAGCGCTGGCGATCACCAGGGTGCGCTCGTTGATCCGCGTGGCGTGCTCGGCGATCTCGCCTAGGGCGTGGTCGGCGGCCTCGGCCTCGTCGAGCATCTGCCGGGCGCGCTGGTCGTTCTCGCGCATCGCGGACACCGCGGTGTCGGTGCCCTCGCGGACGCTGGCGATCATGCCTTCGATCTCATGGGTCGATTGCTGGGTGCGGTGGGCGAGGGCGCGCACTTCGTCGGCGACCACCGCGAATCCGCGGCCCTGCTCGCCGGCGCGGGCGGCCTCGATGGCGGCATTGAGGGCGAGGAGGTTGGTCTGCTCGGCGATGGCGCGGATCACGTCGAGCACCTTGCCGATGTCCTGCGCCTGGCTGGCCAGGCCTTCCACCAGGCGCGCGGTCTGGCCGATCTCGGCGTTCATCTGACGGATCGAGCGGACGGTCTGTTCGACCCGTGCGCGGCCGTTGCCGGCGGCCCGTTCCGAGAGACTGGAGGCCTCGGCGGTGGAGCTGGCGTTGCGCGCGACCTCCTCGACCGCCGCGCTCATTTCGTTGACCGCGGTGGCGGCCATCTCGATCTCATCGTTCTGCCGGGCCAGCGACCGGTTGCCTTCCTCGGTCACCGCGTTCAGTTGCTCGGCAGCGGCGGCCAGCAGCGCGGCGGAATCGCCGATCTGCTCGATGGTGTCGTGCAGGCTGGCCTGCATGCTGCGCATGGCCTTCATCAGTTGCGCCGGCTCGTCGTCGCCGTCGCTGGCGATCTCGCCGGTCAGGTCGCGGGCCGCGATGCGGTCGGCGCAGGACACCGCCTGGCGGATCGGCACGACGATGCTGCGGGTCAGCAGCCAGGCGATCGTCACGCTGGCCGCCAGGGCCACCAGCAGCACCGCGAGGATCGCGGTGGAGGCCCGGGAGTAGACATCGGCGGCTTCGGCGGTGGAGGCGCGGGCGGCCTCGCGGTCTAGGGCGATGAGTTGCTTCAGGGTCCGCTGCACCTGCTCGTAGCGCTGCAACTGGGCCCCGCCCATCAGCACGCTGGCTTCGTCGGTACGGTTGTCACGGGACAGCGCGAGCAGGGCGGCGTGTCCTTCGAGGTATTCCTGCTGGCGCTGGACGAACTGGTCGAGCAACGCGCGCTCCTCGTCCAGGACCAGCAAGGGGCGGTATTCCCTTTCCACCCTGGCGAGGGTAGCGATGACCTCGTCCATCCGTTGTTCCTGCTGGCGCATGCGCGTGGCGTCGTGCAGCAGCACGTGGTTCATCTCGCCGAGGCGCAGTTCGCTCATCAGGCCGCTGAGCTGGGCCGAGGCTTCGACGCTGGGCAGCCAGACCTCGCCGATATCCTTGGCGGCGCGGTTCAGCGAACCCATGCGGTTGTGCGCGAAGAGGCCGAGCGCCACCAGCAGCGAGGCGAGGATGGCGAAGCCGATGACGGCGCGTGGGGTGATGGCGATACGACGAAGAAGCATGGGGTGGTCTCCGACCGGGCTGTGGGAAGGTGCTTGGTCCTGTAGCGGGGCGCGGAAGGGTTTCTTGAGGGGCTGCGGGGCTATTTGGAATTGCCTTACATGATTGCTAGGAATTTTCTGTAAGTTTTCGATGTGCTCGAGCCGGTTGTGCCGTTTTCGGCATGCTCCGGGTCGATTGAGGTCAAGAGAAGGCTGTCGCGGCAGGCCACCCTAGGGATTGGTCGAACAAGGAGAAGCCCGTGATCCGAATGACGCTGGACGAGGTCCGCGAGCTGGCCGTGCGCATCCTGCGCCGGCACGCTTTCAGCGAAGCCCATGTACAGGCGGTGGCCGATACCCTGGTGGCGGGGGAGCGTGACGAATGCGCGTCCCACGGTATCTGGCGGTTGCTCGGCTGCATCGCCACCCTGAAGGCCGGCAAGGTATCCGCCGACGCCGAGCCGGAACTGCACGACATCGCTCCCGGCCTGCTGCGGGTCGACGCCCATGGCGGGTTCTCCCAGTGCGCATTCCGGCTGGGGCTGCCGCATCTGCTGGAGAAGGCCCGCAGCCAGGGTATCGCGGCGATGGCGGTAAACCGCTGTGTGCATTTCTCCGCGCTATGGGTTGAGGTCGAGGCACTCACCGAGGCGGGCCTGGTGGCCCTGGCGACCACGCCGAGTCATGCCTGGGTGGCGCCGGCGGGCGGACGCAAGCCGATCTTCGGCACCAACCCGATCGCCTTTGGCTGGCCGCGTCCGGACGGCCCGCCGTTCGTCTTCGACTTCGCCACCAGCGCCGTGGCGCGTGGCGAGATCCAGTTGCACGAACGCGCCGGCAAGCCGATCCCGCTGGGCTGGGGGGTGGACGAGCAGGGCGAGCCGACCACCGATGCCAGCGCCGCGTTGCGAGGCGCCATGCTCACTTTCGGCGGGCACAAGGGCTCGGCCCTGGCGGCGATGGTCGAACTGCTCGCCGGTCCGCTGATCGGCGACCTGACCAGTGCCGAGTCGCTGGCCTACGACGAGGGCAGCCGTTCTTCTCCCTACGGTGGCGAACTGCTGATCGCCATCGATCCGCGGCGCATGCTCGGCGCCTCGGCGGAGGAGCACCTGGCGCGCGCCGAGACGCTGTTCGAAGGCATCGTCGAACAGGGCGCGCGCTTGCCCTCGCAGCGACGCTTCGAAGCGCGCGAACGCAGCGCCAGGGACGGTGTGACGATTCCCGAGGCGTTGCACCGGGAGCTGCTGGCGTTGCTGGAGTGAGCGCAAGGCGAGGGGCCGACCGGACAGCGTGGCGCAACGAGGACGACTGCGTAGGGCGGATAGCGCCAACGGCGCTATCCGCCATCCAGGCTCCCAGGCGTGCTCAATCCAGCGCCTCGCGCGTGCTCCGGCCATCGACCAGGCGCAGCAGGCCCAGCGGGTTGGCGTTCTTCAGGGCGTCCGGGAGCAGGCTGTCGGGGTAGTCCTGGTAGCACAGCGGGCGCAGGAAACGCTCGATGGCCAGGGTTCCCACCGAGGTGCCGCGAGCGTCGGAGGTGGCCGGGTAGGGGCCGCCGTGGACCATGGCGTCGCACACCTCGACGCCGGTCGGATAGCCGTTGAATAGCAGGCGCCCGGCCTTGCGTTCGAGCAGCGGGACCAGCCCGGCGAACGCCGCGAGGTCGTCCGCTTCGCCGATCAGGGTCGCCGACAACTGGCCGTGCAGGTTGTCCAGCGCGCGGGCAAGCTGTTCCTCGTCGGCCGCCTCGACGACCACGGTGGCCGGGCCGAACACCTCTTCCTGGAGCAGTTCGTCGCCTTCCAGCAACAGGCCCACGTCGGCCTTGAACAACTGCGGATGGGCCTGCCGCCCTTCCTGTGGCGCGCCGGCCAGGCGCCGGATGCCGGGGTGGCGCTCCAGGCGTTGCAGTCCTTCGACATAGCTGCGCAAGGTGCCGGCGTTGAGCATGCTCTGTGCCGGCCTGGCGGCCAGTGCCTCGCCCAGGGCCGCGACGAAGGCGTCGAAGCCGGGGGAGCGCAGGCCAAGCACCAGGCCCGGCTTGGTGCAGAACTGGCCGCAGCCGAGCGTCACCGAGGCGGCCAGCTCCTCCGCCACCTGCCGGCCGCGCCGGCGCAGGGCTTCGGGGAGCACCACCAGCGGATTGATGCTGCTCATCTCGGCGAACACCGGGATCGGCTGCGGCCGCGCCGCTGCCAGGTCGCACAGTGCGCGCCCGCCCTTGAGCGAACCGGTGAAGCCGACCGCGCGGATGGCCGGATGGCGCACCAGCGCCTCGCCGACGCCGCTGCCGTAGACCATGTTGAATACCCCGGCCGGCATGCCGCTGTCGGCCGCCGCCTGGAGGATCGCGTCGGCCACGCATTCGGCTGTGGCCATGTGTCCGCCGTGTGCCTTGACCACCACCGGGCAGCCGGCGGCCAGGGCGGCGGCGCTGTCGCCGCCGGCGGTGGAAAAGGCCAGCGGGAAGTTGCTGGCACCGAACACCGCCACCGGGCCGAGACCGATTCGCCACTGGCGCAGGTCGGGGCGCGGCGGGGTACGCCCGGGTTGTCCACGGTCGATGCGCGCGCCGTGGAAGTCGCCACGCCGCAGGACTTCGGCGAACAGCCGCAACTGGTTGGCGGTACGTATCCGTTCGCCCTCGATACGTGCGGCGGGCAGCGCGGTCTCGCGACGGACCAGGGCGACGAAGTCGTCGCCCAGGGCGTCGAGGCGCGAGGCGATCGCCTCGAGGAATCCGGCGCGGCGCGTGGCGGACAGTTGCCGGTAGTGTGGATAGGCGCGTTCGGCGGCGCGGGCGGCGGCGTCGACCTCCGCCTCGGTGGCCTGGACGAAGGCGTAGGGCAGCGCTTCGCCGCTGTCGGCGTCGAGGCTGCGCAGGATGAGGTTGCCGGCGGCGCTGCGAGCGCCGCCGACATAGTTGTGACCGAGGATGCTGGGCATGGGGCCTCCCAGGGGACGGTGGACGGAATGCTCTGCCGCTGGCCCTCGCCGGCCGCTCCCCGGGGAGCGAGGCGGCGAGGGCGGGGCGTCGGCTACAAGCCGACGTCCGGCAGCGCCGGCCGGCTGGCGAGGGCCTTGGCCATGATCCGCTCGACGTGCTCGCGATCGGCGCCGCGCAGGGCCAGGCGCGGTGGACGGGTGAGGGCGCTGCCGCGACCGGCGAGTTGCTCGCAGAGCTTGATGCACTGCACCAGGTCGGGACGGGCGTCGAGATGGAGGATCGGCATCAGCCACTCGTAGATCGGCATCGCCTCGGCGAAGCGCCCGGCCCTGGCCAGGCGGAAGATGGTCTCGCCTTCCTTCGGGAACACGTTGGACATTCCCGAGATCCAGCCCTGGGCACCCACCGCCACGCTTTCCAGGACCACGTCGTCGAGGCCGGCGAAGAGGATGAAGCGCTCGCCCACCTGGTTGCGTACGTCGATGAAGCGGCGGGTGTCGCCGGAGCTGTCCTTGAAGCAGACGATGTTCTCGCAGTCGGCCAGGGAAACCAGGATGTCCGGGGTGACGTCGTTCCGGTAGATCGGCGGGTTGTTGTAGACCATCACCGGCAGGTCGGTGCCGCTGGCCACGCTGCGGAAATGCTCGGCGGTCTCGTGCGGCTTGGAGGAATAGACCAGCGCCGGCATCACCATGATGCCGTCGACGCCGACCCGCTCCACCGCCTTGGCCACCTTCGCCGCGCCGGCGCTGGTGAACTCGGCGATCCCGCAGATCACCGGCACGCGGCCGCCGGAGGCATCCTTGGCGACCTCCGTGACGGCCATCTTCTCCTCGATGGTCAGCGAGGTGTTCTCGCCGACGCTGCCGCATACCACCAGCCCGGACACGCCGTCGCGCACCAGGTTGGAGATGACCGTGTGGGTTTCCTCCAGGTTCACCGAGAAATCGGCGTTGAATTGGGTGGTGACCGCGGGGAATACGCCGCTCCAGTTGACGTGCTTGCTCATGGCTTCTCCTTTGTTCGTATTTCGTATACGAATTCAATCGGACCGCTGCGGTCCGAGTCACAGGGCGACGGCAGCGTTCGCCGTCGTGGGCGATCCGGTACGCGCCGGATCGGTTTCCGCCCGGCCGCTGCCTGCGGTCGGGCGGGGTGGTCAGCAGTGGCCGCCGGGCCAGGTGTCGGACAGCCGATAGCCTTGCGGCCAGGGATCGTCCGGGTCGAGCAGGTACTGGTGGATGCCGGTGATCCAGGCCCGCCCGGACAGGCACGGGAGGATCGCCGGACGGCCGCCGAGTTCGGTCAGCGACTCGATGTGGCAGTGGAATTCCGAACCGATGATGGAGCGCCCGACGAAGCGTTCGCCGACCCGCAGCTGGCCTTTCGCCTGGAGCACCGCCATCCGCGCCGAGCAGCCGGTGCCGCAGGGCGAGCGGTCGATCTTGCCGGGGCGGATGACCACCGCGTTGCTCGCGCCGAGGACACCGTCGCGGCGCTCCGGCGGCGCGGCCAGCTGGCAGAAGGACAGATGGTCCCAGTC
The DNA here is from genome assembly GCF_001810205.1 of Pseudomonas sp. HMSC076A11. NCBI lineage: Bacteria > Pseudomonadati > Pseudomonadota > Gammaproteobacteria > Pseudomonadales > Pseudomonadaceae > Pseudomonas > Pseudomonas sp. HMSC076A11. The sequence continues at coordinate 162,282 of NZ_KV800309.1, read as the reverse complement.
CGGGTTGGTCGGGTGGCGGAAGCCCAGTTGTTCGTTGGCCGCGTGGGTGATCTTCAAGCCGGTGGCGACCAGCTCGGCGGCCTCGTCGGCGCGCAGGGCGAAGCCCAGGCGCCGGGCGTCGGCGATGACGAAGCTGTCGCCGCCGTAGGCGGTGTCGACCTGTAGCGAGCCGAGGCCCTCGACTTCGATCCAGGCGTCGAGGCGGTCGGCGAACGACGGCACGTTGCGGATTTCCACCCGCTCGGCCTTGCCGTCGCGGCATTCCGCGCGGGCCTCGATCAGCCCGCCCGGCGCTTCCAGCAGCAGCCGGGTCAGCGGTTCGCGCATCGGCAGGATGCCGCTGTCGAGCAGTACGGTGGCCACGCACAGCGAATTGGAACCGGACATCGGCGGGGTGTCGGCCGGCTCCATTATGATCCAGCCCATCTGCGCGCGCGGGTCCTTGGCCGGCACCAGCAGATTGGCGTGGCGGAACACTCCGCCGCGCGGTTCGTTGAGGACGAAGTTGCGCAGGTCCTGGTCTCTGGCGATCCAGCGCGACTGTTCCCAGAGGGTGGCGCCGGGCGGCGCGGCGACGCCGCCGACGATCACGTCGCCGACCTCGCCTTCGGCATGGCAACTGACGATGTGGACGATCCGCTGCGAACGCATGGCTATCTCCTGTGCGGGGGCGGGCTCAGAGCACCGAGCGGAGGAATTCCACCGTCTCCGGCCGCTGCGGGTTGCCGATCACCTGGTCGGGGGTACCGATCTCGTGGACCAGGCCATTGCGGAAGAACGCCACCCGGTCGGACACGTCGCGGGCGAAGCGGATCTCGTGGGTGACCAGGACCATGGTCATGCCTTCCTCGGCGAGCAGGCGCATGGTGTCCAGCACCTCGCCGACCAACTGCGGGTCGAGCGCCGAGGTGGCTTCGTCGAACAGCATGTAGTCCGGCGACATCGCCAGCGCCCGGGCGATCGCCATGCGCTGTTGCTGGCCGCCGGAAAGGCGCTGGGGGAAGACCTTGAGCTTGTCGCCGAGACCGACGTGGGTGAGTTGCTTCAGCGCCATCGCCTCGGCTTCGGCGCGGCTCTTGCCGAGCACCTTGCGCGGCGCGAGCATGACGTTTTCCAGCACGGTCAGGTGGGGGAAGGCGTTCCACTGCTGGAAGACGATGCCGATCTTCCGCCGCAGGCGGTTGAGGTCGGTACCGCGGGCATGCACGTCGATGCCGTCGACGCGGATGCTGCCGCGCTGGATCGGCTCCAGGCCGTTGATGCACATCAGCAGGGTCGACTTGCCGGAACCGGAGCCGCCGATGATCGACAGCACCTCGCCCTTGTCCACCCTCAGGTCGACACCCTTGACCACCTCGAACTGGCCGTAGGCCTTGTGCACGTCGCTGATCTCGATCATTGCTGCCATCTCCGTTCCAGCCGGGCGCCGAGTCGCGCGACCACCCAGCTCATGAGGTAATAGACGAGCCCCGCGATGCAGAGCACGAAGAGCGGTTCCTGGATGCGCGTGACGATGGTCTGCGAGGCGCGCAGCAGTTCGACGATGCCGATCCAGAGCACCAGCGAGGTGTCCTTCATCACCGACAGGGTCAGGTTGACCCAACCGGGGAAGGCCACCCGGGCGGCCATCGGCAGGACGATGTGGAACAGGTCCTGGCGATAGCTCAGGCCCAGGGAACGCGCCGCCCGGCGCACGCTCGGCGGTACCGAGAGGACGCCGCCGCGGACCACCTCGGTGCAGTAGGCGGCGGCGTACACGCCGAGCACCAGGCAGGCCACGGCGAAGGCGCTCCAGTCGAGGCCGAGGATGCTCTTGAAGGAATTGAGCAGGACGAACTGGATCAGCAGCGGCACGCTGCGGAATACGTCGAGCAGCGCCGCCAGCGGCAGGCTGGCGCGTGGCAGCAGGGCGCGGAGCAGGCCGAAGACGACACCCAGCAGGGTGCCGATCAGCATCGCCATGGCGGTGATGGCGAGGGTGGTCCAGGCGCCTTGCAGGAGGAACAGCAGGTCGTTGGCGGTGAGGCTGGTGGTGAACACGGCATTCCCCTCAGTAACGGAACAGGCGCCAGCCCAGCAGGCGGGCGGCCAGCACCAGCAGCTTGGCCATGGCGAAGTAGAGGACGGCGGCCAGGGCGAAGTATTCGAAGGTGCGGAAGGTCTTGACGTTGAGTGCCTGGGTGACGCCGGTGAGGTCGTCGGTCAGGCCCACCACCACGCCGAGGGAGGTCATCAGCATGGCCCAGACCAACTGGTTGGTCAGCGGGTAGAACACCACCCGCAGCAGCTGCGGGATCACCACCAGGCGATAGGCCTGCGGCGCGCTCATGCCTAGCGAGCGGGCCGCCCGCAACTGGGTCTCGGGCACCGCCTGGAGGCCGCCGCGGAAGGTCTCGGCGAGGTAGCCGGCGTTGTTGAAGGTGACCCCGGCGAGCAGGGCGAACCAGGAACTGACGTGCAGGCCGAAGGAGCCCAGGCCGAAGTAGAGGATGTAGATCTGGAACAGCGCCGGGGTATTCCGCGCGATGGAGATCCAGGCTCCGGCGGCGGCGCGCAGCGGGCGGTTACCGCCGAGCCGGGCGAAGGCCAGGAGCAGGGCGATGAGGATGCCGAAGAGCATCGACAGCGCGGTGACCTGGAGCGTCACCAGGCTGCCGGCGAGCATCTCCGGCAGGGCGTTGAACGCCGAGCGCCAGTGGAAGGTGTAGTCGAACATCAGCAGTCCTCGCTCAACCAGGCGGGCAGCCCGGCGGGGGCCCGCCCGCCGACGGCGGCCTCGACGCAGCCGGCGAGGCCGGCGAAGCGCACCTGGCGGCCGACCAGTCCGGGGGCGTAGTGGGCATACTTGGCGGAGTTGGTCATCAGGGTGCGCGCGCCCGGCGGCACCAGCGGTTCGTCGAGCATGCACCAGCAGGTGTCGGTGACCAGCCGCGCGCCGAACGCCTGCAGCGTCGCCAGGTGCCCGGCCGCTTCGGCCTGGGCGACGACCTGCCGGCTGCTGGTGATCACCAGCGCTACCTCCGGGTGTCTGCGGCGGCCGTGGCAGAGCGCGGCGAGCTGGGTGAATTCGCTGGCGGAGAAGTGCGGGTTGCCCAGCGCCACCAGGTCGATCCGCGTCTCGCCGGCGCTGTCCAGCTCGCGCCAGGCGTCGCGCAGGCGCTCGCGTCCGACCCGCAGGGTCCGCCGCGGCGCGCGGCCGCCGAAGGCGCTGGCCAGGTCAGGGGCTTCCGGGGTGACGCCGATGACGTGGAACATCGGCACCGAGGAACTGGTGCCCAGCGCCGCGCCGAAGGCCTTGAGCGCGTCGTGGTCCGGCTGCCGCTGCCGCAGGCCGTCGATCGCCGGGATCTGTCCGTCGCAGAGCAGGCCGCAGAGGTAGCCGAGGGTCGGGTAGAAGGCATCGTCGACGCTGCCGAGGTCTTCCACTTCGATCAGTACCCGCGCCTGGCGCTGCTCGTCGAGGTGACAGCCGGCCAGCGGCGCGCGACCGGTGAGGGCGCAGCAGATATCCATGAAGTCGGCGTACTTGTTGGTGCGTGCGCCGAGCACGCTGTTGGCGAAGAGCACCGCGTTGGACTCGGCCCAGACGATCTGTTCGCCGGCCCGCGCGCTGTCGTCGAGCAGGTAGGGCGCGCAGGTGAAGCTGGGCTGCGCGCCCATGTCGAGATAGGCCCGGGCCAGGGCCGCGGCTGGCTCGCCGAGGGCGGCGGGTACGCCCTGTTCGCGCCAACGGCGCTGGTCCACGGAGATGGCGTTGAGGGTGGTCGGTACCCGCACCCGGGCACCGAGGTCGCGCAGGGTCTCGGCGAAACGCAGGCCGGCCGGGCCGGTGTAGATGCAAGCGTCGATGTGCGCGCGCTGGATGTCGATCAGCCGTTGCGCGCCCTGCAACGCCGCCATGCGCAGGACGATGCGCATCGCCAGGCGTGCGGCTTCGCCGTGTTCGCCGGCGAGCAGGGCCTGGTCGAAGGCGTCCAGTCGCGGGCCGGCATCGGTCGCCAGCGCTTCAGCGGGTCGGGCCTCCAGCGGCGGCGGGGCATCGCGGTGGAGTTCCAGGCGTCCGTCGGCCAGGCGCGCCCAGGGATAGGCGGCGAGTTCGTCGAAGCGCTCGCCGAGACAGGCGATGGGTAGCGAGCGGCCGAACAGTTCCTCGGCGACGATCGCGCCGAGGGCGAGGATTTCGTCCGGTTCGCGCAGGAGGATCGCCGCCGGCGCACGTCCGCCGAGGATCAGTTCCAGCAGTACGCTGCTGCCGGTACAGGAGCCGCGCCCACCGGGAATCGCCAGCAGCCTGCCGTGTAGATGGCGGCCGCTGAGCGGGTGGTGACGGTCGATCACTTCCGCGCTGCGCGGGTCGACGCCGCCCCAGAAGCTCAGGCCGGTCGGTGCGTACAGCAGTTCGCCGGACGCGCTGCCGGCGACCAGGGTACGGGGAACGATGAGGTGTGCGTGCTTCATCGGCGCATCCAGGACGGGGGGAAACGGCGCGGCCCGGCGGCGGACCGCGCCCTCGGCTTCAGCGGTAGACCGCGCTGGTGGTCAGCTCCGGCGCCGTGCCGCCGACCCATTTCTGCGCCAGCTCGGCGTAGCGGCCGGTGCGCACCTGCTGGTTGATGAACAGGTTCAGGTAGTTGAGCAGGCCGTATTCGTTGCGCTTGGCGCCGAGGGCCACGTAGTCGATGTCATAGGGCGCGTCGCCGGCGATCTTCAGGCCCTTGTACTTGCCCGACTTGATCCACGAGGCGGCGACGGTGGAAGAGACGACCGTGGCGTCGATATGCCCCTGGCTGATCGCCAGGGCGGTGTCGGCCTCGGACTGGTAGGCGCGGAAGCTGCCCTTGGCGTCGCCCCAGGCCTTGCTGTCCTTCTCCAGGGCCAGCGCCTCGAAGGTGCCGGCGGTGCCGCCGACCGGGCGGCCCTTGAGGTCCTCGTAGCTGGCGATGCCGGTGTCCTCGCGGGTCAGTACCACCTTGACGAAGGCGAAGTAGGGGATGCTCATGCCGATGGTCTTGGCCCGCTCCAGGGTGTCCGAGGTGGATGCGACGATCACGTCGGCGCGACCCGACACCAGCGCCGGGATGCGGTCGGGAAAGGGCGTCTCGACGATCTCCGCCTTGACGTCCAGGGCCTTCGCCAGGTCGTTGCAGTAATCGACGTCGAAGCCCACCGGGTTGTTCTGTGCATCGCGCGAGCCCATCGGCGGAAAGTCCAGGGTGACGGCGCAGCGCAGCTTGCCGGACTCGATGATGTCGTCGAGCTTGTCGGCCTGGGCGAGACCGGCGAGGGAACAGCCCAGGGCAGCGGTGATGGCTAGGGCAAGGGTCTTCTTGGTATTCATGGGGGCCTCTGGCGATGCGGTTGAGTGGGAGGGCGGCAAATCCCGTATTTGTGATTTCGTATACGATATTTTAAGTGAGCAATGGCTGTGCCAGAACCTCGTCCGACGGCGATAAAAAACCTTTCGCTGGAGCGCGACCGCTTTGGCTGGCGCGTCGCTGTGCCATGCCGCGCCGGACTGCGCCCCGCTCGGGCGCGGCCGGCGGTGTTACAAAAGGGAGCAGGATTGCTACCGCCGCCCCGTGGCGGGGCGAGGCGTTACGCTTTTCGGGGCTGGCGATGGGTCTCGCGGTACTGGCTCGGCGAGAGTCCGGTGAGCGCCTTGAACTGGCGGCTGAAGGCGCTGTGGTCGGTGTAGCCGCAGCGCAGGGCGATCTCGGTGATCGGCGCGTCGCCGGCGAGCAGTTGCGAGGCGGCGCCGAGCCGCGCCTTGTGGATCATCTGCCGTGGGGTGAGCTGGAAGATGCGCTTGCAGTGACGCTCCAGTTGCGCCACCGAGAGCCCGGCGATGGCAGTGAGATCGGCGAGGCTGAGCGGCTGGTCGTAGTGCTCGCGGATATGCGCATCCACCGCCGCCAGCCGGCCGTAGGCCGGGTGCGCCGACTGCGCCGCCGGCAGGTCGTGGGAGATGCCGGCCATGCCGATGATCGCCCCGTCGGCATCGCGCAGCGCCTGCTTGTGGGTCAGGCACCAGCCCGGCTGGCGACCGGGATAGAGGTGCAGCTCCAACTGGTTCTCCAGCGTCGCGCCGCCGCGCAGCACGCGCCGATCCTGCTCGGCATAGAGCGGACCGAGGCTGGAAGGGAAGACCTCGTCGGCGCTGCGGCCGAGCAGTTCGGCCTTGTCCTTCACGCCGCAGCGGCGTGCCAGGGTGCGGTTGACCAGGACGTAGCGGGCGCGCTCGTCCTTGACGAAGAACACCACGCCGGGCATGGCGTCGAGCAGCGGCTCGACCTGGCGCAGGCTGGCCAGCAGGCTGGCGAGGTCGGCGGGGGGCGGGGCGGCGAGCAGGTCGTGCATCGGGGCGAAGGCCTGGCTGGGGGACCGCGCCAGCATACGGGGCGCCGGCGGCCGGGAACAGGGCCCGGCCGCGCGCCTCAGTTGCCCGGCGAGTCGCAGCGCAATGGCACCGTGCGCACGCGGCGCAGGTAGAAGAGGCAGGTGGCGCCGAGCAGCAGCGTCATCAGGACGAACTCGACGGCCAGGGTCGTCTGCGTCGCTTCCAGGTAGTCGCCATGGCGCTCCAGCCTGTGCGCGAACACCGCGCCGAGCAGCGCCGAGCCGAGGCCGAGGGAGGCCTGCTGGACGGTGGCGAGCATGGCGCTGCCGGCGCCGGCCTGGGCGGCCGGCACCTCCGAGAGGCCGATGCGGAAGAAGCTGCTGACGATGAACGCCTGGCCGAAGCCGATCACCAGGGTCGCCGGCGCCAGGTTGAGGATGCCCGGCTGCGGCCAGACCCGTTGCAGGGTCAGCATCAGGCCGAGCAGGCCGCACATCTGGATGACGCAGCCGAGCAGCAGCAGGCGTACCGGGCCGATCCGCGCCGCCACCCGGGCGGTGAGCAGCGCCGAGACGAAGTAGGAGGCGCCGAGGGCGATGAAGGCATTGCCGGCCTGCACCGGCGAGAGACCGGCGCCGGCCTGCAGGGCCAGGGCAAGGGCGAACATGAAGCCGCTCCAGCAGGCGAAGAACAGGATCGCCAGCAACAGGCCGAAGCGGATGCTCGGCAGGCGCAGCAGCGACGGCGGCAGCAACGGCCAGGCCTGGCGGCGTTCCTGGCGCAGCTCGGTGCGCCACAGCCAGGCCAGCAGCGGCACCGCCGCCGCCAGCAGCAGGGCGCAGGGCCAGGACCAGTGCAGCGATGGGCCGAGAGCCAGCGGCAGCAGCAGGCAGAGGATCAGCGCGGCGAGCAGCAGGGTGCCCGGCGCGTCGACGCGGGCGGCATGCTCGGCGCGGGTCTCCGGTACCCAGCGGCGGCTGCAAAGGAGAATGCCGAGGCAGATCGGCAGGTTGATCAGGAACACGCTGCGCCAGCCGAGGCCGCCGATGTCGGCGGAGACCAGGAAGCCGCCGAGCACCTGGCCGACGACGAAGGCCAGGCCGCCGATGGCGCCGTAGGCGGCCAGCGCGCGGGAATGCGCGTGGCCGCTGAGGCTGACATGCAGGGTGGCGAGAATCTGCGGCACGACCAGCGCCGCGCCGACGCCCTGCAGGGCGCGCGCCACCAACAGCAGCCAGACCGAACCGGCCAGCCCGCAAAGCAACGAGGCGACGGCGAACAGGGCGACGCCGAGATCGAACAGGCGGCGACGGCCGTAGTTGTCGCCAAGCCGGCCGCCCATCGCCAGGCACACGGCGAAGGCCACGCCGTAGACGGCGACGATCAGTTCCAGTTCGGTTTCGCTGGCGCCGAGGGAATGGGCGAGGGCGTCGAGGGCGACGTTGACGATGGAGAAATCGATCATCGGCAACAGTTGCCCCGCCAGCAGGATGCAGAGCCCGGCGAGGCCGAGCCGCGACGACGAGACGGTGCTGGGCATGGGCGGAGTCCTTGTGCGGAAGGGAGTGGGCTGGCAGCATGCGCTTCTGGCTAACCCGGTACCAGTTCTTGCTTATCCTGGTATTGGCGCTACCCGTCTGCCCTTCGGAGGACTTCGCCATGCCCCTCGACGCCCCTGCCAGCCACGCTGCGGAAAGCCCCGCGCAGCCGTCCCGCGCCGAACAGCTGGGGGCCTTCCTGCGCCGCCGGCGGGAAAGCATCGAGCCGCAGCGGGTCGGCATTTCCCGCCTCGGCCGCCGACGCACGCCGGGCCTGCGTCGCGAGGAGGTGGCGCAGCTCGCCGGGGTCGGCGTGACCTGGTACACCTGGCTGGAGCAGGGCCGCGCGGTACGCGCTTCGGAGCAGGTGATCGGAGCCATCGCCCGGGCCCTGCTGTGCAACGAGACGGAAACCCACCACCTGTTCAACCTCGCCGGGCTGGCCGCGCCGACCTCGGCGCGGCGGGCGGTCTGCGAGAAGCCCTCGGCCGCCACCCAGGCCATCCTCGATGCCCTCGACCCGTTGCCGGCCATGGTGCAGAACGCCCGTTTCGACATCCGCGGCTACAACCGCGCCTATTGCCGGCTGGTGGGCATCGACCTGGCGGAGATCCCCGAGGAAGACCGCAACTGCATCTACCTGGCGCTGACCCACGAGCGCTGGCGCTACTGCATGGCCAACCGCGAGGAGGCGTTGCCGCGGATGGTCGGCTTCTTCCGCGCGGCAATGGTCGAGCGCATGGGCGATCCGCTGTGGGAGCGGCAGTTGCAGCGCTGCCTGGAGGCTTCGGCGGAGTTCCGCGAGATCTGGCGGCGCAACGAGGTGATGGGTATCGAAAACCAGCTCAAGCGCTTCCGTCATGCGCGCTGCGGCGAATTCGAACTGCAGCAGACCAACTGGTGGTCGGCGCCGAAGAACGGCGATCGCCTGCTGGTCTTCGTCCCCCTCGACGACCACGCCCGCGACTGCCTGGAGCAACTGTGAGTCGGCGCCCTGTCCCGTAGCCAGCGCCTGCTCGACCTGCTGCAGATTCTGCGCCGGCACCGTTACCCGGTGGCCGGGCATGTGCTCGCCGGCGAACTGGGGATCAGCCTGCGCACCCTCTACCGCGATATCGCCACCCTGCGACAGCAGGGCGCGCACATCGAGGGCGGCGCCGGCGCCAGGCGTTGCTGCGCGAGTGGCGTGAACGGGAAAGCATCGCCGCGCAGTGAGCGACTGCTGCCGGAAACTGACAGACGGCCACCGCCTGCGGGTCTAGCGCCCGGCGCTGTAGCGGCTCAGAGCCGGAACTCCTCGGCGATCAGTTCGCCGAGGCGCTCCAGCGCCGGCGGCCGCTCTCCCGGGGCGAAGGCCAGGCGAATGCGGTGGGCGGGCAGTTCGGCGAAGCCCTCCGCCGGCCCCAGCACGCGCATCGTCGGGCCGACCCGCGCACGGTCGATCACGCCGATCGCCAGGCCGCCTTCGATGGCCGCTTCCAGCGCCGCCGCGCCGGGACTGCTGACCACCGTGCGCCAGCGCCGGCCCGTCGCGCCGAGGGCTTCCAGCAGCGCCTGCCGATAGGGACAACCCTGGCCGTGCAGGGCCAGCGGCAGCGGGCGTTGCGGATCGATCCGCAGGCCGTGGCCGGCGACCCACACCGGCTGGGTGCCGCCGATCTCGCGGGAGTGCCCGTCGTACGGGGTTTCGTCTTGCGCTTGCACCAGCAGGGCGAGGTCCAGCTGGCCGCGCCGCAGGCGTCCGGCCAGCCTGCCGCTGGCGTCGGTGAGCACCTCCAGCTCCAGCGCCGGCAGTTCCGCGCCGAGGCGTGGCAGGAGGCGGCCGAGCAGCTTGCCGGCGTATTCCTCGGAAATGCCGAAGCGCACCCGCAGCGGCTCTTCCCGTCTGCGCAACCCGGCGAGCACGCGGTCGTGGGTCTCCAGCAGCTCGGCGGTCTGGCGCTGGAACCGCTGCCCCAGCGGGGTCAGCCGCACCGACTGGTTGTCGCGCTCGAACAGCCGGCCGCCGGCCAGTTCCTCCAGGCGCCGGACGTGGGTGCTCACCGCCGAGGGGCTGCGGTTGAGGTGGCTGGCCGCGGCGAGAAAGCGGCCGAAGCGCAGGATGGCATGGAAGGTACGCAGCAGCTCGATATCCAGGTTGGCGCTCATGGTTCCGATTTCCTGCATGACTGGTGCAGATAGTTTCGTTTGATAGTAGCGGCGGAGGCCGCCTAGCCTCGACTCGAACCTGACCGACGGAGGCGAGCGATGCGCGCGACCACCTGCACCCCGCGAGCGATGCCTGGGGCGACCCGCCTGCTGGCCGTGCAACTGGGCATGGTACTGGCCTGGAGTTCCGGCTTCGTCGGCTACCGCTATGCCATGGAACAGGCGCCGGTGTTCCTCACCAGCTTCTGGCGCTTCGCCGTTTGCCTGGCGCTGCTGCTGCCCTTCGCCTGGGCCGGGCTGCGCCGGTTGTCGGCGCGCCAGTGGCGGCGCCAGGCGCTGATCGGGGCGTTGGCCTACGCGGGCTACATCGCGCCGATCGCCAAGGCCATCGAACTCGGCGTCTCGCCGGGCGTGGCGGCGCTGATGGCCGACCTGTTGCCGCTGCTGGTGGCCTTGCTGGCGCTGGTCCTGCCGGGGCAGCGAACGCGGCCGGGGCAGTGGCCGGGGATCGCCCTGGGCGTCGCCGGGGTGCTCTGGGCCGGGCATGCGGCGTTGGCGCTGGGGCGGGCGCCGGGCTGGGCCTACGGCCTGCCGCTGCTGGGCATGCTGGCGCTGGCCCTGGCCACCCTGTTGCAGAAGCGCTGGGACGATGCGCCGGGATCGCTGGCCGTGGTGCTGTTCGTGCAGATCGGCGCCGCGCTGCCGGCGTTCGCCGGCCTGGCGCTGGCGGAGGGTAGCCTGCGGCCGCCGCTGTCCGGCGGATTCCTGTTCGGGCTCGCCTGGCTGGTGCTGCTGCCCACCTTCGGCGGCTACGGCCTGTACTGGCTGGGCCTGCGCCATCTTTCCGCACAGGGTGGCAGCGCGGCGCTGTACCTGAGCCCGGCGCTGACCCTGCTATGGGCGCACTGGATGTTCGCCGAGCCGCTGACACCCATGCTGCTGGGTGGCCTGCTGCTGTCGCTGGCCGGCCTCGGCTGGCTGTATCGCGCCGAGCGTCGCTAGCCGGCGTCGCCCTGCCAGCAGGCCAGGGTCTCCAGGCGCGCCGGGCTGAACGGCGGACGCGGCGCCGGAGGCGTCCAGCCGAACAGGAATTGCGCGGCGCTGCCGCATATCCGCCCCTGGCAGGCGCCCATGCCGCAACGGCTGTGCAGCTTGGCCTCGGTCCAGCCGGCATGCCCGGCCAGCGCGGCCAAGGGGACGTCTTCGCAACGGCAGACCAGGGTATCCGCCTCCGCCAGTTCACGCAGTTCGGCACGCAGGGCGAAGTGTCGCGCCAGGGTGTCGGCGAAGCCCTGCCAGCGTCGCCGTCGTGGCCACAGGCGGCGAGCCGCGTCGCGCTCGTCGACGGCGGCATGGCCGGCGATGGTGCCTTCCACCAGGGCCAGTTCGCTGCCGCCGAAGCCGGTGCATTCGCCGGCGGCGTAGTGGTCGGGCAGGCTGCCGGCCTGCCATTCGTCGACGGCGAGCGCCGGGCCGTCGAGGCGATAGCCGAGGGCCTGGCCGAGTTGCACGTTGGGCACCAGGCCGAAGCCGCAGGCCAGGCGTTCGCAGGCGATCTCGCGGACCCGACCGCCTTCGCGCAGGCGCACGGCTTCCAGGCGCTCCTCGCCGAGGGCGGCGAGCACGTAGCTGTCGGCGCGGTAGCTACGGGCGAACAGGCCGGCGGCCTGCCACAGCTTGCCGGGCCAGCGCGGGAGGCGTACGGCGAAGGCGGCCAGGGTTCTCGCCGGCGCCTGTTCGGCGACGTGCAGCAGGCGCGCCCCGCAGTGGCTGGCGCTGGCGGCGCTGGCCAGCAGCAGCGGGCCGGAGCCGGCCACCACCAGGCGCTGGCCGGCCAGTGGCAGGCCGCCCTTGGCCAACGCCTGCAGGCCGCCGGCGCCGGTGACGCCGGGGAGGGTCCAGCCGGGAAAAGGCAGCAGCAGTTCGCGGGCGCCGGTGCAGAGGACCAGGCGTCGGTAGCCGACCTGCCAGCCACGTTGCGGGTCTTCCAGCAACAGGCGCCTGCCGGGACCGCAGGCGACCACCCGGGTCGCCGGGAAGTGCTCGACATTGGCCTGCCCGGCCAGGCGTTGGCGCATCTGATGGGCACGCGGCGGAAGGCTGGCACGCGGGCCGTCGCGCCAGATCTGTCCGCCGGCGGCCGGGTTGTCGTCGACCAGGGCGATGCGCGCGCCGCTCGGCGCGGCGGCCAGCGCTGCGGCCAGGCCGGCGGGGCCGGCACCGACGATCAGCAGGTCGTAGTCGGCGCTCATGCCTGGGTCTCCACGCGCATGCCGGATTGGCAGACGGTCTGGCAGGCCAGGCGTCGCCGACCGTCGATCAATACCCGGCATTCCTGGCACGCGCCCATGCCGCAGAACGGCGCGCGCCGCCCGCCGCCGACCGCGCTGCGGGAGCAGCCGTCGCCGCCGAGGGCGAGGGCGGCCGCCACGCTGGTACCGACGGCGACCCGCAGCGGACGCCGGTCGATGAACAGTTCGATCATGGCCGGGCACTCCTGGAGCTGGAGAGGAAGCGTTGCGGCAGATAAGGCGTGGCATCCAGCGGCGGCGTTTCGCCGAACAACTGGGCGGCGAGCAGGCGCGCGCTGCCCGGCGCGGTGGTCACGCCCAGGCCCTCGTGGCCGACCGCCAGCCACAGGCCTGGCTGCGCCGGGTGCTCGCCAAGCAGCGGCAGGCCGTCCGGAGTGGCGGCGCGGAAGCCGGTCCAGGCGCGGATCGCATTGAGGTCGGCGAGCCCCGGCAGGTAGTCCAGGGCACGCCGCAGCATGCGCGCCAGCACCGGGCCTTCCACCTGCGGGTCGAGCGTGTCGAACTGCCGCGAGGAGCCGAGGAAGACCTGCCCGGTGGGGCGCGGCTGGGCGTTGAAGGCTACCGAGGTACCGCTGCTGGCGTGGGCGCTGCTGACATAGCCGAGTTCCACCAGTTGATGGCGGAGGGTGCCGGGATAGCGGTCGGTGATCAGCAGGTGGCCTTTCTTCGGGCGGATCGGCAGCTCCGCGCACAGCTCGCCGGCATGGATGCCGTTGGCCAGCACCAGCGCCTCGGCGCTCAGCCAGCGGCCGTCGGCCAGGCGCAGGCGGCTGCCGTCCACTTCGCTGACTTCGGCGTACAGCCGGCGCAGGCGCGGCCCGGCCTGGTCGAGCAGCCAGCGCGCGGCGTTGGGCGCGTAGAGGATGCCGTCGCCGGACACCTCCAGGGCGCCGGCCAGGCCCGGCCGCAGGGCCGGTTCGAGGGCGTACAGGCGCGCGGCGCCAAGCATCCGGCAGGCAACGCCGGCGGCTTGCAGCGCCTGGCGCTTGCGTTCGGCCTCGGCGAGTTCGCTGGCGTCGGCGGCCAGCCAGAGGGTGCCGCAATTGCGGTACGCGCAGTCTTCCGGCAGATCCGCCGCCCAGGCGCGCCAGGCCTGGATCGAGTAGTCGCTGAGGGCCAGTTCGGCCGGGTTGTCGTCCATCGCCACCAGGTGCCCCATGCCCACCGCGGTGGCACCGCCGCGGCGGCTGTCCAGCACCAGTACGTCGAGGCCGCGACGCGCCAGTTCATGGGCGCAGGCGCTGCCGACGATGCCGGCGCCGACCACGATGACCTCGGCGTTCACCGGCGGATGCCCCAGGCGAACGGATCGTCGTCCGCCAGCAGCAGGGTGGCTTCCGCGCTGACGTGGGCGCGGCCGCGGATGGTCGGCACGATGCGCCCGCCGGGCTGGCCGTCGAGCCATTCGTAACGCCCCTCGAACTGGCTGCCGATCACGCTCGCCTGGCGCCAGGGCTGGCCGGGCAGCAGCTTGCCGTCGGCGGCCAGGCAGGCCAGCTTGGCGCTGGTGCCGGTGCCGCAGGGCGAGCGGTCGTAGGCCTTGCCGGGACAGAGCACGAAGTTGCGGCTGTCGGCGTGGGGATCGTCGGCGAACAGTTCGATGTGATCGATGGCGCCGCCGTCCTCGCCGCGGATGCCCTGGTCTTCCAGCGCCTGCTGGACGGCGACGGTGTAGGCGGTGAGGGCGTCGAGGTTGTCGCCGGCGATGCGCTGGCCGTGTCCGGCGACCAGGAAGAACCAGTTGCCGCCCCAGGCGATGTCGCCGCTGACCCGGCCGATGCCGGGCACTTCGACGCTGACCTGGCGACGGTAGCGGTAGGCCGGCACGTTGCGCACGCTGACCGAGCCGTCCTCGTGGAGGGTCGCCTCGACCTCGCCGACCGGCGTCTCGATGCGGTGCACGCCGGGACCGATCCGCCCGAGGTGTGCCAGCGAGGCGACCAGGCCGATGGTGCCGTGGCCGCACATGCCGAGGTAGCCACTGTTGTTGAAGAAGATCACTCCGGCACAGGCTTCGGGATCGACCGGTGCGCAGAGCAGGGCGCCGACCAGTACGTCGCTGCCGCGCGGTTCGAGGATGCAGGCGGCGCGCCAGGCGTCATGGCGCTCGCCGAGCAGGCGCCGGCGCTCGGCCATGTCGCCCTGGCCGAGATCGGGAAAACCGCCGATGACCAGGCGGGTGGGCTCGCCGCCGGTATGCGAATCGATGATGCGGATGCGTTGCATGGTGGCCCTCGCCTGTGCCGGGGAATGCGCCACAGGGTGGCGTTTCGGCGGGGCGGGGCGCTTGAGGGTTTTCGCTCAGGCGGATGACGAAAGCGGCATAGCCGGGATGGCCCGGCTCAGGTGCTGGCCGGGCGGTTCGGCAGGTGTTCGTAGAGGGTCCGGCAGACCCCGACGATATGTGCCTCGATCAGTGCCGCGGCCCGTTCGGCATCGCCGGCGCGACAGGCGGCGACGATCTCGCGGTGTTCCTGGTCGGCGCGCTGCTTGCCTTCGGACAGGCTCATCTGCATGCGCAGGTAGCGTTCCAGCTTGTCGTGGATGGAGCGGATCAGGTTGACCAGGAACGGCCGCTGCGCCGGTTCGTAGAGGCAGGCGTGCAGTTGCCAGTTGAGTTCGGCCCAGCGGCCGACGTTGTCTTCGCCGACGAAGTCGGCGCAGATCGCCTCGGCGCGGGCGAAGGTGGTCTCGTCCATGTTCGGCACCGCCAGGCGGATCGCCTGCGCCTCGAGCAGCACCCGCACTTCGAACATCTGCGCCAGTTCCGGTTCGGAAATACGCGTCACCACCGCGCCCTTGTTGCGCTGGAACAGCACCAGGCCTTCCGCTTCCAGGCGCTTGAGGGCCTCGCGGACGGGAATCTTGCTGACATTGAAGAGTTGCGCGATGTCGTCCTGGCGGATCGGTTCGTCCTCGGCGAAATGCCCGGCGATGATCGCTTCGCGCAGGTGCTTGGCGATGATCTCGGAGGCCGAAGGAGCGATGCCCAGGTTAGGGGCGTTGAGCATGGAGAGAGGCAAGCGGGGCAACCTGCGTGGCGTTGGGAACGTGCGGGATATTGTATACGAACGCTCGGCGGCTGCCGCTGCCGGTTGGCGCCTTCTGCGCAGGCGTGTTGGTTGGCTCCAGTGGGCCTCCGTGCTGCTGCGGGACGCCCTTGGCGTGATGCCTCCCACGCAGGAGAGGGGCGGGCGGCGGCGCATGTTTCGCAGGGCGAAACGCTCTTCCGGAAAGTTCGCGGAGAGGCTGGACAATAGAAAATTAGCTTGCTAATAATTCGCTCGCTCATGTATTTCGGGGCGTCCGCGATGGCCAAGCCTTCCTTCTTTTCCTCCGACCTGGTGCAGGTGCTGCTGTGCCCGCGCTTGCACGAACTGCAGTTCGCGGTGAAGGCCCTGCTGGCCGGCGGGTTGGCCCTGTACCTGGCCTTCAGCCTGGAGCTGGAGCAGCCGCAATGGGCATTGATGACGGTGTTCGTGGTCAGCCAGCCCTATAGCGGCATGGTCCTGGCCAAGGGCATGTTCCGCCTGATCGGCACCTGCGCCGGTGCGCTGGTGTCCATCGGCATGGTCGCGCTCTATGGTCAGGCGTCGCTGCCCTTCCTCCTGCTGATGGCGCTCTGGCTGGCGTTCTGCACCGCCGGCGCGTCGCTGCTGCACAACCATGCATCCTACGGTTTCGTCCTGGCCGGCTACACCGCGGCGATCGTCGCCCTGCCGGCCAGCGCCGATCCGGCGACGGTGTTCGACCAGGCGGTGGCCCGCTGCTCGGAGATCGGCCTGGGCATCCTCTGCGCGGCGCTGGTGAATGTACTGCTCTGGCCGCGGCGCCTGGAACGCCAGTTGGCGAACCAGGGCAAGGCGGCCTGGGAGGCCGGCTTGCAGGCGGCCGCGGCGGAGCTGCGCGGTGCCGACGAACGCGGCGAGCTGCTCGCGGCGCTGGGGCGGATCGCCGCGGCGGACGCCCAGCGCGACCACGCCTGGTTCGAGGGCGCACTCGGCCGCGCCCGTTCCCAGGCCTTGCGCGTGCTTGGCCTCGACCTGCTCGGCCTGCTGCGCGCGGCGCGCAAGGTGGCTCGCGAGCGGAGGCTGCTCGATCCGGCCAGCGCGCACGCCTTGCAGCCCTGGCTGGAAGAACTCGAGGCACTGTTGCGCGAGGGCCGCCAGGCCGAGTTCGAGGCCTGCCGGCAGCGCTTGCGCCTGGCGCTGGACGCGGCGCATGGACAGTTGCACCTGTGCCTGGTCTGCCTCGAACGCCTGCTCGGCGAGGCGAGGGCGGCCGGGCGCAGCGTCGAGGCGCTGGTCTATGGCGCGCCCACCCGCCAGGCGCCGGGCGCCATCGCCTGGCACCGGGACATCGAGCGCGGCGTGCTGTTCGGCCTGCGCAGCGCCCTGGCGTTCCTCTGCGTGGCCGCGTTCTGGCTGGCCAGCGCCTGGCCGAGCGGGTTGGGCGCGGTGTCGATCACCGGCGTGGTGCTGAGTCTCTTCGCCAGCCGCGACAACCCGGCCCAGGCCGGCCTGAACTTCCTTCGCGGGATCCTCCTGTCGATCCCGCTGGCCGGCTTCGTCGCACTGTTCTACCTGCCCGGCGTGGACGGCTTCCCGCTGCTCTGCCTGGGCCTGGGCGTACCGCTGTTCTTCGCCGCGCTGTGCGTGAACCGGGCGAGCCTGGCCGGGATCGCCTCGCCGTTCTGCATCTTCTTCGTGAAGAACGTCGCGCCGAGCAACAGCATGAGCTACGACCTCGCGCACTTCCTCAACAACGCCCTGTCGACGGTGCTCGGGGTGGCCTTCGCCGTGCTGGTGTTCAACCTGGTCAGCCTGCGGCCGGGCGAACGCCATTACCGGCGCATGCTGCAGGCCACCCTCGGCGACCTGGCGCGGCTCACCCTGCGCTCGCCGGCGCAGGCTGAGGCCTGGTTCGGCGGGCGCACCGCGGATCGCCTGATCCGCCTGGCGCAGCGCTACGACCGTTTGCCGGAGGGGCGCCGCCAGCCCTGGTCGGACGGCCTGATGGGACTCGACTTCGGCGACGAGCTGCTCTACCTGCGGCAGTGCCTGGAGGAGGTCCCGGCGTCCCTGGCGCAGGCCCGCGACCGCTACCTGCGGCGCCTGCGCCTGGCGCTGCTGGGCGATGGCCCGCGGGCTGAGCGTGAACACGCCCTCGACCCGCCGACCGCGCGCCTGCTCAAGGCCCTGGCCGCCAGCCCGCTGGCCGGCAGCGAACGCGGCGAGCTGGCCGGCGCCGCGCTGGTGCAGTTGCAGGCCACCTGGCGGCAGTGGTGCCGCAGCCATGCTCCGGCCGGGACGGCGCTGCGCGCGGACCCGCTCCCCGGAGCCGGGCGCTAGTTCTGCGGTGGCCGCCCACATTGACCGCGCAAGCCCCGAACCACTAAGCTGCGCGCCTTGCGACAGGTGCCCCGCAAGGGGTGAAACAGGGAAGCTGGTGCGTTCCGTCGGAACCAGGCCAGCGCTGCCCCCGCAACGGTAGGCGAATCAGACAGCCGCTCGATGACCACTGTGCTCCGGCATGGGAAGGCGCGGCTGGAAGCGTCCAGCGCTTCGCTCGCGAGCCCGGAGACCGGCCTGACGCACCCACGGCATCGCGGAGGGCGCTGTCGGACGTCTCCTGCCGTCGCTTCGTCCTCCGTCTGCCTCAACCCAGGTCGCGCGGGTGAGAGCGACGGAGCAGCGCAGAGCATGAACAGAGTTTTCCTGACCCCGGCAGCCGTGGCGCTGTGCGGCGCGTCTTCCCTGAGCCTGGCCGAACCGGTCAGCCTTGCCGACCAGGTGGTGACCGCCACCCGTACCGCCCAGACCGCTTCCCAGAGCCTGGCGGCGGTGAGCGTCATCGACCGCGAGGATATCGAGCGCAGCCAGGCGCGCAGCGTGCCGGAGCTGTTGCGCCAGGTACCCGGCGTGTCGCTGGCGAACAACGGCGGTTTCGGCAAGAACACCACGCTGTTCCTGCGCGGCACCGAGTCCGACCATGTGCTGGTGCTGATCGACGGCATCAAGGTCGGCTCGGCCAGCGCTGGCCTCACCGCGTTCCAGGACTTGCCGGTGGAGCTGATCGAGCGCATCGAGGTGGTCCGCGGGCCGCGTTCCAGCCTGTACGGCTCGGAGGCCATCGGCGGGGTGATCCAGATCTTCACCCGGCGCGGCGACGGCCAGGGCGCCAAGCCGTTCTTCTCCGCCGGTTACGGCACCCATCAGACCCTGGAGGGCAGCGCCGGGGTCAGCGGCGGCGCTGGCAACGGCTGGTACAGCCTCGGGGTGAGCAGCTTCGATACGGCGGGGATCAATACCAAGCGCGCCGGTACTGCGGGCTATGAGCCAGACCGAGACGGCTACCGCAACCTGTCCGGCAACCTGCGCGGCGGCTATCGCTTCGACAATGGCCTGGAACTCGACGGTACCCTGCTGAGGGCCAAGTCGCACAACGACTATGACCAGGTCTTCGGCAACTCCGGTTTCAATGCCAACGCCGACGGCGAGCAGAACCTGGTCGGCGGCCGTGCCCGCTTCACTCCGTTCGATCCCTGGCTGGTGACCCTCCAGGCCGGGCGCAGCGAGGACAAGGCTGATGCCTATCAGGATGGCCGTTTCTACTCGCGCTTCGATACCCGTCGCGACAGCCTGTCCTGGCAGAACGACCTGACCCTGGCCGAAGGCCATGTGCTGACCCTCGGCTACGACTGGCAGAAGGACGAGATCAGCAGCAGCGAAGCCTTCAGCGTCGACTCGCGGCTGAACAAAGGCTGGTTCGCCCAGTACCTCGGCCAGTACGGTCGCCAGGATTGGCAACTGAGCCTGCGCCGCGACGACAACCAGCAGTTCGGCGTGCACGACACCGGCAGCGCCGCCTGGGGCTACGCGCTGAGCGACGCGCTGCGCTTCACCGTCAGCTACGGCACGGCGTTCAAGGCGCCGACCTTCAACGAACTCTACTACCCTGACTACGGCAATCCCGACCTGGACGCCGAGACTTCGCGCAGCCTGGAAGTCGGGCTGAGCGGTACGCATGGCTGGGGGCACTGGGCGGTAAATGCCTTCCGTACCAACGTCGACGACCTGATCGGCAACGATCCGCGTCCGGCGCCGGGGCGCCCCTGGGGGCAGCCGAACAACATCGACGAAGCGCGCATCCGTGGCGTCGAACTGGTCCTCGGCAGCCAGTGGCTGGGCTGGGACTGGAACGCCAACGCAACCTTCCTCGACCCGCAAAACCGTTCCGGCGGCGTCAACGACGGCAACGAGCTGCCGCGCCGGGCGCGGCGGATGTTCAACCTGGAACTGGACCGGCGCTTCGAGCGTCTTTCGCTGGGCGCCAGCGTGCACGCCGAAGGCCGACGCTATGATGACCCGGCCAACAAGGTGCGCCTGGGCGGCTACGCCACCCTCGACCTGCGCAGCGAGTACCGGCTGAACGACGAATGGCGCCTGCAGGGCCGGATCGCCAACCTGTTCGGTGCCGACTACGAAACCGCGTATGGCTACAACCAGCCTGGCCAGGCGGTCTACCTCAGCGTGCGCTACCAGGCTCTGTGAGGCCGGGTATTTCGAATGAGCGAGGCGACGGCGCGGCCGCGTCGCCGCAAGGAGTGATCGACGATGAACGAATCCCCCGAGAAGGACCAGCGCCACCGCGAGCGGATGGAGCGCAAGAAGGCCGTGGTCGACGAGAAGATCGCCCAGGCCCGCGACGAACGCGGCGTGCTCCTGGTGCATAGCGGCAACGGCAAGGGCAAGAGCAGCTCGGCCTTCGGCATGGTCGCGCGGGCCCTGGGCCATGGCATGAAGGTCGGTGTCGTGCAGTTCATCAAGGGCGCCGCCAGCACCGGCGAGGAAGCCTTCTTCCGGCGCTTCCCCGAGGAAGTCAGCTACCACGTGATGGGCGAGGGCTTCACCTGGGAGACCCAGGACCGCCAGCGCGACATCGCCAAGGCCGAGGCAGCCTGGAAGGTCGCCGCGCAATTGCTGGCCGACCCGGACGTGGGCCTGGTGGTGCTGGACGAATTGAACATCGCCCTCAAGCACGGCTACCTGGAACTGGACAGGGTCCTCGCCGACATCCAGGCGCGCCCGGCCATGCAGCATGTGGTGGTGACCGGCCGCGGCGCGCAGCCGGGGATGGTCGAGGCCGCCGACACGGTGACCGAGATGAGCCTGGTCAAGCACGCGTTCAAGGCCGGGATCAAGGCGCAGAAAGGAGTGGAATTCTGATGCCGGCGCCATGCGCGGAGACGCTTCGCCCATGACCCAGGCACGCTGTCCGGCCCTGCTGATCGCCGCCCCGGCCTCCGGCCAGGGCAAGACCACCGTCACCGCCGCCCTGGCCCGCCTGCATGCGCGCCAGGGGCGGCGGGTGCGGGTGTTCAAGTGCGGGCCGGACTTCCTCGACCCGATGATCCTCGCCCGCGCCTCCGGCGCGCCGGTCTACCAGCTCGACCTGTGGATGGTCGGCGAGGCCGAAGCGCGACGCCTGCTGGCGCGGGCCGCCGGCGAGGCCGACCTGATCCTCATCGAAGGGGTGATGGGCCTGTTCGATGGCAACCCCTCGGCGGCAGACCTGGCGCGGCGTTTCGGCGTGCCGGTGCTGGGGGTGATCAACGGCGCGGCGATGGCCCAGACCTTCGGCGCGCTAGCCTACGGCCTGGCGCATTTCCAGCCGGACCTGCCGTTTTCCGGAGTGCTCGGCAACCGCGTCGGCAGCCAGCGCCACAGCGACATCCTGCGCGATTGCCTGCCGCCCGGCATGCGCTGGTTCGGCGGCCTGCCGCGCTCGGCCGAATTCGAACTGCCGAGCCGCCACCTGGGCCTGGTCCAGGCCGAGGAACTGGCCGATCTCGATGCGCGCCTGGACGCCGCCGCCGACGCCTTGCGGGCCAGCGCCGAGACCGACCTGCCGGAGCCGGTGACCTTCGAGGTGCCCGCTCCGGCGCCGCTGCAAAGCAGCCTGGAAGGCGTGCGCATCGGCGTGGCTCGCGATGCCTCGTTCGCCTTCCTCTACCAGGCCAATCTCGACCTGCTGCGCGAACTCGGCGCCGAACTGGCGTTCTTCTCGCCGCTGCAGGACCAGGCGTTGCCCGCCGTGGACAGCCTGTACCTGCCGGGCGGCTACCCCGAACTGTACCTGGGGCGCCTGCAGGGCAATCGCGCCATGGCCGAGGCGATCCGAGCCCACCATGCCGCCGGCAAGCCGCTGCTGGCCGAGTGCGGCGGCATGCTCTACCTGCTCGACTGCCTGGAAGACGCCGACGGCGAGCGCGGCGAACTGCTCGGCCTGCTGCCGGGCCGGGCGCGCCTGCAGAAGCGCCTGACCGCCCTGGCCTTGCAGGAGGTCGAGCTGCCGGAAGGGCGGCTGCGCGGGCATACCTTCCATCACTCGACCCTCGACTGCGCCGTCGAGCCTCTGGCCCGTGGCGTCTGCCCGAACGGCCGGAACACGGCGGAGGCGGTGTTCCGTCTTGGCCGGCTGACGGCTTCCTATATCCATTTCTACCTGCCTTCCAACCCGCAGGCCGCCGCTGCGTTGCTGGCGCCCGCGCGAGACGCCGACTGACATGTCCGATTCTTCCCACGCCTTCAGCGCCACGGAGCGCGCCGCCGTCTACCGGGCCATCGCCGAGCGCCGCGACATGCGCCACTTCAGCGGCGGCAGCGTGGCGCCGGAGCTGCTCGCGCGGCTGCTGGAGGCCGCACACCAGGCGCCCAGCGTCGGCCTGATGCAACCCTGGCGCTTCATCCGTATCCCCGAGCCGGCGTTGCGGCGGGCCATCCACGGGCTGGTCGAGGAGGAACGCGGACGCACCGCCGAAGCCCTCGGCGAGCGCTCCGACGAGTTCATGCGGCTCAAGGTCGAGGGCGTGCTGGATTGCGCCGAACTGCTGGTCGCCGCCCTGATGGACGACCGCGAACGCCATGTGTTCGGTCGCCGGACCCTGCCGCAGATGGACCTGGCGTCGCTCGCCTGCGCGATCCAGAACCTCTGGCTGGCCAGTCGCGCCGAGGGCCTGGGGATGGGCTGGGTATCGTTGTTCGATCCGGCCGCGCTGGGCGAGTTGCTCGGCCTGCCGCCCGGCAGCGAGGCGGTGGCGGTGCTCTGCCTGGGCCCGGTGGCGGAGTTCTACCCGGCGCCGATGCTGGCGCTGGAGGGTTGGAGCGAACCGCGTCCGCTGGCCGAGCTGGTCTACCAGAACCGTTGGGGCGAGCGAGCATGAGCGCACTGCTGGGTATCCTCGGCGTGGCGCTGGATGCGCGCTTCGGCGAGCCGCAGGGCTGGCACCCGCTGGTCGCCTTCGGCCGCCTGGCCGATCGCCTGGAGCGCCGTTTCAACCGCTCGCGCCTGGCCGGCGAGGCCGATCCCGGGGTCGGCTGGCGCAGCCACGGGGTGACCGCCTGGGTCCTCGCGGTACTGCCGCTGACCCTGCTGGCCTGGGCGCTCGCTGAACTTCCCTACCTCGGCTGGCTGGTCCAGGCCCTGGCGCTGTACGCCGCGCTCGGCCTGCGCAGCCTCGGCGAGCACGCCGAACCGGTGGCGCTGGCCTTGCGCGCCGGCGACCTGGACGAGGCGCGGCGACGTGTCGGCTACCTGGTCAGCCGCGATACCCGCGAACTGGACCAGGCCGGGGTCGCCCGCGCGGCCACCGAATCGGTACTGGAGAACGGCAGCGACGCGGTCTACGCCGCCCTGTTCTGGTTCGCCGTGGCCGGCGCGCCGGGGGTGGTGCTGTATCGCCTGAGCAATACCCTGGACGCGATGTGGGGCTACCGCAACGCGCGCTTCGAGCGCTTCGGCTGGGCCGCGGCGAAGATCGACGACATCCTCAACTACCTGCCGGCGCGGCTGGTGGCGCTGACCTACGCGCTGCTCGGCGACACCCGCCAGGCCCTGCGCTGCTGGCGCGAGCAGGCGCCGCAATGGGACAGCCCCAACGCCGGCCCGGTGATGGCCGCCGGCGCCGGTGCGCTGGGGGTTTCCCTGGGCGGCGCGGCGATCTACCACGGCGAGCTGCACCAGCGGCCGCTCCTCGGCAGCGGCCCGCAGCCGCAGGGCCGCGACATCTATCGGGCCCTGGCGCTGGTGCGCCAGGGCGTGCTGCTCTGGCTGCTGGTGCTGGCCGGACTCTGGGCCATGGGGTGGCTGCATGCTTGAACACGGAGGGCGGTTGCGCGAGGCGGCGCGCCGTTACGACATTCCGCTGGCGGACTGGCTGGACCTGTCCACCGGCATCGCGCCCTGGCCGTTTCCGCTGCCGGCGATCCCCGAGCAGGCCTGGACCCGCCTGCCGGAGAGCGACGACGGCCTGGAAGCCGCCGCCTGCCTCTACTACGGCGCCGAACGGGTATTGCCGCTGGCTGGCAGCCAGGCGGCGATCCAGGCCCTGCCGAGGATGCGGCGGGGCGGGCGGGTCGGCGTCCTGTCGCCGTGCTACGCCGAGCACGCCCACGCCTGGCGCCAGGCCGGGCACCTGGTGCGGGAGATCGGCGAGGCCGAGGTCGAGCCCTATCTCGACAGCCTCGACGTGCTGCTGGTGGTCAACCCGAACAACCCCACCGGGCGGGTCTTCGAGCCCGCCGAGCTGCTGGCCTGGCATGCCCGCCTGCAACGTCGCGGCGGCTGGCTGCTGGTCGACGAGGCGTTCATGGACTGCACCCCGCAGTCGAGCCTGGCGGCCTGCAGCAACCGGCCCGGATTGATCGTGCTGCGCTCGTTCGGCAAGTTCTTCGGCCTGGCCGGCGCGCGGCTCGGCTTCGCCCTCGGCGAACGGCCGCTGTTGCAGGCGCTGGCCGAGCAGCTCGGCCCGTGGACGGTCAATGGCCCGGTGCGCCATGTGGCCCAGAGTGCCTTGCGCGACCGCCAGCAACAGCGCCAGCAGCGCGAGCGCCTGCTGGCCGCCAGCCAGCGCCTGGAGGAACTGCTGCGCCGCCACGGCTGGCCGCCGGCGGGCGGCAGCGCGCTGTTCCAGCGCCTGGTCGATCCACGCTGCGCGGCGTTGCACGACTACCTGGCGCGGCGCGGCATCCTCACCCGCCAATTCGAGCAGCCGGCCAGCCTGCGCCTCGGCCTGCCCGCCGACGAGGCCGCCTGGGCCCGGCTGGATGCCGCGCTGCTCGGCTTCAAGGAGCCTGCTCATGAGTGATCGCGGACGGACCCTGATGGTCCAGGGCACCACCTCGGACGCCGGCAAGAGCACCCTGGTGACCGCGCTGTGCCGCTGGCTGGCCCGGCGCGGCGTCGCGGTGGTGCCGTTCAAGCCGCAGAACATGGCGCTGAACAGCGCGGTCACCGCCGACGGCGG
The DNA here is from genome assembly GCF_001810205.1 of Pseudomonas sp. HMSC076A11. Lineage (NCBI taxonomy): Bacteria > Pseudomonadati > Pseudomonadota > Gammaproteobacteria > Pseudomonadales > Pseudomonadaceae > Pseudomonas > Pseudomonas sp. HMSC076A11. The sequence goes on along the minus strand of NZ_KV800309.1, from coordinate 137,640 downwards.
CGAGATCGGCCGCGCCCAGGCGGTCCAGGCCCAGGCCTGCCGGCTGGCGCCGCACACCGACATGAACCCGGTGCTGCTCAAGCCGAACACCGACATCGGCGCCCAGGTGATCATCCATGGCCGCGCGGTGACCAGCATGGACGCCGCCGCCTACCACGACTACAAGCGCGTGGCGATGGAAGCGGTGCTGGCTTCCCATGGGCGGCTCGCCGCCGCCTACCGGGTGGTGATGGTGGAGGGCGCCGGCTCGCCGGCGGAGATCAACCTGCGCGCCAACGACATCGCCAACATGGGCTTCGCCGAAGCGGTGGATTGCCCGGTGATCCTGGTCGCCGATATCGACCGCGGCGGGGTCTTCGCCCACCTGGTCGGCACCCTGGAACTGCTCTCCGACTCGGAGCGGGAGCGGGTCAAGGGCTTCGTCATCAATCGTTTCCGCGGCGACATCGCCCTGCTGCAACCTGGCCTCGACTGGCTGGAGACGCGCACCGGCAAGCCGGTGCTCGGCGTGCTGCCCTATGTCAGCGACCTGCACCTGGAGGCGGAGGACGCCATCGACACGCGCCAGGCGGCCAAGGTCGGGCCGCGCCTGAAGGTGGTGGTGCCGGTGCTGCCGAGGATCAGCAACCACACCGATTTCGATCCGCTGCGCCTGCACCCCCAGGTCGAGTTGAGCTTCGTCGGCCCCGGCCAGGCGCTGCCGTCGGCGGACCTGATCGTCCTGCCCGGCTCGAAGAGCGTGCGCGCCGACCTCGCGGCGCTGCGCGAGCGTGGCTGGGACGAGGCGATCCTCCGTCACCTGCGCTACGGCGGTCGCCTGCTGGGGATCTGCGGCGGCCTGCAGATGCTCGGCGAGCGCCTGCACGATCCGCTCGGCCTGGAAGGCGCGGCCGGCAGCAGCGCTGGCCTCGGCCTGCTGGCGTTGGAAACGACCCTGGAGGCGGACAAGCAATTGCGCAACGTACAGGGCCGCCTGAGCCTGGAGGATGCGCCGCTGTCGGGCTACGAGATCCATGCCGGAGTCACCCGTGGCGAAGCCCTGGCGCGGCCGGCGGTGGTGCTCGACGATGGCCGCGCGGATGGTGCCCGCAGCGTCGACGGGAACGTCATGGGCACCTACCTGCACGGCCTGTTCGAATCCACCGCGGCCTGTTCGGCGCTGCTGCGCTGGGCCGGCCTGCGCGAGGTCCAGGCGGTGGACTACCAGGCCTTGCGCGAACGCGACATCGAGCGGCTCGCCGACCTGGTCGAGCGCCACCTGGATACCGGGCGATTGCTCGCCCTCTGCGGAGAACCCCATGCGTGACCTGATCCTTGGCGGCGCCCGTTCCGGCAAGAGCCGCCTGGCCGAGCGCCTGGCCGCCGAGAGCGGGCTGGCGGTGAGCTACATCGCCACCGCCCAGGCCGGCGACGGCGAAATGGGCCGGCGCATCGCCGAGCACCGCGCGCGCCGCCCGGCCCACTGGCGAACCCTGGAGGAGCCTCTGGCGCTGGCGGCGACGCTGCGCAGCGAGGCCGAGGCCGGACGCTGCCTGCTGGTCGACTGCCTGACCCTGTGGCTGACCAACCTGCTGCTCTGCGACGATCCCCAGCGTCTCGACGGCGAGCGCGAGGCGCTGCTGGAATGTCTCGGCGAGCTGCCGGGACGGATCATCTTGGTCAGCAACGAAACCGGGCTCGGCGTGGTGCCGCTGGGCGAACTCAGCCGGCGCTACGTCGACGAGGCCGGCTGGCTGCACCAGGCCATCGCCGAACGCTGCGAACGGGTGACCTTCACCGTCGCCGGCCTGCCCATGCCGTTGAAAGGAGAACCGCTATGAGTCTGCAATGGTGGCGCGACACCTGCCGCGAGGCGGACCCGCAGATGCGCCGGCGCGCGGCCGAACGCCAGGACCGGTTGACCAAGCCGCGCGGCTCGCTGGGCCGCCTGGAGCAAGTGGCGATCGACCTGGCGGCGTTGCAGGGGCGCGAACGACCGAGCCTGGAGAGGATCTGGGTGACGGTCTTCGCCGGCGACCACGGGGTAGTCGCCGAGGGCATCTCGGCCTATCCGCAGGCGGTCACCGGCGAGATGCTGCGCAACTTCGTCCGCGGCGGCGCGGCGATCAGCGTGCTGGCGCGCGAACTCGGCGCCGGCCTGGAGGTGGTCGACCTGGGCACCGCGTTCCCCCTGGAAGCCTTGCCCGGCGTGCGTCACCTGCGCCTGGCGGCGGGCACCGCGAACTTCGTCGAGGCCCCGGCGATGGGCGCCGAAGAGTGCCTGCTGGCGCTCGAGGCCGGGCGCGAAAGCGTGCGCCGCGCCGAGCAGGCCGGCAGCCAGCTGTTCATCGGCGGCGAGATGGGCATCGGCAATACCACCGCGGCGGCGGCCATGGCCTGCGCGCTGCTGGATGCGCCGGCGAGCGCGCTGGTCGGGCCGGGAACCGGGCTGGACGCCAGCGGCGTGGCGCACAAGGCCGCGGTGATCGAGCGTGCCCTGGCCCTGCACGGCGCCCATCGCGCCGACCCCTTCGAAACCCTCCGCCGTCTCGGTGGCCTGGAGATCGCCGCGCTGGCCGGCGCCTACCTGGCCTGCGCGCAGAAAGGCATGGTCGCCCTGGTCGACGGCTACATCTGCAGCGTCGCGGCGCTCTGCGCGGTGCGCCTGAACCCGGCCTGCCGCGACTGGCTGCTGTTCGCCCACAGCGGTGCCGAGCCGGGCCATCGCCATGTGCTCGAAGCCCTGGCGGCGCAACCGCTGCTCGACCTCGGCCTGCGCCTGGGCGAGGGCAGCGGCGCGGCGCTGGCGGTGCCGCTGCTGCGCCAGGCCTGCGCGCTGCACGCGGGGATGGCGACCTTCGCCGAAGCGGCGGTCTCGGACCGCCCGGCATGAGCCTGCGCCTGGACCTCCTGCGGCATGGCGAAACCGAGTCCGGCGGCGGTTTCCGCGGCAGCCTCGACGACGCCTTGACCGCGCGTGGCTGGGCGCAGATGCGCACGGCGGTGGAAGGCGGACGCTGGGACCTGCTGGTCAGCTCGCCATTGCAACGTTGCCGCGCCTTCGCCGAGGAACTGGCGCAGCGCCAGGGGATCGAGCTGGAACTGGAAAACGATCTGCGCGAACTGCATTTCGGCGCTTGGGAGGGGCGCTCGGCGGCCGCCCTGATGGACGGCCACAGCGAGGCGCTCGGCCGCTTCTGGGCCGATCCCTACGCCTTTACCCCGCCGGGCGGCGAGCCGCTGTCCGAGTTCGAGGCGCGGGTGCTGGCCGCCCAGCGACGCCTGCGCCAGCGTCATGCCGGCCGTCGTGTGCTGCTGGTGACCCATGGCGGCGTCATCCGTCTGTTGCTCGCTCGCGCCCGTGGCCTGCCGCGCGAGCACTTGCTGCAGGTGGACGTCGGTCATGGCGCACTGTTCGGCCTGCGCGCCGGAGAGGGCGATGATCGCTGGCACGAATGCCGGGAAGGGGAATAGTCATGCGCGAAGCCTTGCGCTCACTGCTGGTCGCCTTGCAGTTCCTCACCCGCCTGCCGGTGCGCCTGTCGGCGATGCCGACGCCGGAACAGTTCGGCCGCGCGGTGCTCTGCTATCCACTGGTCGGGGTGCTGATCGGCGTCGTGCTGTACGCCGCGGCGCGGTCGCTCGACGGTACGCCGCCGCTGTTGCAGGCAGCCTTGCTGCTGAGCCTGTGGGTGGCGCTGAGCGGCGCGCTGCACCTGGACGGCCTGGCCGACATGGCGGACGCCTGGGTCGGCGGGCTGGGCGACCGCGAGCGGACCCTGGCGATCATGAAGGACCCGCGCAGCGGCCCGGTGGCGGTGGTGGTCCTGGTACTGGTCCTGTTGTTGAAGTTCTCCGCCCTGGCGGCGCTGCTCGGCCAGGGCGAGGCCGGGTTGTTGCCGCTGGCCCCGTGGCTGGCGCGCAGCAGCCTGCCGCTGCTGTTCCTGACCACGCCCTACGCGCGCCCCGGCGGCCTCGGCCAGGCCATCGCCGAGCACCTGCCGGCGCGCAGCCTGCCGTGGGTGCTGGGGGTGAGTTTCGGCCTGGCCCTGGCGTTCGGCCTGGCCGGCCTGCTGGCGTTGCTGGTGACGCTGATGCTCTTCGCCTGGCTGCGCAGCCGTTTCCTCGCGCGCCTCGGCGGCACCACCGGGGACACCGCCGGCGCGCTGGTCGAACTTACCGAGTGTGCGGTGCTGGTGGCGCTGGCTCTGTAGCCGGACGCGGCTGGCGCAGGACCGCCATGGCGCTGAGGAAGAGCAGCGCGGCGGCGGCCAGCAGCACGGCGACGAAGGCCTGGTCGAAAGCCTGCCGGGCAAGCTCGACGAGCCGCGACGCGACCTCCGGCGCCAGGCCCTCGGCGACCAACAGGGCGTCGTCGAGGCTGTCGCGGACCCGCGCCGGCAGCTCGGCCGAGGGCAGCCTCAGCGACATCCCGTAGACGAAACTCATCAGGCTGCCGAGCAGGGTCACGCCGATCACCCCGCCCAGTTCGTAGGACACGTCCTCGATGGCGGCCGCCATTCCGGAACTCTGTTCGTCCACGTTGAGCATCACCGCGGTGGAGGCGGCGGTCATCGCGCCGCCGAAGCCGACGCCGAGCAGCACCAGGCTGGCCAGTTGCGCTCCGGTGGCGGCCTGGTAGGACAGGGCCAGGCCGAGCAATCCGGCGCTGCCGAGCAGCAGGGAGGCGCACATCACCCGGTTCTCGCCCCAGCGCGGCACCAGCCAACCGGCCAGCGGCCCGACAACCAGCGAGGCCAGCGGGATCGGCAGGACGAACAGGCCGGCCTTCAGCGGCGTCAGGCCCTGCACCAGTTGCAGGTGCTGGCTGAACACCAGTTCCATGCCGACCAGCGCCATGGTCGCCACCAGGGCCACCGCGACGCCGCGGGCGAAGCGCCGGTTGCGGAACAGCGCGAAGTCGATCATCGGTTCGCGGGCGCGGCGCTGGCGGCGGACGAACAGGTACAGGCAGAGCATGCCGCCGAGCGCGGCCAGGACGGCCAGCCCGAAGTCCGGGGCGCGTGTGCTGAGTTCCTTGATCGCATACACCACCCCGACCAGGCCGAACATCACCTGCAGCGAGCCGAGGGCGTCCCATGGGCGCCGTGACTGGCCGCCGCAGGCGGGGATGGCCGGCAGCGCCAGCAACAGGGCGATGGCCACCACCGGGACGTTGATGAGGAACACCGAGCCCCACCAGAAGAACTCCAGCAGCACGCCGCCGACCACCGGCCCCAGCGCCGCGCCGGCAGAGGCGACGGAGGCCCAGATGCCGATGGCCAGGGCGCGTTCGCGTTCGTCCTGGAAGACATGGCGGACGATCGACAGGGTCGCCGGCATCATCAGTGCCGCGCCCACCGCCAACCCGGCGCGGGCGGCGATCAGCGCCGCGGCGCTGGGGGCGAAGGCGGCGCACAGCGAGGCCAGGCCGAACAGCGGCAGGCCGGCGAGGAACAGCCGCTTGTGGCCAAGGCGGTCGCTGAGCAAACCGGCGCCGGGCAGCAGGCCGGCGACCACCAGCGGATAGGCGTTGACGATCCAGAGCTTCTCCGCGGCCGTCGCGCCGAGGTCGTGGGTCAGGCGCGGCAGGGCCGTGTAGAGCACGGTCATGTCGATGATGATGAGGAACAGGGCGCTGGAGACGATGGCCAGGACCAGCCAGCGATTCTGCCGGAACATGGGATAACCTCTGTGGCGAACGGTTCTTCGCTCGCCGTGGATAACGGGAATTGCGCGCCACGGGCGGACGCGTGAAAATATAAATACATACGTATGGATTCAAACTCAAGAGGTAGCCATGGGACGCCGACGAACGATCGACCGCGACCAGTTGCTCGATGCCGCCGAGGCGGTGATCGCCCGCGAGGGCGCGGCCGGCCTGACCATCGATGCGGTGGCGAAGGAGATGGGCATCACCAAGGGCGGCGTGCAGTACTGCTTCGGTACCAAGGACGCGCTGATCGACGCGATCTTCGAGCGCTGGGGCAAGGCCTACGACAGCCTGTTCGAAGCGGTGGCGGGGAAGCAGCCGACGCCGCTGACGCGGGTTCGCGCGCATGCCGAGGCGACCCAGCGTTCGGACGAGTTGTCCAGCAGCAAGGCGGCGGCGCTGATGGCGGCGCTGATCCAGACGCCCGAGCACCTGGAGGGCAGCAACCAGTGGTATCGCAGCCGGTTGGAAGGCCTGGACCTGTCCGCACCCGAGGGGCGCCGTGCGCGCCTGGCGTTCCTGGCGGTGGAGGGCGCCTTCATGTTGCGCTACTTCCGCCTGATGGACATTGGCCAGGACGAGTGGGACTCGATGCTCGACGACGTTCGTGCGTTGTTGCTGACCCCGGCTGGCGCCAGCGGAGACTGAGGCTCCGCTGGC
>NZ_KV800309.1:88177-131188 GCF_001810205.1 Pseudomonas sp. HMSC076A11 | reverse complement strand
CGCCAGCGGAGACTGAGGCTCCGCTGGCGCGCTGCGGGTGGTCGCCTCAGTCGAAGGCGAAGTGCTCGCTCTTCAGGTCCATGATCGAACCCGTCGGCTTCGCCATTGCCGCCGCGTGGCCCTTGGCGCGCGGAAGCAGGCGGGCGAAGTAGAACTCGCTGGTGGCGATCTTGGCCTTGTAGAAGTCCGCCGACTCGCTGCCGCCCTGGCGCAGTCGCCGGCGCGCAGCGGCTTCCTGGAGGGCCCAGGAATAGGCCAGCGTGGCGTAGCCGGAGAACATCAGATAGTCGTGGCTGGCGGTGCTCACCAGATCGCGTTGCTTGCGCGCGGTGAGGGCAATGCGCAGGGTCAGCAGGTTCCATTGGGCGCAGAGCTTGAGCAGCACCAGGGCGCGGCCGCGCATGCGCGGCTCGTTCTTCAGCAGGTCGACGGCGAACCGGGCCACGCCCCTGGTGAAGTCGCGCACGGCCTTGCCCTGGGTCATCAGCAGGACCTTGCGGCCTAGCAGGTCGAGGGCCTGGATGCCGGTGGTGCCTTCGTAGAGGGTGGCGATCCGCGCGTCGCGGACGATCTGCTCCATGCCGTGTTCGCGGATATAGCCGTGGCCGCCGAACACCTGCATGCCGAGGTTGGCGCTTTCCAGGCCGAGTTCGGTCAGGCAGCCCTTGAGGATCGGCGTGAGGAAGCCGAGCTTGTCGTCCCAGCGTTCGTATTCGGCGTCGTCGTTGCTGAGGATGCCCTGGATCATCCGGTCGGCGTACTGGGTGGCCAGGTAGACCAGCGCCCGGCCGCCTTCGGCGATGGCTTTCTGGGTCAGCAGCATGCGCCGCACGTCACCGTGGTGCATCAGGCTGTCGGCGACCTGGTCGGGTTCCTTGGTCCCGGAGAGCGCGCGCATGGAGCGGCGTTCGCGGGCGTAGGCGAGGGCGCCCTGGTAGGCCAGCTCGGCGGTGGCCACGCCCTGGATGGCGGTGCCGATGCGGGCGCTGTTCATGAAGGTGAACATGCATTCCAGGCCCTTGTTCGGCGGTCCGATGAGGAAGCCGGTGGCGCCGTCGAAGTTCATCACGCAGGGGGCCGAGGCCTTGATCCCCATCTTCTTCTCCAGCGCGCCGCAACTCACGCCGTTGCGCGGGCCGAGCGCGCCGCCTTCGCCGGGAAGGAACTTGGGCACGATGAACAGGGAAATGCCGCGGGTGCCCTTCGGTGCGTCCGGCAGGCGGGCGAGGACGATGTGGACGATGTTCTCGGTCAGGTCGTGTTCGCCGGAAGAGATGAATATCTTCGTCCCGCTGATGGCGTAGCTACCGTCGGGGTTGGCCTCGGCGCGGGTCTTCACCTGGCCGAGATCGGTGCCGCACTGCGGCTCGGTGAGGCACATGGTGCCGCCCCAGCGGCCCTCGGTGAGCGGAACCAGGTAGGTCTGCTTCTGTTCCTCGGTGCCGTGCTGCATCAGGGTGTTCATCGCGCCGAGGGAGAGGCCGGGATACATGGAGAACGGCCAGTTGGCGGTGCCCATCATCTCCTGCTTGAGCGCGCCGAGGCTCATCGGCAGGCCCTGGCCACCGTACTCCACCGGGTGCGAGAGGCCCTGCCAGCCGCCGGCGACATAGGCCTCGTAGGCTTCCTTGTAGCCCTTCGGCGTCCGTACTTCGCCGTTCTCCAGGTGGCAGCCTTCCTCGTCGCCGCTGTGGTAGAGCGGGGCGATCACTTCCTCGCAGAGCTTCGCGCATTCGCCGAGGATCGCATCGACCATGTCCGGCGTGGCTTCGGCTCCGTTGACCAGGTTGCGGTAATGCTCGGGGAAATCGAAGACTTCGTTGAGCAGGAAGCGCGTGTCGCGCAGCGGGGCTTTGTAAACGGGCATGGCTACCTCGGCGATGGATGGAGGGCGCCGGGTGCTCCCGGTCGCCGCTGACAGCGCGAGTTATAGGCCAGCGCCCGGCGTCCGGCCTTGGCAGGGGCAACAGACGGCGTTGGCAGTTCGGACAATCCGCTTGACCGTCGAGAAGTACGGGTATATACACGCATCCATGCTACCGACCCAATGCCTCTGTACCAAACTGCGTCGCGCCGCCCGCAGCGTTTCCCGCTTCTACGACGAGGCGCTGGCCGATACCGGCCTCAAGGTGGCGCAGTTTTCCCTGCTGCGGCACCTGCGGCGCCTGGACCGGCCGAGCATTTCCGAACTCGCCGAAGCCATGGGACTCGACCGCAGCACCCTCGGTCGCAACCTGCGGGTGCTGGAAGGCGACGGCCTGCTGCGCCTGACCGGTGGCGAGGACCAGCGCAACCGCCTGGTCGAGCTGACGCCTGCCGGGCTGGATGCCCTGGAGCGCGGAACGCCGGCCTGGGAAGATGCGCAGCGGCGTCTCGCCGGGCGCCTTGGCGAGGAGCGCAGCGGCGCCTTGGCGGCGTTGCTGGCGGAACTGGAGCGACTGGACTGACAACCGACGAAGCCTCTCGCCGAGGCGCTTCGTTCACGATAAAGCGGGTATATACCCGTAGATGGAGCGACCCATGCCGCGTGCCGCCTTCTGGATCCTGCTGTCCGGAGCCCTGATCCTCGCCCTGTCCCTCGGCGTGCGACATGGCTTCGGCCTGTTCCTCGCGCCGATGAGCGCCGACTTCGGCTGGGGCCGCGAAGTCTTCGCCTTCGCCATCGCCTTGCAGAACCTGGTCTGGGGCCTGGCCCAGCCGTTCACCGGGGCGCTCGCCGACCGCTACGGCGCGGCGCGGGCGGTGCTGGTGGGGGGCCTGCTGTACGCCCTCGGTCTGGTCCTGATGGGACTCTCGCAGTCGGCCACCGGGCTGTCGCTGAGCGCCGGCCTGCTGATCGGCCTGGGCCTTTCCGGCACCTCGTTCTCGGTGATCCTCGGCGCCGTCGGCCGCGCAGTGCCGGCGGAGCAGCGCAGCATGGCGATGGGTATCTCCAGCGCGGCCGGCTCCTTCGGCCAGTTCGCCATGCTGCCCGGTACCCTCGGCCTGATCGGCTGGCTGGGCTGGTCCTCGGCCCTGCTCGCCCTGGGCCTGCTGGTGGCGCTGATCGTGCCGCTGGCCGGGCTGATGAAGGATCGCCCGTTGCCGCTGCAGGGCCACGAACAGAGCCTCGGCGAAGCGCTGCGCGAGGCCTGCGCGCATTCCGGGTTCTGGCTGCTGGCGCTGGGCTTCTTCGTCTGCGGCTTCCAGGTGGTGTTCATCGGCGTACACCTGCCGGCCTACCTGGTCGACCAGCACCTGCCGGCGCAGGTCGGCACCACGGTGCTGGCGCTGGTCGGGCTGTTCAACGTGTTCGGCACCTACATCGCCGGCTGGCTCGGCGGGCGCTGGTCGAAGCCGCGCCTGCTGACCGCGCTGTACCTGGTGCGCGGGGTAGTGATCGTGCTGTTCCTCTGGCTGCCGCTGAGCGTCTACAGCGCCTACGCCTTCGGCGTGGCCATGGGGCTGCTGTGGCTGTCCACGGTGCCCCTGACCAACGGCACCGTGGCGACCCTGTTCGGCGTGCGCAACCTGTCGATGCTCGGCGGCATCGTGTTCCTCTTCCACCAGTTGGGCGCCTTCCTCGGCGGCTGGCTGGGCGGGGTGGTCTACGACCGCACCGGCAGCTACGACCTGGTCTGGCAGTTGTCGATCCTGCTAAGCCTGCTCGCGGCGCTGCTCAACTGGCCGGTGCGCGAGCGTCCGGTGGCGCGCCTGCAGGTGGCCGGAGGCGCGGCGTGAAACTGGCCTGGCTGCTCGCCGCCGGGGCGCTGCTGGGACTCGCCTGGTGGGGCTGGCAGCGTGGCGGACTGGCGCTGCTGGAACTGGGCATGGGCGCATGCTGATAGGTGGCGATAGGCGCGGGGAAGGGTAAGCTGGGACATTCGTCGCCAAGGAGCCATTCCATGAAACCTCGCGTGCTGTTGTCCGTCCTGGCGCTCGCCGGGCTGCCGCTGAGCGGCTGGGCCGCCGATTGCCCGGAACTGTTGCAGGGCCAGTTGACCAAGCTGCGTTCCAAGGAAAGCATCGATCTTTGCCAGCGTTACGCCGGCAAGCCGCTGGTGGTGGTCAACACTGCCAGCCACTGTGGCTTCACCCCGCAGTTCAAGGGGCTCGAGGCGCTCTACCAGCGTTACAAGGGGCAGGGCCTGGAAGTGCTCGGGGTACCTTCCGACGACTTCAAGCAGGAAGCCGCGGATACCGCCGAGACCGCGAAGATCTGCTATGGCAACTACGGCGTGACCTTCGCCATGACCCAGCCGCAGCACGTGCGCGGCGACGAGGCGATCCCGCTGTTCCGCCAGTTGGCCGAGCAGAGCGGCCAGGCGCCGCGCTGGAATTTCTACAAGTACGTGGTGGATCGCCAGGGCAGGGTGGTCGCGCAGTTCTCCAGCAAGACCACCCCGGACGATCCGCAGCTCCAGGCCGCCATCGAGAAGGCCATCGCCAGCCAGCCCTGAGGGGCGGCCAGGCATGAAAAAGCCGGGCATTGCCCGGCTTCTTCGTTGGCGCGTGCGATCAGAAACGATAGGTGACCTGGGCGGTCAGGCCATGCGCGCTGTTGTCGTACTTGGCGCTGTAGGCCGGCTGCAGGGCGCTGCCTTCCTGGTTGACGCCGGCGGTGGTTTCCCACAGGTAGGCGTAGGCCACGTCGACGGTCAGGTCCTGGTTCGGCGACCAGCCGGCACCGACGGTGAAGACCTTGCGGTCGCCCACCGGGATGCGTACGTTGCGGTCCTCGTTGGAGGTCGGCGACGGCTCGTAGGCAAAGCCGGTGCGCAGCACCCACTCCGGGGTGGCCTGGTAGGAGGTACCTACCGAGAAGGACCAGGTGTCGCGCCAGTTCAGGTCTTCGCCGATGGTGTTGAAGCCCAGGGCCTGGCCGAGCGCCGGTACGCCGCTGTTGCGCACCTCGATCTTCTCCAGGCGGCTCCAGCGGGTCCAGACGGCGCCCAGGTAGCCCGTCCACTTGTCGTCGAACTTGTGGGTGATGGAGGTATCCACCGATTCCGGCAGGGTGATGTCCAGCTTGGCATCGTACTTGCCGTTCAGGCCCAGGGCACCCGGAGCGTTCTTCACTTCGGTGTTGCCGCCCAGGTGGTACTTGACCTTGGAGTGGTAGGTCAGGCCCCAGGTGGTGTCGTCGGTCAGGTCGACCATCACGCCGACGTTGTAGCCGATGGCGGTGTCGTCGCCCTTGATGTTGATCTTGGTATCGCCGTTGCTGCCGAGCAGGCCATTGGTGGCCAGGGTGTTCTTCAACTGGCCGTCGATGCGGTTGAAGGTCGGACCGAAGCCGACGGAAACCTTGTCGTTGATCTTCCAGGCGATGGTCGGCTGCACGGTGATCACCTGCACCTTGCTATAGGAGCCGTGGGAGCTGCCCATGAAGCCGTTTTCGTAATCGTTGATGATGCCGTAGGGCACGTAGATGCCCAGGCCGAAAGTGAAATCTTCGTTGATCGGCGTGGAGAAGTAGCCGAACGGTACGGCGGCCAGCGGTACCGAGTCGCCCTTGTTGCTGCCCTGGGCGGTGCTGTGGGCCTGGCTGATGTCGTCCTTGGCCTTGACGATGGCCAGACCGCCGCTGACTTCGGTGCGTTTCAGCTTGGACAGGCCGGCCGGGTTGCCGTAGATGGTGCTGGCATCGAGCGCGGACGAGGCGCGGCCGGCGTAGGCGGTGCCGGCGCCGCTGGCGCTCTGTTCGTTGATGGCGATGCCGTTGGCGAGGGTGTAGGTGGAGACAGCGCTAATGGTCAGTGCGAGAGAGGTTTTAAACCATATTGTTTTCATTGTTGGAGCAACTCCTGTGTATAACGGCGCGCAAACTACCAAGATTCCCAGACCGGCGCCAGTGTTCCGAAGTTCCGCAGGGTGCGGAACAGAGCGGTTGGCTCCGGTGCCAGTGAAGCGAAGGTAGCGCAACCGTTCGTGTCTGTATGTAAAAAATTTTCTGACCGGTTGGTCTGTTTCGGACGCGAGATTTTTCCATTCGCCGTCAGGCGACCTGGCTGAGGCTGCCGATGCAGCGTTGCCAGGCGTCGATGAACTCGTGCAGGCGACCGTGCGGCTGGAATACCTGGCGCCACACGCGAGCCTGGGCGAGGTGGTCGTGCTGGTCGGGCAGTGGCAGTCGCGCGGCTTCCACCAGCGACCAGGCGATGGCCGTGCTGTAGCGCAGGTTCACCGTCAGTTCCAGGTGCGGCGCGGCGAGGAAGGCATGCTGGCTGGCCAGGCCGCGGACCCGGCTGGCGCGCTCCGGGTCCAGCGCCAGGTACTGGTCCCAGAGCTGCTGGTGGCGTTCGCTGGCGATCCGGTACAGGCCGTGGCCACGGCGGTCGTCGAGGGCGCTCCCCAGCGCCGACTGGCAGGCCGCCGCGCCCAGCAGCAGCGCTTCGGCGGCGGGGCTGTGGCAGGACAGGTAGTCCAGGGTCGGGCGTATCACGTGCTGGCAAAGATCGTTGGCGGAAATACCCATGACGGCCTCGCGCAAGGTGGATCGGCGGGGCCGGGCAGTTTGGCAGCTTCTATTCCGATGGCCCCGCCGATAGCGGACTTAGCCGCTTGATTTGAAGTGTAGTGAAACAAATCGGCTGTAAAGGACTGTTTTTAAATTGTTTCCAGCTTTAGAGAACGACTGATATGCCTGCTGGAAATTAAACCGGCGCGTCCTTGCTTCGCTTGTGCTGGGCGGCATTCTCAGCCCCTGCGCAGGCTGTAGAGGAAGTCGCGGATGATGGCTTTCACTTCATTGGCCGCTTGCCGCTTGTTGCGTGCATCGCGAAGACTCATCGCGGCCTGGGTAAGGAAGCCGTAGAGCTGGCCGACCAGGGTTTCCCGGCGGTAGTCCTTGAGTTCGCCACTGGCCGCCAGTTCGTCCACCAGGCGCCCGACGTAGCGCAGCGTGTGGCGCGAGTCGATGCGTTTCCATCGCTCCCAGCCGACGACCGTGATCACCTCCTGCAGCGACAGTTGCCGCTTGCCGCGCGCCATCACGCTGTCGATGAAGGCCTCGGCCAGTGCGGCGGCCTCCGCCCACTTGTCGACATGCGCCGGCACCCTGTCCAGGTCCTCGGCGATCGTCCGTACCTGGCGTTCGTAGCATTCGGCGAGCAGTTCCTGCTTGCTGCCGAAGTGGTGGTAGAACGCGCCCTTGGTCACGCGCGCCTCGCGGGCGATGGCGTCGATGGAGACGCCGCCATAGCCATGTTCGATGAAGGCGGAGAGGGCGCTTTCCAGCAGCGCCTCGCGGGTCGCCTCGGCATTTTCCTGCTGCCTGCTCTTGACATTCATACTGTTGCCTTCTTACATACCGTCGGTATGTTCATGCTAGCACGCCTGGCGATCCGTCGAGCATTGCGTCCGTCCCGGCTGCTCGAACCCGCACGGCAAAGGAGGGAGCGAATGAGTACCGCAGTGGAGATCGCCTGCCGTGACGGTGTGCGCCTGGCCGGCGACCACTTCCCGGCCGTCGGCGATGCGCAGGGGAGCATCGTGGTGGCCTGCGCGCTCGGCGTCAGGCGCGCCTTCTACCAGCGCTTCGCCGTCCTGGCCGCGGCTTCCGGCTATGAGGTGCTGTTGTTCAGCTACCGCGGCAGCGAAGGCGACGACCCTGCCGTGGCTAGCTATCGCCTGGCCGACTGGGGACGCGAGGACATCGATGCGGCGCTGGCCTGGTGCCGAGCGCGCGCGCCGGAGCTACCGCGCTATTTCGTCGGCCACAGCATCGGCGCGCAGTTGCTCGGTCTGGCTGGTCAGGCCAGCGGATTGAGCGGCGCCGCGTTCGTCGCCGGTTCGTTTCCGTACTGGAGGCGCTGGCGAGGCAGGCAACGCTGGCAGATGTTCGGCCTGTTCTGCGTGGCGGTGCCGCTACTGACCGGACTGCTCCGACGCTTTCCCAGTCGTTTCTTCGGCCTCGGCAGCCTGGATATGCCGAGTCATTTCATGCGCGACTGGGCGCGCTGGGTGCGGCAGCCGGACTACCTCCTGGCACCGCGCTTCGGATTGCAGCGGCAGGGTTACGAGGCGCTGGACATCCCCGTCGCCAGCTTCCTGTTCGAGGACGACGACTACGTGCCGTGGACTGCGGCGGAAAAGCTTCACCAGGTCTATGCCGCGGCGCACCTGGAGTTGCGTCGCAAGGGACGGGCCGAGGGGGCAGTCGGGCATTTCGGGCTGTTCCGCAACGAGGCGTTGCAGAAGGAGTTGCTCGACTACTTCAGGAAGCTGCCCGACGCGGCGTAAGCCGCGTCCGAGCGTATGGCGTCAGTCGCCGGTGGCGACCGGGCGGCGCGGGTCGGTGATCCACTCGCTCCACGAGCCGGCGTAGAGGCGCGGAAGCGGGAAGCCGGCGAGGCTCAGGGCGAACAGGTTGTGGCAGGCGGTGACGCCGGAGCCGCAGTAGGCAACCAGCTCGTCCACCGGGCGACCGCGCAACAGGGCGGAGAACCGCTGGTGCAATTGTTCCGGCGGAAGGAAGCGGCCGTCGCTGCCAAGGTTGTCGGTGAAGGCGGCGCACTGGGCACCGGGAATGTGCCCGGCGACCGGATCTATGGGCTCGACTTCGCCACGGAAGCGCGGCTGCGCGCGAGCATCGAGCAGCGCCAGTCCGGGTTGGCCCAGTTGGGCCTGGAGGGTGGCGGCGTCGATCAGCAGCGAGGCATCGGGCTGGCCCTGGAAATCGCCGGGTCGAAGACTGCTTTCGCCATTGGTCAGTGCCAGCCCCGCAGCCTTCCAGGCCGCCAGGCCGCCATCGAGGAGGTAGACCCCATCGCGCTTGCCCAGCCAATGCAACAGCCACCAGGCGCGGGCGGCGAATGCGCCGGGGCCGTCGTCGTAGAGCACCACCTGGCTATCCTGGCGCAGGCCCCAGGCTTGTAGCTTGAGCGCTAGCTCGGCGGGATCCGGCAGCGGATGGCGACCGGTCACGCCCTTGCGCACGGGAGCGGAAAGATCCCGTTCGAGGTCGGCGAAATGCGCGCCGGGAATGTGGTTCTCCTGATAGACGCGGGCACCGTAGGACGGGTCTTCGAGGGCGAAACGGCAGTCGAGGACCAGCAGGTCGGGTTCGCTGAGGCGGGCGGCCAGTTGTTGCGCGGTCAGCAGTTGGGCGGACGACATCGCGGACTCCTTGGGTCGGGAAGCAAAGCCGGTGGCGAATGGGTGGATCATGCCCCTTGGACCGCGTCGCGTCATCCCGGCGTCGCGCGGCGAGGCGGAGAAATGGCGAAAGGAAAGGGCTGGCTCCAGGCGAGGAAGATTCCTACTCGGTCATCAGCCTCGCCCGGCAGCGGGGGATTTGTCCAGACATGCAGAATCGGCTCGTTCCGAGATACCCGCTCCTGTGTTCTATCCCTCGGGACGCTTGTCCGATTGGCTTGGCCCGACGCTTGCGCCGGGCTTTTTTTCGCCTCGGCCTTTTCAGGGGATCGCCAGGCGGCCGATCCGGTCGTTTTCCAGGCTGCCGAAGTAGAGCTGGTCGCCCACCGGCTTCGCCGAGGTGATCATGCGCAGGTGGTGGCCGCTGGTGTCGTGCAGGCTGCGGACGATCCTGCCCTGTTCGTCGATGGCGATGACCAGCCCGTAGGCGGTCGGCTTGGGCAGGAACATGCGCGGCAGCTTGGCCAGCTGCGCCTTCAGCCAGGGATGCCGGTGGAGGAAGTCGGCGTCGGCCTTGCGCGGGGTCGGCAGGGCCACCCAGAAGGTACCCTTGCGGTCGCCCTGGAGGTTGTCCGGCAAGCCCGGCAGGTTGTCGATGAACACCTCGTGCTGGCCAGCCTTCTCGCCTTTCAGCCAGTAGCGGGTGATGCGATAGCGGTAGGTCTCGTTGACCAGTACGAAGTCCTCGTTTGCCGAGAGTGCCACGCCATTGGCGAAGTACAGGTCCTTGAGCAGCACCTCGGTCTTGCCGGTGGACGGGTCGTAGCGCAGCAGGCGGCCGTGCGGTCGGGCCTCGAGCAGGTCGAGGATGTAGTCGGGCTGGTGGAACTTGCTGGAAGCGTCGCTGAAGTAGATGCGGCCGTCGCTGGCGATGTCGAGGTCGTCGGTGAAGGCGAAGGGGACACCGTCGGCCTCGGTGGCGAGGGTTTCCACCTTGCCCTGCGGATCGATGCGCAGCAGGCCTTTCCAGGCGTCGGCGAGGATCAGGTTGCCGGCGGCATCGAAGTCCATGCCCAGCGGGCGGCCGCCGGTGTCGACGAAGGTCTCGACCTTGCCGCTGGCGTCCAGGCGTACCACGCGGCCGTCGGCGAGACCGGCATAGACGCGGCCCTGGCTGTCCACGGCGGTGTCCTCGGGGCCGTGCAACTGGCCCTGGCCAAGCAGCTCGGCCTTCATCAGGGTGTCGTTGGGTTCGAGGACCCCGGTCATCTGCGGAGCGGCCGGAGCATCCCAGGCGAGCGGGTCGATCGGGCTGGTCTTCAGGGCCAGGTAAAGAGCCGCGCCAGCCAGCAGGAGGACGATTATTCCGCTGAGCTTCTTCATGCAGTTCCCTTGTTCGGATTGTCGGACAAAGGGCGGAGTATGGACATTCGCTACGCTCATCGGCAAGCGCGGTGCCGAGCGGAATGCTCGCATGGCGCCAGGCTCTATATAATGCGCCGCACTTGACCAAGGAGATGTTCGTGACCGCGCCCGAAATCCAGTGGATCCGCGATGATGCCAGCCTGGCGCAGCAATGCCGGGAATGGCGCACACAGCCGTACCTCGCGCTCGATACCGAGTTCATGCGCGTCGATACCTTCTATCCCGCGGCCGGTCTGGTGCAGGTGGGCGATGGCCGGCAGGAGTGGCTGATCGATCCGCTGCTGATCCAGGACTGGAGCCCCTTCGCCGAGCTGCTCGAAGACGAGCGGGTGGTGAAGGTGCTGCATGCCTGCAGCGAAGACCTCGAGGTGTTCCTGCGCCTCACCGGCAGCCTGCCGGTGCCGCTGTTCGATACGCAGTTGGCCGCCGCCTATCTCGGCATGGCCCATTCGATGGGCTACTCGAAGCTGGTGAAGGAGGTGCTGGACATCGACCTGCCCAAGGACGAGACCCGTTCCGACTGGTTGCAACGGCCGCTCACCGAGATGCAGATGCGCTACGCCGCCGACGACGTCCAGCACCTCGCCCAGGTCTACCTGGCCCTGGATGCGCGGCTGAGCGAGGAGAAACGCGCCTGGCTGCTGGAGGACGGCGCCGAACTGGTCGCCAACCTCTGCCGCGAGAGTGATCCGCGCGAGGCCTACCGCGAGGTCAAGCTGGGTTGGCGGCTGCGTCCGCAGCAACTGGCGGTGCTCCGCGAACTCTGCGCCTGGCGCGAGGAGCAGGCACGCCTGCGCAACCGGCCGCGCAACCACGTGCTGCGCGAACGTACCCTGTGGCCGCTGGCGCGCCTGCTGCCGAAGAACAAGACCGACCTGGCGGCGATCGAAGACATGCATCCGCGCACCGTGCGCCAGGACGGCGACTTCCTCATCGAACTGATCGCCCAGGCTTCGCGCCTGCCGCAGAGCGAATGGCCCGAGGCGCTGCCCGAGCCGCTGCCGCCGGAGGTCACCCCGCTGCTCAAGAGCCTGCGCGCCATCGGCCAGCGCGAAGCGGAGACCCTGGGCATGGCGCCTGAGCTGATGCTGCGCAAGAAGATCCTCGAGGCACTGCTCAAGAGCGGCTATCCCGACGGTCCCTACGAACTGCCCGATTCCCTCCGCGGCTGGCGCCGCGAACGCATGGGCCAGGCCCTGCTGGACGCCCTGGAGAGCGCATGAAACGAATCTGTTCCGTCTACAAGAGCCCGCGCAAGAACGAGATGTACCTCTACGTCGACAAGCGCGAGGCGTTGAGCCGCGTACCCGAGGCCCTGCTGGTGCCGTTCGGCGCGCCGCAACATGTCTTCGACCTGCTGCTCACCCCCGAGCGCCAACTGGCCCGCGAGGATGTCGCCAAGGTCCTGGAGAACATCGAGAAGCAGGGCTTCCACTTGCAGATGCCGCCGGGCGAAGAAGAGTACATCGAGCATCTCCCGGAAGAGTTGCTGCGCATGAACGACCCGCTCTGACGCGAGCCGTACCCCGCTGGCGCCGGCTTCCCGGCGCCACTTTCACGACGTGAAACCCGCTCTGTGCAAGGCTGCGCCTTCGGTGCATGATGTCCGCAAGATGTCGCACGATAGCGGAACCCCTGGCAGCGACCGTGGTCTACCAGCGCCAAACCTGCTGCTCTCGAGGGCTTCCCTCCAGGAGCCGTGATGCATGAAAGAACAATATTCTCCGGCCTGATCGCCAGCCCTTGTCCGGCTTGGCAGTGTGACCCATGCGCTTGCTGATTCTCGAACGTGACCACGCTCTCTATGCCGCGCTGCTGATGGCGGCCGACCCCAGCCTGAAGGTGGTGGCGGGGGACGATCCCCTGCAGCTCATCGACGCCGCCAGCGAGTGCTCGATCTGGCTCGGCCAGCCCGACCTGGTGGCGCAGATGCTGCGCCAGGGCGTGCATCCGGTCTGGGTGCAGTCGACCTGGGCGGGCATCACGCCGCTGCTGGCCGCCGACCTGCCGAAGGACTACAGCCTGACACGCGCGGTAGGCATCTTCGGCCAGGTGATGAGCGAATACCTGCTGACCTACATGCTCGCCCACGAGCGCCAGTTCCTCGGTCGCCTGGCCAGCCAGGTCGGTTCGCAATGGGATAGCCGCACGCCTGGCGGGTTGCGTGGCCGGCAGGTGGTGATCGTGGGCACCGGGGAGATCGGCCAGGCGGTGGCGCATACCCTGTCCGGCTTCGGCATGGACCTGACCGGGGTGGCGAAGAATCCGCGTTCGCTGGTGCCGTTCAACCGCATGGGGTCGCTCGACGACCTCGGTCGCCTGGTGGAGACGGCCGACTACCTGATCAACCTGCTGCCCGACACCCCCGATACCCACGACATCTACGACCGTGCGCTGTTCGCCCGGCTCAAGCCCTCGGCGCTGTTTATCAATGCCGGGCGTGGTGTCGCGGTGGTGGACGCCGACCTGGTGGCGGCACTGGAGAACAACCAACTGGCCGGCGCGGTGATCGACGTCTGCCGCGAAGAGCCGCTGCCGGCCAACCACCTGTTCTGGCATACCCCGCGCCTCTTGCTGACCGGGCACACCGCCGCGCCGACCCTGCCGGGGACGATGGTCGAACTGTTCCGCGACAACCTCGCGCGCTTCTGGGCGGGTACCGCCATGCGCGGCGAGGTGGACTTCGCTCGCGGCTACTGAGCCGCGTTCCCTCAGGCGGCGAGCGGGAGCAGCGGGTTCACCTCGACGGTGATGTGCACCAGTTCCTCATGCTCGGCCAGGCGGCGCTTGAAATAGTCGGCGCTGCCTTCCTCGGTGGTCAGCAGACTCAGCAGGCAGGCGTACTTGCCCTGGCCGACCTGCCACAGGTGCAGGTCGAGCAGTTCCGCCGGCAGCGGGCTGCTGGCGATCGCCGCGCGGATTTCCGCAGCCACCGGCGCGTCCATCTGCGCATCCAGCAATACCCGGCTGCTCTGCCGGATCAGGCCGCATGCCCAGACACTGACCAGTACCGCGCCGACGATACCCATCAGCGGGTCCAGCCAGGCCGCGTTCCACAGCAGGCCGCCGGCCAGCGCGACGATCGCCAGCAGCGAGGTGGCGGCATCCGCCAGCACGTGCAGGTAGGCGGCGCGCAGATTCAGATCGTGCCGGTGGGCATGATGGTCGTGGTGGTGGTGGTGGTGGTGGTGGTGGTGCGAGTGGCCGTGCCCGTGGTGGGCATGGCCGTCGCGCAGCAGCCAGGCGCAGGCGAGATTGACCAGCAGGCCGAGCGCGGCGACCAGCATCGCCTGCTGGTAGTGGATCGGGCTGGGGTCGAGCAGGCGTTCGACCGATTGGTAGAGCATCAGCCCGGCCACCAGCAGAAGCAGCAGGGCGCTGGTGTAGCTGCCGAGCACCTCGATCTTCCACGTACCGAAGCTGAAGCGCGGGTCGTTGGCATAGCGCCGCGCGGCGCCGTAGGCGAGTACCGCAAGACCCAGGGCCAGGGCATGGGAGCTCATGTGCCAGCCGTCGGCGAGCAGGGCCATGGAGTTGAACAGCCAGCCGCCGGCGATTTCCGCGACCATCATGCAGGCGGTGAGCAATACCGCCCAGCGCGTGTTGCGCTCGGCCAGCGGGTTGCCCTGGTCGAACCGATGGGAATGGCGCAGGGGCTGGGTAGTCGGGGTGCCGGGCATTTGCTACTGTCCTGTCGAGACGTCGAAAATATACTATACCCCAGTATATTACCTTGAGGAGAGAGCGGTGGCCCATACCATCCATGGGAAGAAGAAGCTCCTGGCGCGGGTGCGCCGCATCGCCGGGCAGACCCGGGCGCTGGAGCAGGCGCTGGAAGAGGGCAGCGAATGCGCGGCGGTGCTGCAACAGATCGCGGCGATCCGCGGTGCGGTGAACGGCCTGATGAACGAAGTGCTGGAGGGGCACATCCGCGAACACCTCGGCGCCGAGCAGGCGAGCGCGGAGCAGCGTCGCGAAGACCTGGAACTGGTGGTGACCGCGCTGCGTTCCTACCTGAAGTAGCCATGTGCCGGCCGGTGCTTGGCCTGGAGGGGGCGGGGGACTAGACTATCGCGCCTTTTCACCAGCCCCCGATGCCATGGCCGCCAAAGTCGAACCCTTCTGGAAACGCAAGACCCTCGCCCAACTCGACCAGGACGAGTGGGAGTCGCTGTGCGACGGTTGCGGCCTGTGCTGCCTGCAGAAGCTCGAGGACGAGGACGACGGCAGCGTCTACTACACGCGTATCGCCTGCAAGCTGCTCGACCTGCAAAGCTGCCGCTGCACCAACTACGCCGAGCGCATCCGTTTCGTCCCCGACTGTATCCAGCTCACCCCGGCGCAGGCCGACGAGTTCCAGTGGTTGCCGCCGACCTGCGGCTATCGCCTGGTTGCCGAAGGCAAGGACCTGCCGCTCTGGCACCACCTGGTCTGCGGCGACCCGGAGCGGGTCCACAAGGAACGCATTTCCCAGTCCGGGCGCATGCTCAGCGAGACCCAGGTGGCCGAGGACGACTGGGAGGACTACCTGATCTTCCGCGCCGGCTGAGCTCGCGTCCGTCGCACTTCCTTACCTTGTGAAATGATATGTATTATCATTCGCATATTTGCAAGGGACTTCCGTATCCGACGGAAGCGGGGAGGCGAGGTGTTGCAGCGGGTCAACGGCGCGGGGGGCGCCGCCGGAGGATGCACGGATGGATGAGCGCTTCCGTGGTTCCGTCTCGCATGCCTATCAGGCGTTCCATGGCGAGTTGCTGCGCTTCCTGCGCAAGCACCTGGGCAGTTCGGCGGACGCCGCCGACCTCGCCCAGGATACTTTCGCCCAGTGGCTGAAATGGCCGGGCCGGCAATCGGTCGAGCAGCCGCGCGCATTTCTTTTCCAGATCGCCCGCAACCTGTTGCGCGACCATTGGCGCCGGCAGCAGAGCCGCGGCCAGGATCTCGACCGGCCGGCGGCGAACGACGAACCCGCCGCGCTGGAAGGCGAGGCGGCCGGGCCGGGCGAGCGTTTCGAACAGCAGCAGCGTCTCAGCCACCTGGCGGCCGCGCTGGCCGAGCTGCCGCCGCGGCGGCGCGAAGCGTTCGTCCTGCACAAGTTCGACGGCCTGTCCCAGGTCGAAGTGGCCGAGCGCATGGGAATCTCCCTGAGCATGGTGGAAAAGCACATCGCCAGCGCCTTGCTGCACTGCAAGCGGCGGCTTGGCCAGGGAGGCGAAGGATGAAGCCGCTGGAACGACTGGAACCGCTGTTCGCAGACAAAACCGAAGAGGACATCGATCACCGCGCCGCCTACTGGTTCAGCCGGCGTCGTTCCGGGCATTTCAGCGCTGCCTGCCGGGCCGAGCTGGAGGATTGGCTACGCGCCGATCCGCGCCATCGCGAAGCGCTCGAGGGCATGGAGCGGCTCTGGCGCGAATTCGACGGCCTGCCGCGCCCGGCGCTGGACGATATTCCCGAGCCGGTGCCGGCCTGGCGCCTGCCCCGGGCGCTGGCGGCGGCGTTCTTCGTGTTCTGCGCGCTGCTCGTCGCCACCCTGTTCTGGCGCGACCAGTCGCTCGGACCGAACCTCGCCTACGGCACGGCACCTGGCGAGCAGCGCGAGGTGGTCCTGGCGGACGGATCGAAGCTGTTCCTCGACGTCGATACCCAGGTGCAGGTGCGTTACGCCGAGCGCACCCGCGACGTGCTGTTGAAGAAAGGCGAGGTGTTCTTCGTGGTCAGCCACGATCCGGCCCGGCCTTTCCGGGTCGGCAGCGGCGACAGCCGGGTCACCGTACTCGGTACCCAGTTCAGCGTCCGGCGCAACGCGCAGGCCCTCGCCGTGGCGGTGAAACAGGGGCGCGTGGCGTTGCAGCCGTCCCTGGAGAAGGATGCCGAACATGTGCTGCTGGCTGGCGACAGCGCGCGCCTGGACCTCGCCGAGCAGCGCCTGGAACTCGGCCATGTGGCGCCGGAGCAGGTCGCCAGTTGGCGCGATGGGCAACTGGTGTTCCGCGACAAGCCGCTGGGCGAACTGGTGGAGGAACTGTCGCGCTATCGCGCCGCGCCGATCCGCCTGGGAGATCCCCGGCTTGCCGGCAAGCGGGTCTCCGGTACGGTGCGGATCGCCCGCCCCGACGATTTTCTCCTCGCCCTGCCGGCGCTATTGCCGGTGCGGGTGCAGCCGCAGGCTGGTGGCGAGGTGCTGATCCTGGCGCGCTGAGGCGCGTCGTCAGCATTAATGAAAATATTTTTCATTCGCATATGTGGGTTTTTCTCCCTGCTGCGTCTTCTCTGCTGTCCGTCGCCGCTGCCGGCGACATCCAGCAGTCACTTGGGGAGAGTTCCAGCATGACCTTGCCTTTCACCCGCGCCGCCTGGCGCCCGCTGTGTTCCGCCGCCGTGCTCGGCGCCGCGTTGTGGGCCGCCGGCGCCAGCGCTGCCGAACGACGCTTCGACCTGCCGGCGCAGCCGCTGGCCGCCTCGCTGTCGCGCCTGGCGCAGCAGGCGCAGGTCCAGGTGCTGTTCGACGAGTCGCTCCTGCGGGGCCTGCGCGCTCCGGCGCTGAGCGGCAGCTACGGGGTGCGCGAGGCGCTGGAGCGGTTGCTGGTCGGTTCCGAGCTGGAGCTGGTGGAGGCGGGCGGCGGCTACGTGGTGCGCCGGCGCCAGGTCGACGCCTACAGCGACAACGCGCTGCAACTGGACGCGCAGACCATCGTCGGCAACGGTCGCGAAGTGGACGCCAGCAACGTCGGCCGTTCGACCCTGACCCGGCGGGATATCGAACGCCAGCAGGCGGACAACATCCCCAGCCTGCTGCAGACCCTGCCCGGAGTGACCATGGGCGGCTCGCCCAAGCCGGGCGGACAGACCACCAACATCTGGGGCCTGGGCGACGCCGAGGACGTGCCCTATACCCTGGACGGCGCGCAGAAGAGCGGCTTCGAGCGCTACCAGCAGGGCACCGTGTTCATCGAACCGGAAATGATCAAGCGCATCGAGGTGGAGAAGGGACCGCACTCGGTGTTCACCGGCAATGGCGGCTTCGGCGGCACCGTGCACATGGAGACCAAGGACGCGCCGGACCTGCTGCGCGAAGGCCGCGACGTCGGCGCCATGCTCAAGTACGGCTATCACTCCAACGACCAGCAGAAGATCTACTCCGGCGCCGTGTTCGGTCGCAGCGAAGACCGCCGCGTCGATGCCCTGCTCTATCTCAACGGCCGCGACGGCCGCGACATGAAGCTGGCCGACAACCTGCCGCTGTCGCCCACCGACTACCCGATCAACCCCAAGCGCCTGCCCAACAGCGCCCAGGACGAGAAGACCGGTCTGTTCAAGCTCAACCTGCACCCCACCGAGGAGCACGACCTGGGTTTCACCTACCTGCGCTCGAAAAGCTCGCGCTGGACGCCGTTCTCCGCCAGCAGCTACCCGACCCCGCCGAGCCAGTGGACCATCGACCGCTACGGCTACGAGCTGGGCCTGACCCGCCTGCTGGCCCACCGCGATACCACCGACACCACCTGGACCGGCAAGTACAACTACCATCCGCTGGACAACCCCTGGATCGACCTGCAACTGAGCTATTCCGACGCCCGCACCGAGCAACTCGACCGTCGCGAGGACACCGCCTTCTACCAGCTCGCCACCGGTGGCAAACGGATGCGTACCGAGTACCAGGACAAGGTCCTGGAGCTGCGCAACACCAGCCGTTTCGATACCGGAGCGCTACAGCACGAGCTGACCCTGGGCGCGGCGCTGCACAAGCACAAGCGCGACATCCTCATGCACATGCCGGGCAAGACCTACGAGACCCCGCGCTACAACTACGGCTGGCTGCAACCGGCATTCATGCCGGCCGGCAAGCAGGACACGCAGAGCTTCTACATCCAGGACGCGATCACCTACGGCAGCCTGACCGTCACCCCATCGATGCGCTTCGACAGCGTGCGCAACGACGGCCAGGCCAACCTGGCGCCGATCTACGACAATCCCAAGCTCGGCCATGACTATCGCGCCCAGACCTACTCCGGCTGGTCGCCGCGGCTGTCGGTGTTCTGGACCGCGACGCCGAACCTGGCGTTCTTCGCCGACTACACCGAGACCTGGCGAGCGCCGGTGATCGACGAGCAGTACGAAGTGCAGAACAGTTCGACCATCGGTGGCAGCAGCCGCGACCTGGACGCCGAGCGCATCCATGCGATCCGTGGCGGCAGCGTGATCAACCTGCCGGACCTGCTGGTCGCCGGCGACAGCCTGCAGATCCGCACCACGTTGTTCCAGAACCGCATCAAGGACGAGATATTCCGCACCCGCAGCGTCGGCTGCCGCCAGCAGTCGATCGACAACGGCAGTATCGGTGGTAGCTGCGGCGACATGCTGCCGCTGAGCAACTACCGCAACTTGCCGGGCCTGACCATCAAGGGCTTCGAGATCGAGAGCTTCTACGACAGCCAGCGGCTGTTCGGCAGCCTGTCCTACTCGTGGATGACCGGCAAGCACGATGGGGCCTACAGCAATCCCTGGGGACCGAACGTGTGGGCGCGCGACATCCCGCCGCCGAAGTGGGTGGCCATGCTCGGCCTGAAGGTTCCGGAATGGGATGCCAAGCTCGGCTGGCAGGGCGAGTTCGTGCGCAAGACCGACCGCCTGCCCAGCGATCGCTACAGCGGCGGGATGGGTACCGGTTCCGGCGATATCTACTGGGATCACGCGGCCAACGACAGCTACGACACTCATCGGCTGTTCGCCGAGTGGGTCCCGGCCAAGCTGGGCCTGAAGGACACCCGCATCGACTTCACCGTGGACAACCTGTTCAACCGCTCCTATCGCCAGCCGCTGGGCGGCGACCTGGTCTACAGCCAGGGACGCAACGCCAAGATCAGCGTCACCCAGTTCTTCTGAGGGGCGTCAGCGCACCGAACCGATGCGCCGGGTGTCCTCGGCATACCAGACGGCGAACACCCGGCCGACCAGGTCGGCGCGCGGTACGTAGCCCCAGTAGCGGCTGTCGTTGGAGTTGTCGCGGTTGTCGCCGAGCATGAAGTATTGGCCGGCGGGGACGGTCCGCTCGGCCATGCGCAGGGAGTCCGGCTGGCGCAGCGCCTGTTGCGCCAGGTAGGGCTCCGTCACCGGGCGCTCATTGACGTAGAGCCGGCCGCCATCGATCCGCACGCGATCGCCGGGTATCCCGGCGATGCGCTTCACATAGGCGATGCTGCGCTGCGGCGGGAAGCGGAACACCACCAGGTCGCCGACCTGCGGGTCGGCGAAGGCGTAGCGCGCGGCGTTGGCGAGGATGAAGTCGCCCTGTTGCAAGGTCGGTTCCATCGAGCGCGAAGGGATCTTGTACAGCGCCACGCCGAGGAGCCGTGCGCGCGGGTCGAGACTGGCGGTGCCGAACGGATTCGCCAGGTAGACGGCCAGCATGATCGCGGCGAGCAGGCCCATGGCGGGCCAGAAGCGTCGTTTCACGAAGGTTCCCTTTTTCGTGGCGGAAGGCCGGCGTCGCCGGCCCCCGCGGTGGTCATACCAGGCCGAGGACCTTGAGCAGGAAGGCGTATTCCAGCGCCACGTCCTTCAGCCCCTGGTAGCGGCCGCTCATGCCGCCGTGGCCGGCGCCGAGGTCGGTCTTGAGCAGCAGCAGGTTGGCGTCGGTCCTGGTCGCCCGCAGTTTCGCCACCCACTTGGCGGCTTCCCAGTACTGCACGCGGCTGTCGTTGTAGCCGGCGACCACCAGCAGGTGCGGGTAGTCCTGGGCCCTGACGTTCTCGTAGGGCGCGTAGGCGGCGATCCGCGCATGCACCTCGGGCTCCTGCGGGTTGCCCCACTCATCGTATTCGGTGACGGTCAGCGGCAGGTCCGGATTGAGCATGCTGTTCAGCACGTCGACGAAAGGCACCTCGGCGATGGCCGCGCCGAACAGTTGCGGGCGCTGGTTGAGCACCGCGCCGATCAACAGCCCGCCGGCGCTGCCGCCGCTGATGGCGAGACCCTCGGGACGGCAGTAGCCCTCGGCGAGCAGGTGCTCGGCGCAGGCGATGAAGTCGTCGAAGCTGTTCTGCTTGTGTTCCAGCTTGCCGGCCCGGTACCAGGCTTCGCCCAGTTCGCCGCCGCCACGGACATGGGCGATGGCGAAGACGAAGCCGCGTTCGAGCAGGCTCAGGCGGGCGTGGGAGAACCAGGGATCGAGGCTATGCCCGTAGGCGCCGTAGCCATAGAGATAGAGCGGCGCGGGGCGCCCGGCGGCGATGCCGTCGAGGACTTCCTTGCGCGCCACCAGGCTGACCGGCACCTGCGTGCCGTCGCCGCTGCTGGCCCAGATGCGCCGGCTGGCGTAGGCGTCGGCGTCGAATGGGCCTTCCACCGGGGTCTGCTTGAGGACGGTCTGCGTGCCATCGGCGAGGTTCAGCTGGCGTACCTGCGCCGGACGGTTCAGGGCCTCGTAGCGCAGTCGCACGCAGGGGCTGTCGAATTCCAGGCTGTCCTGCACGTAGAGGCTGTAGGCGGCGTCCGGCAACTGCACGCGGTAGGCCGGCAGGCCCTGCGGTTGCACCTCGATAACCGGCAGGCCGCCGTCGCGCAGGCCGAGGATCACCGCCTCGGCGTTCAGGCTGACATCTTCCAGGGTCCGCTGCGGGTCGTGGGCCACGCGCAGTTGCCAGTGCTCGCGAGT
Source organism: Pseudomonas sp. HMSC076A11 (assembly GCF_001810205.1). Taxonomy (NCBI): domain Bacteria; kingdom Pseudomonadati; phylum Pseudomonadota; class Gammaproteobacteria; order Pseudomonadales; family Pseudomonadaceae; genus Pseudomonas; species Pseudomonas sp. HMSC076A11. The sequence goes on along the minus strand of NZ_KV800309.1, from coordinate 110,025 downwards.
CGGCCGCGACTCCTCGGCCTGGTAGAGGGCGAAGTTGATCCCCGCCTGGTTGCTGCGGATCAGCCACAGGCCCCGGCCGTCGAGGCGACCGTGGTCGGGGTAGTACTCGTGGCCTTCCTCGCGCGGCGCCAGGCAACGGAACGTTCCCTGCGGCTGGTCGGCGTCGAGCACCCAGGCCTCGCTGGTGGTCTTGCTGTTGAGCAGGAGGATCAGCTGGCGTTCCGAGCTGGAGCGGTAGCAGTGCAGGAAGAAGCGCCCGTCGCCTTCCTCGAACACCAGCTCGGCGCCGGCCTCGCCCAGGCGGTGGCGATAGAGCTTGTGCGGGCGGTGGGTGTCGTCCAGTTCGCCGAAGAACAGCGTGCGGTTGTCGTTGGCCCAGGTCAGGCTGCCGTCGCAGTCGTCGAAGGGCAGGGCCTGCACCGCGCCGCTGGCGAGGTCCTTGACGAACAGGCGGTAGATCTCGTCGCCGCTGGTGTCCAGGCTGTAGGCCAGCAGGCTCTGGTCGGGGCTGATGCTGAAGGCGCCGAGGGAGAGGAAGCCGCCGTCGGCCAACTGGTTGGGATCGAGCAACAGTTGCTCGGCGCCTTCGTCGACCGCCAGGCTGCCGTCCGCCGGACGCGGGCAGCGGTAGTGGCGCGGGTATTCGTCGCCGGCGGTGGTGCGCTGGTAGTACAGCCACGGACCCCACGGACTGGGCAACGACAGGTCGGTCTCGCGGATGCGTCCCCTGATCTCCTCGAACAGGGTCTCGCGCAACCCGGCCTGGTCGGCCAGTTCGCTATCCAGGTAGGCGTTCTCGGCCTTCAGGTAGTCGAGCACCTCCGGGGCGTCGCGCTCCTCCAGCCAGGCGTAGGGGTCGCTTCCGGCGTCGCGGCGGGCGATGGGGGGCTGCGGATGGGGCATCGGGAATCCTCGTCGATCCGGCCATGCGCGAGGCCGGGAAATCTGAATAAAACTGGCGGCGCGGCGCCCGCCATCGGTGGGTAGGCGCGTCGGCATGCAAAAGCGGCTATCATAAGCCCCCCATCACCGCTATCGCCACGCACGCCGCATGAATGAACAAGACTATCTGATCGCCTGGGGCGCCTACGCCATCGCCGGACTCGGCCTGATGCTGGTGTTCTGGCTGATGACCGGCTGGATGTGGCGCTGGCTGCGCGAACCCCTGCGGCTGATCGTCTTCATCCTGCTGTTCACGCCGACTCCGGTGGACCCGCAGAACGACCTCTACGCCCCGGCCATCGCCATCACCGCGCTGGATGTCGTGTTCAAGGTCGGCAACAACGCCTGGCGCGCGGTCTCTGACCTGGCCCTGGTGGCGCTGCTCGGTTTCGGCCTGTACCTGCTGATCGCCGCCATCCGCTGGCCGCTGGAGCGGGCCTGGAAGAATCGTCGGCATCCGTCGCAGGACGCCGAGGACGAGCCGACCCTGCGGCAGATGATGCAGCCCGAGTTGATGCCGGACGTCGACACCCGCACCGACGAGCACGGCGACCGGCGCATGCGCATCGAGCCGCGCCTGTAGCCTTTCGCGACGAAATCCATTCTTGCGCTACGCCCGGCAGGCGTTCAGCATGAGGCGAGGCCTATGTCGGGATTTCCCATGGATTGCGTGTTCTGCGCCATAGCGGGTGGCCGCGAGCCGGCGCACAGACTCTTCGAGGACGAGCATTTCATCGTCCTGCTGGACATCTTTCCGCTGCGACCGGCGCACGTGCTGATCGTAGCCCGCGAGCACGCCCCGCACCTGAGCGATCTTTCCGCCGCCGCCCGCGACGCCCTCCTGGCGCTCGCCGAGCGTATCGGTCGCGCATTGCGCCGGGCCGGTTTCGGCGTGGAAGGCATCAACCTGTTGCTCAACGATGGCGTGGCGGCCAACCAGCACGTGGCGCACCTGCATCTGCACCTGATTCCCCGGCGTCGCGGCGACCTGCCGCGACTGCTCTGGCGCGCCCTGACCCGTTTCCTGCCGGTCGGTCGCGCGAGCCTGCAGGCGCGTCTGCAGCGGGAACGAGAACTACTACGTACAGCCTTGCTCAGGGAGGTTTGAGCCATGTGTGAACTATTGGGCATGAGCGCCAACGTCCCGACGGACATCGTCTTCAGCTTCACCGGACTGATGCAGCGCGGCGGCGGTACCGGCCCGCACCGCGACGGTTGGGGCATCGCCTTCTACGAAGGACGCGGCGTGCGGCTGTTCCAGGACCCGCTGGCGAGCGTCGATTCGGAGGTGGCGCGGCTGGTGCAGCGCTTCCCGATCAAGAGCGAGACGGTCATCGGGCACATCCGCCAGGCCAACGTCGGCAAGGTCGGGCTGAGCAACACCCACCCCTTCATCCGCGAACTCGGTGGGCGCTACTGGACCTTCGCGCACAATGGCCAACTGGCCGACTTCCAGCCCAAGCCCGGTTTCTACCGCCCGGTCGGCGAGACCGACAGCGAGGCGGCCTTCTGCGACCTGCTGAACCGCGTGCGCCGGGCTTTCCCCGAGCCGGTGCCGGTGGAGGTGCTGTTGCCGGTGCTGATCTCGGCCTGTGACGAATATCGCAAGAAAGGTGTGTTCAATGCCCTGATCAGCGACGGCGACTGGCTGTTCACCTTCTGCTCCAGCAAACTCGCCTACATTACCCGCCGTGCGCCATTCGGCCCGGCGCGGTTGAAGGATGCCGACCTGACCGTGGACTTCCATGCGGAAACCACGCCGGACGATGTGGTCACGGTGATCGCCACCGAGCCGCTCACCGACAACGAGAACTGGACCTTGCAGCAGAGCGGCGAGTGGGTCCTCTGGTGGGGCGGCGAGGTGTTGGCCAAGGGGCGGGTCTGAATCGCCGCCGTGAACGAGGAGAGCGCATGTTCCGCAGTTACCTGAGACTGCTGCTGTTCACCCTGGGCCTGCTGCTCGGGGTGCAGGTGCCCGGTTTCATCGACGACTACGCCAAGCGCGTCGACGCCCATCGCCTGGAGGCCGCGCAGAACATCCAGGGCTTCCAGCAGACCGCCGGGCAGTTCTTCAACGGTAGCCTGGAGGAACTGGTCAGGCATTACCGCAGCAACAGCGATCCGGTGTTCCAGCGCGACGGCGAGAACCTCGACCGCCTGATGCGTCGCGCGCGCATGCTCGACGCTGAGTGGCAGGCCATGCAGGGTCCCTGGTACGCCCGCGCCTGGCACATGCTGCGCGCACCGAACCATGAGTTGCTGATGGAAACCTATGCCAGCTACAGCTACCAGGTCCTGCTCAAGCCCGAGGTGATCGCCTGGGGCCTGGGCTGCGCCTTGCTGGTCGCCTGGATCGCCGAGCTGATCGTGTATTCGCTGGCCTCGCTGTTCGGCTTCGGCGAAGACCGCCGCACCCGCGAGCGTCACTGGAGCTGAGGCGCGACTCAGGCCGCCGCCAGTTCCAGGAATGCCCTGATCACCCGTAGGCCGCGGCGCTTCTCCAGGCAGCCGATCAGGTGGCGGTTGGTCAGCTCGGGACCGACCAGCGGCACCGCGCGAACCCGCGGATCGTTGCCGACCTCCAGGGAAGACACCACGCCGACGCCCAGTTCGGCGGCCACCGCTTCGGTCACCGCTTCCCGGCTGTCCAGCTCCAGCAGTACCCGCGGCTGCACGCCCTGCTCGGCACAGGCGCGGTCGAAGGTGCGGCGGGTGATCGAACCGGGTTCGCGCAGCACCATGATCTGCTGGTCGAGCTCTTCCAGCGGTACGCCTTCGTTGCGTTCGCACCAGGGATGCTGGCGAGGCAACAGGGCGCAGATGCGCGAATTCACCAACTCCTCCAGGAACAGCCCGGGACGCGCCTCGACCTCGGTCAGCACGGCGACGTCGACGTGTTCGCTGAGCAGCGCCGCGAGGGTCTCCTGGGCGTTGCCCAGACGCAGGTTGACGGTGATTCCCGGATAGCTCGCGCGCAGCCGGGCGAGCATCGGCATCACCAGGTGCGGGCCGTCGGCGGCGACTTCGAGGCGGCCGGAGACCAATTGTCGATTGGCGTCGAGCAGGGCCTCGGCTTCTTCCTCCAGGGCGAACAGGGTGCGCGTGATCGCCACCAGGCGCGAGCCCTCCTCGGTCAGTTCGATGCGCCGGGCGGTGCGCCGGAACAGGGTGACCTGGTAGTGCTCCTCGAGTGCCTTGACGTGTCCGGTCACCGCCGGCTGGCTGATGCACAGGCGCTCGGCGGCGCGGGTGAAACTGCCTTCGCGGGCGACGGCGTCGAAGGCGCGGAGCTGGAAGAGATTCATGGTATCGGCCTGGCTTATGGCTGGCATCGGAACAAACAATTTGAACGATAGTAGCGCGGCGCTCACCTTATGTCTCCAGGCTTCCCTGGAACGCCGGCGCGGAACGACCGCCCGGACCGCGAAGCCCGATCCGGTTTCTTTGGCCGATTCCCGCAGAGGAAATGAGCATGAGCACTGCCGAACGCGCACCCATCCTGCTGACCCCCGGTCCGCTGACCACCTCCTACCGTACCCGTCGGGCGATGATGGTCGACTGGGGCTCCTGGGACAGCGATTTCAACGAACTCACCGCCAGCGTCTGCCAGCGCCTGCTGAAGATCGTAGGCGGCGAAGGCAGCCACACCTGCGTACCGTTGCAGGGCAGCGGCACCTTCGCCGTGGAAGCGGCGATCGGCACCCTGGTGCCGCGCGACGGCAAGGTCCTGGTGTTGATCAACGGTGCCTACGGCAAGCGCCTGGCGAAGATCTGCGAGGTTCTGCAACGGCCCTTCAGCACCTTCGAGACCGAAGAGAACGTGCCGACCACCGCCGCTGACGTCGAGCGTCTGCTGGCCGCCGATCCGGCGATCAGCCATGTGGCGCTGATCCACTGCGAGACCAGCACCGGCATCCTCAATCCGCTCGAGGCCATCGCCAAGGTCGTCGAGCGTCACGGCAAGCGCCTGATCGTCGATGCCATGAGCTCCTTCGGGGCGATCGGGATCGATGCCCGGAAAGTTCCGTTCGATGCCTTGATCGCCGCCTCCGGCAAGTGCCTGGAGGGCGTCCCCGGGATGGGCTTCGTCTTCGCCCGCAGCGCCGCCCTGGAAGCCAGCGCCGGCAACTGCCACTCCCTGGCCATGGACCTGCAGGACCAGCACGCCTATATGCGCAAGACCGGGCAGTGGCGCTTCACCCCGCCGACCCATGTGGTCGCCGCCCTGCACGAAGCGCTCAGCCAGTACGAAGAGGAGGGCGGCCTGCCGGCGCGTCAGCGGCGCTACGCGAGCAATTGCGAAACGCTGCTCGGCGAGATGGCCCGGCTCGGTTTCCGCAGCTTCCTGCCGGCGGAAATCCAGGCGCCGATCATCGTTACCTTCCACGCGCCGCGCGATCCGCGCTACCGCTTCGCCGACTTCTACCAACGCGTGCGGGAGAAGGGCTTCATCCTCTATCCGGGCAAGTTGACCCAGGTGGAAACCTTCCGCGTCGGCTGCATCGGCCACGTCGACGCCGCGGAGATGCGGCAGGCGGTCGCCGCCATCGGCGAGGCGCTGCGCGAACTGGAAGTCCTCGAGATCTGAACTGAACGACAACGAGCAGAAAAGGGTTCACGACAATGAATTACAACCAGCCAGCCACCCTCCAGGCCGCCATCCTCGACTGGGCGGGAACCGTGGTCGATTTCGGCTCCTTCGCGCCGACCCAGATCTTCGTCGAGGCTTTCGCCGAATTCGGCGTCCAGGTCAGCCTGGAGGAAGCGCGCGGTCCGATGGGAATGGGCAAGTGGGACCACATCCGCACCCTCTGCGACATCCCGGCGATCGCCGAGCGCTACCGCGCCGTCTTCGGCCGCCTGCCCAGCGACGACGATGTCACCGCCATCTACGAGCGCTTCATGCCGCTGCAGATCGAAAAGATCGCCGAACATTCGGCGCTGATCCCCGGCGCCCTGCAGGCGATCGCCGAACTCCGCGGGATGGGCCTGAAGATCGGTTCCTGTTCCGGTTACCCGGCGGTGGTGATGGAGAAGGTGGTAGCCCTGGCCGAGACCAACGGTTACGTCGCCGACCACGTGGTGGCCACCGACGAAGTGCCCAACGGCCGGCCATGGCCGGCCCAGGCGCTGGCCAACGTGATCGCCCTGGGGATCGACGATGTGGCGGCCTGCGTGAAGGTCGACGACACCTGGCCGGGTATCCTCGAAGGGCGCCGCGCCGGGATGTGGACGGTGGCGCTGACCTGCTCGGGCAATGCCCTGGGCCTCACCTACGAGCAGTACAAGGCGCTGCCGGCGGCCGAACTGGAGCGCGAGCGGACGCGTATCGAACAGATGTTCGAAGGTTCGCGTCCGCACTACCTGATCGAGACCATCGCCGAGCTGCCGGCGGTGGTCCGCGACATCAATGCGCGCCTGGCGCGCGGCGAGATGCCGCAGGGTAACTGAGCCACGTCTGTGCCGAGGCCGCCGCGGGCAATCGCGGCGGCCTCGGTTTTCTAACCGGCGTCCGGGTGCCCCAGGCGAGTCTTGAGGAAGTCGATGAACGCGCGGACCTTCGACGGCAGGTGGCGGGTCGGCGGATAAACGGCATGCACGCCCTGGAGCGGAAACCCGTGGTCCGCCAGCAGGCGTTGCAGCGCGCCGCAGCGCAAGTCGGCCTGCACCAGCCAGTCCGGCAGCACGGCGATACCCAGGCCGTCGAGGGCAAAGGCGCGCAGGGCCGCGGCGTTGTCGGCCAGCAGCATGGGATGGCACGGTCCGCGGTAGCTGCGCAGGGCGCCGTCGGGGGCGCGTACTTGCCAGGGCAGGGAGTCCGCCAGCCGGCTGTGACCGAGATTCTGCAGGCGCTCCAGACTCTCCAGGTCGGTCGGCGGCGGTTCGCCGAGCGCCGCCAGGCAGGCCGGGCTGGCCACCGCCAGGACCTCGAAGCTGGCCAGTTGCACCGCATGGTGGGTGGAGTCCTCCAGGCGCCCCAGGCGGATGGCGACGTCGAAGCGTTCGCCAATCAGGTCGGCATGCAGCGATGAGGTCGACAATTGTACCTGCAACGCCGGGTGCAGCCGGGCGAATGCCTGCAGGGCCGGCACCAGTTGGCGCAGGCCGTATTCCTGGGTGGTGGTGACGCGCAAGCTGCCACGCAGTTCGCCATGCTCGGCGCGGGCGTCGTCGATGGCCAGGCGCGCCTCGTCGAGCACCTTCACGCAGCGCTGGTAGAAGCGTTCGCCAGCATCGGTCAGGGCCATCCGCCGGGTGCTGCGGCTGAGCAGAGAAACGCCCAGTTCGGCCTCCAGCCGCTTGAGGTTGAAGCTGACTACCGCACGCGTCTGGCCGAGGGTGTCGGCGGCGGCGCTGAGGGAACCGCAGTCGACCACGGCGCGAAAGGTTTCGAAGCGGTCGAGGCTGACCATGGAAAGCGTCCCTATTGTCAAATTCGATTTGACAGTCTATGCGCGATTAGCCTCTCCAGATAGCGCGAGCGCCTCGCTATGCTCCCCGGCAAACCTCCGGAGCGCCCATGAATCAACCGTCCCGCCTGGCCACTTTGTACCTGCTGGGGTTCGCCCTGGACCTGGTGAACATCTTCATCGCCAGCGTCGCCTACCCGGACATCGGGCGTTCCCTTGGCGCTTCGGTGGCGACCCTGGCGTGGATCGGCAACACCTACCTGCTCGGCTTGACCCTGGTGATTCCGTTGAGCGTCTGGCTCGCTTCGCGCCTGGGAGAACGGCGACTGATGCTGCTGGCACTGGCCGGTTTCGCCAGCGCTTCGCTGGGTTGCGGCCTGGCTGGATCGGCGGCGACGTTGATCGTCTGGCGCCTGTGCCAGGGGTTGGCCGGCGGGTTACTGATCCCCCTCGGCCAGGCCATGGCCTATCGGAATGTCCCGGCGTCGGCACGGGCCGGCCTGACCGCACGGGTGATGCTGGTGGCGCTGATCGTTCCCGCCGTGGCGCCTGCCCTCGGCGGCTGGCTGGTGGACAGCCTGTCCTGGCGTGGGATCTTCTTCGCCAGCGTGGCGCCGGCGCTGCTGGTGCTGGCCCTGGCGATGCGCTGGCTGCCCAGGCACAAGCATGCGGCGCAGCGCCTGGACCTGCGCGGCCTGCTGCTCGGCTCGGCGGCGCTGGCCACGCTGCTGGTGGCGCTCGCCTGGCTGGGATCGCCCGGCGGCGGCGGGCGTGGCCTGCTCCTGGCGCTGCTGGCCTGCGTGCTGGGCTGCTGCTACTGGCGTGACGGGCGCGCTCGTACCGACGCGCTGCTCGACCTTGGCTTGCTGGAGGCGCCATTGCTGCGTACGGCGATGCTGGTCTATCTCTGCGTGCCGGGAGCCTTCATGGGCGCCAACCTGGTCGCCATGCTCTATCTGCAAGGCCCCCTCGGCCTCAGCGCGAGCCGTGCCGGTGCGCTGATGCTGCCCTGGGCGCTGGCGGCCGGCCTGGCCATCGGCCTGACCCGGCGACGCTTCAATCGCTGGGGGCCGAAATCCTTGCTGCTGGCGGGCATGGCGATACAGGCCGGCGGCCTGCTGTGGCTGGCTCGAAGCGGGGAGGGGAGCGGCTTCTGGCAACTGGCGGGGGCCTACGCGACCATGGGATTCGGCGGCAGCCTGTGTAGCAGCGCGGCACAGGGCATGGCTTTGCTCGACGTCCCGGCGGCGCGCATGGGCCATGCCAGCGCCTTGTGGAACATCAATCGGCAACTGGCGTTCTGCCTGGGCATGGCCGTGCTCGGTGGGTTGCTCAACCTGTTGCAGGCGCGGGCCGACCCCGCGGCCTTCGTCCACTGCTTCCTGTTCGCCGCCGCTTTCACGCTATTGCCTCTGCCGTGGGTGAGGCGTATCGATTCCGCCGGGGTTCGCGCCCTGGTCCAGACCTGAAAGGAGCTACACCATGACTTGTGCCTACCGCCGGGAAATCCACCATGCCCACGTGGCGATCCGCGACTGGCTGGCCGGCGACTCACGGGCTGACGCGCTGGATGCGTTGATGGCGCGTTTCGCCGAGGACTTCTCGATGGTCACGCCGCATGGCGTGGTCCTGGACAAGACTGCTCTGGGCGAGCTGTTCCGCAGCAAGGGCGGCACCCGTCCTGGGCTGCGCATCGAGATCGACGGCGAGAGTCTGCTGGCTTCAGGCGTGGATGGCGCGACCCTGGCCTATCGGGAAATCCAGTCCGACGCGGCGGGTCGCAGCGAGCGCCTGTCCACCGTAGTCCTGCACCGTGACGACGAAGGGCGGCTGTACTGGCGCCACCTGCAGGAAACCTTCTGCGGCTGAGCCTGCCTCAGTCGCTGGCACCGAGCAGGCGCAGGAAGGCATCGGCGAGTTCGCCGGCCAGCGGCTGGGTATCCAGGCGGCCGCCGGCGATGGCGTCGTCGGCGGCGCCATGCAGCCCGGAGTAGAGCAGCAGGGCGTTCAGCCGTGGGTTGCGCAGCGGCCAGGCGCCGGCCGCCGCGCCGTTCTCCAGTAGCTCCGCCAATTGCTCCAGCACGCGGTCGCGCTCTTGGTTGCCGCGCTGGTGGTGATGGTGCTCGCTGTAGACCACATCGTGCAGCCGGTAGCCCTCCAGGTAGCCCGCCAGGCCGCTCTCGGTCCAGGCGCGCAGGCGGCCGGGATGGTCGTTCGCCGGACAGGCCTCGACGGCATTCGCGATGCGCTGCTGGAAAGCCTGGGTGAAGCGCTCGCGCAGGGCCAGGAGGATGTCGGTCTTGGCTTGGAAGTAGTGATAGAAGGTACCCTTGGCGACCCCCGCGGCAGCGACGATGTCGCTGATGGTGGTGGCGTCCACACCCTTGTCTAGGAACAGTTGCTGCGCCGCCGCCATCAGTTCCTCGAGACGAACCTCCGCAGGCTTGGTGCGCGGTTGGCGGGCAGGCTGTTCGGCGTGGCGATCGGGCATGGAGCGCGGGTCCGGTGGTTGGGTTGGCCGCAGTGTAAAAGAGCGTGGAGGGGAAGACGAGGCATGACAGGAAGATGAGAATGTTTCGCGATATTTATTGACTGACCGTCGGTCAATGGATTATTCCTGGGCCAGCGCCCTCTCATCGGAGTACTCCATGAACCCTTCGCGTCGTGTCGCCCTGGTCGCCGCCATTTACCTGGGAACCTTCATCGCCTCGCTCGACATCAGCATCGTCAACCTCGCCCTGCCGACGCTGCAGTACGCCCTGGATACCGACCTGGCCGGCCTGCAGTGGGTGGTCGACGCCTATGCGCTGTGCCTGAGCGCCTTCATGCTGTCTTCCGGACCGCTGAGCGACCGCTACGGTCGCAAGCTCACCTGGCTGCTCGGGGTCGGCCTGTTCAGCTTCGGTTCGCTGCTCTGCGCGCTGGCCACCTCGCTGCCGCTGCTGCTGTTCGGACGCGCGGTCCAGGGCATCGCCGGGGCGCTGTTGATACCCGGCGCGCTGTCGATCCTTACCCAGGCTTTCCACGATCCCGGCCAGCGCGCCCAGGTGATCGGCGGCTGGACCTCCTTCAGCGCGCTGTCGCTGATCCTCGGCCCGCTGCTCGGCGGCCTGCTGGTGGAGCACGCCGGCTGGCAGAGCATCTTCCTGATCAATCTGCCGCTCGGCCTGCTGGCGCTCGCCCTGGGCCTGTGGGGCATCGAGGAAACCGCGCACCCCGAGCACGCCGCCTTCGATCCCCTGGGGCAGTTGCTCAGCGTGGTCTGGCTGGGAGCGTTGACCTACGCCCTGATCGCCGCGGGAGAGGGCGGCTGGTTGTCTCCCACGGCCTGGCCGGCGCTGCTCCTGGCCGGGGTCGGCCTGCTTGGCTTCCTCTTCGTCGAGCGGCGGACCGCCCGACCGCTGCTGCCCCTGGGGTTGTTCCGCCAGGCCGGGTTCGCCGTCTGCAACCTGGCCTCGTTCGTCCTCGGTTTTTCCGGCTACGCCAGCCTGTTCTTCCTCTCCCTGTTCTTCCAGCAGGTGCAGGGTGCCTCGGCGCAGCAGGCCGGCTTCTACCTGGCGCCGCAGTTCCTCGCCATGGGCGCACTGTCCATGCTGTTCGGCCGGTTGCAGCGGCACGTACCGCTGCGACGCCTGCTGGTGCTGGGCTACCTGGTGATCGGCCTGGCCATGCTGGCGCTGGCCGCTTGCGGTACGGGAACCGCGTATCCCTGGGTCGGCCTGTTGCTGGTGGCGCTCGGCCTGGGCATGGGCCTGGCCGTTCCCGGCACCGGTCTGGCGGTCATGGCGAGCGTGGCCCGCGAGCGTTCCGGGATGGCCTCGGCGACCATGAATACCCTGCGCCAGGCCGGCATGGCCGTCGGCATCGCGTTGCTGGGAGCGCTGCTGAGCGGGCGGGCGATCGTCGTCCTGGGCGATCGGCTGGAGGAGCTGGGGATTGCCGATGCGCAACGGCTCGCCACCCAGGCGATCACGGCCCATCGCTTGCCTGGTTCCCTGGCGGGGCTCGACGCCGAGCTGCCGGCCGCGCTGGCCGAGGGCTTCCGTCTGGCTATGCTGGTGGCCGGAGCCAGCGCCCTGCTGGCCGCCGCGCTGCTCTGGCGCCTGCGCGTTAGCGCCGGCCCGGCGGCGGATACAGTTGGCGCATCTGGACGAACGGCAGGGGTACAGTTGCAGGCCGATAGACGCTGACTCTCGGGTCACGATGCTGGCGCGGGGGCGATTTCCTTGCGTTATGCTGCTCGAAGCGAAGAATATTCGCGTATTCCAACTGTTGTGCTAGGGTATGGCCTGCGACAACCTGTCGCAGGCAGGTAAAAGCCCTACTTTATCTATGTTTGAGAAAGTCTATTGCAAGATGTGTCATAGGCTCCTCAGCTGAAATGAATTGTAATAACTGACGCTCAGTTTCGGTCCAACGAGCGTCGCGCGAGTCTCTGCTCCGCATCGCGATAAATGGGTTCCTGCCTTGCCTGTTGCACAACAAATAGCCGACCGATAACTGCGACCTGATCACCCGGCGGGAAGGGCAATCCTTCTCGCCCAGGCATGCACGTGCCTTGGCCGCCCTTGGCCTCTTCCGGCACAGCTTCGAAAACGCTGTTCATCAAGGAACGACTCAGCGCGTGGAACGAGTCCGCCACCGGAATCGGGAAAGGTATCCGCTTGCCTTCTCCCGTGGCCGGGCAATGGCCGTTCCGTACCCCGGCGGCGACTGCATGTCTGGAACTGGCTGAAGCCAGCGGTCTCCGCCACAAGCCTTGCAAGGAGACATCCATGAGCGACCACTCGCTCCTTCCATCGATTAAGGCCGGAAGATGACCAAAGCAAACCCGTTTGCCGCATTGAAATGGCTTTCCCTGGCGCCCGCGCTGCTGCTCGGCGGCTGCGACATGACCCTGTTCAACCCGAAAGGGCAGGTGGGCATGGACGAGCGCACCCTGATCATTACCGCGACCCTGCTGATGCTGATCGTGGTCATCCCGGTGATCGTGATGACCCTGGCGTTCGCCTGGAAGTACCGCGCCTCGAACACCCAGGCCGAGTACAAGCCGGACTGGCACCACTCCAACCGCATCGAGGCGGTGGTCTGGCTGGTGCCCTGCGTGATCATCGCGATCCTCGGCTGGATCACCTGGGAAAGCACCCACAAGCTCGACCCGTACCGTCCGCTGGACTCCGAGGTCAAGCCGGTCACCATCCAGGCCGTTTCGCTGGACTGGAAGTGGTTGTTCATCTACCCGGAGCAGGGTATCGCCACGGTCAACGAGATCGCCTTCCCGAAAGACACCCCGGTGAATTTCCAGATCACCTCGGATTCGGTGATGAACTCGTTCTTCATCCCGCAGCTGGGCAGCCAGATCTACTCGATGGCCGGGATGATGACCAAGCTGCACCTGATCGCCAACGAAGAAGGCGTGTTCGACGGTATCTCCGCGAACTACAGCGGCGGCGGTTTCTCCGGCATGCGCTTCAAGGCCATCGCCACCTCCGAGCAGGGCTTCCAGGACTGGGTCGCCAAGGTCAAGGCGGCACCGGCCAGCCTGTCGATCGGCACCTATCCGGAACTGGTCAAGCCGAGCGAGAACGTTCCGCCGACCTACTTCTCTTCGGTCAGCCCGGAACTGTTTGGCCACATCCTCACCAAGTACGAGCACCACGGCGACGCCAAGGGTGCCGCGCACGGCGAGCACGCCGGGGCTGAGCACGAAGCCGCCATGACCGGTCACGACATGCAGGACATGGACATGCAAGCCATGCAGGGCATGAAAGACATGAAGGACATGCACATGCAACCGAGTACCCAGGAGTAAGCGCAGATGTTCGGGAAACTGACACTCTCGGCCGTGCCTTACCACGAGCCCATCGTCATGGTCACACTGGCCGTCGTCGCCCTGCTGGGCCTCGGCGTGGTCGGTGCGATCACCTACTACCGCAAGTGGACCTACCTGTGGACCGAGTGGCTGACCTCGGTCGACCACAAGAAGATCGGCGTGATGTACATCGTCGTCGCCCTGGTCATGCTGGTCCGCGGCTTCGCCGACGCGATCATGATGCGCGGCCAGCTGGCCCTGGCCGAAGGCGCCAACCACGGCTACCTGCCGCCGGAGCACTACGACCAGATCTTCACCGCGCATGGCGTGATCATGATCATCTTCATGGCCATGCCGTTCATGACCGGCCTGATGAACCTGGCCGTGCCGCTGCAGATCGGCGCGCGCGACGTGGCGTTCCCCTTCCTCAACTCGCTGAGCTTCTGGCTGCTCGTGGTCAGCGCCATGCTGGTCAACGTGTCGCTGGGCCTGGGCGAATTCGCCCGTACCGGCTGGGTGGCCTATCCGCCGCTGTCGGAGCTGGCCTATAGCCCCGGGGTAGGGGTGGACTACTACATCTGGGCGCTACAGATATCCGGGATGGGCACGTTGCTCACGGGGATCAACTTCCTGGTCACCGTGTTCAAGATGCGTGCCCCGGGCATGAAGCTGATGCAGATGCCGATCTTCACCTGGACCTGCACCTTCGCCAACATCCTGATCGTCGCCTCGTTCCCGATCCTCACCGCTGCGCTGGGCCTGCTGTCGCTCGACCGCTACCTGGACATGCACTTCTTCACCAACGAGCTCGGCGGCAACGCCATGATGTACATCAACCTCTTCTGGGCCTGGGGCCATCCCGAGGTGTACATCCTGATCCTGCCGGCCTTCGGTATCTTCTCCGAGGTCACCGCGACCTTCGCCGGCAAGCGCATGTTCGGCTACAAGTCGATGGTCTGGGCCAGCGCCGCGATCACCTTCCTCGGCTTCACCGTGTGGCTGCACCACTTCTTCACCATGGGTTCGGGCGGTGACGTCAACGGCTTCTTCGGCGTGGCCACCATGCTGATCTCGATCCCCACCGGGGTGAAGCTGTTCAACTGGCTGTTCACCATCTACAAGGGCCGCCTGCGCTTCAGCACGCCGATCCTGTGGACCCTGGGCTTCATGGTGACCTTCACCATCGGCGGCATGACCGGCGTCCTGCTGGCCATCCCGGGCGCGGACTTCCTGCTGCACAACAGCCTGTTCCTGATCGCCCACTTCCACAACACCATCATCGGCGGCGCGGTATTCGGCTACCTGGCCGGCTTCGCCTTCTGGTTCCCGAAAGCGTTCGGCTTCACCCTCGACGAGAAGTGGGGCAAGCGTTCCTTCTGGTGCTGGCTGGTGGGCTTCTACATGGCCTTCATGCCGCTCTACATCCTCGGCTTCATGGGCATGACCCGTCGCCTGAACCACTACGACAACCCGCTGTGGAAGCCCTACCTGGTGGTCGCGTTCTTCGGCGCCGTGCTGATCTTCTGCGGCATCGCCTGCCAACTGATCCAGCTGTTCGTCTCGGTCCGCAACCGCAAGCAACTGGCCGACGTCAATGGCGACCCGTGGGAAGGCCGCACCCTGGAATGGGCCACTTCCTCGCCGCCGCCGTTCTACAACTTCGCCGAGCTGCCGAAGGTACAGGACGTGGATGCCTTCCACGACATGAAGAAGGCCGGCACCGCCTACCGCAAGCTGCCGGCCTACCAGCCGATCCACATGCCGAAGAACACCGCCGCGGGCTTCTCCATCGCCGTGTTCGCCTTCGTCTTCGGCTTCGCCGCCATCTGGCATATCTGGTGGCTCATGGCGGTCGGCTTCGTCGGCATGATCGGCTCCTTCATCGTGCGCAGCTACAACCAGGACGTCGACTACTACGTCCAGCCCGAAGAGATCGAGAAGATCGAAAGCGCCCGTTTCCAGCAACTCGCCAAGCA
Organism: Pseudomonas sp. HMSC076A11; assembly: GCF_001810205.1. NCBI lineage: Bacteria > Pseudomonadati > Pseudomonadota > Gammaproteobacteria > Pseudomonadales > Pseudomonadaceae > Pseudomonas > Pseudomonas sp. HMSC076A11. The sequence continues at coordinate 94,885 of NZ_KV800309.1, read as the reverse complement.
GGTCTGAACCATGTCGACGGCAGTATTGAACAAGCATCTGGCCGACGCCCACGAAGTGGGCCACGACCACGATCATGCACACGATAGCGGCGGCAACACCGTATTCGGTTTCTGGCTCTACCTGATGACCGACTGCGTGCTGTTCGCCAGCGTCTTCGCCACCTACGCGGTGCTGGTTCACCACACCGCCGGCGGCCCCAGCGGCAAGGACATCTTCGAGCTGCCCTACGTGCTGGTGGAAACCGCCATCCTGCTGGTTTCCAGCTGCACCTACGGCCTGGCCATGCTCTCTGCGCACAAGGGCGCCAAGGGCCAGGCGATCGCCTGGCTCGGGGTCACCTTCCTGCTCGGCGCCGCGTTCATCGGGATGGAGATCAACGAGTTCCACCACCTGATCGCCGAAGGTTTCGGCCCGAGCCGCAGCGCCTTCCTGTCGTCCTTCTTCACCCTGGTCGGCATGCACGGCCTGCACGTCAGCGCCGGTCTGCTGTGGATGCTGGTGCTGATGGCGCAGATCTGGACCCGCGGCCTCACCGCGCAGAACAACACCCGGATGATGTGCCTGAGCCTGTTCTGGCACTTCCTCGACATCGTCTGGATCTGCGTCTTCACCGTCGTCTACCTGATGGGGGCCCTGTAATGAGCAGCGCTGCACACGACAACCACGGCGCCGGCCACGGCAGCCTGGGTTCCTACGCGATCGGCTTCGTGCTCTCGGTGATCCTCACCGCGATCCCGTTCTACATGGTCATGGACGGCGGCTTCTCGCGCCACGCGACCATCCTCACCATGGTCGTCCTCGGCCTGGTGCAGGTGGTGGTGCACCTGATCTGCTTCCTGCACATGAACATGTCGTCGGAAGGGCGCTGGAACGTGATGGCGTTCATCTTCACGGTGATCGTCATCCTGCTGGTGGTCGGTCTCTCGCTGTGGATCATCTTCAGCGCCGACATGCTGATGATGCCGATGCCCTGAGGGCCATGACGTGAAGCTGAAACGCTATCTCCTGGTGGCCAAGCCGGGAATCATCTTCGGCAACCTGATCGCGGTGGCGGGGGGATACTTCCTCGCCGCCCGCGGCAGCGTCGAGCCGATGCTGTTGCTGGCCACGGTCATCGGCCTGTCGCTGGTGGTCGCCAGTGGGTGCGTGCTGAACAACTGCATCGACCGCGACATCGACCGGCACATGGAGCGGACCCGCGGGCGGGTCACCGTGACCGGGCAGATCTCGCTGAAGGCTGCCCTGGCCCACGGCCTGGTCCTCGGGGTCGCCGGCTTCGGCCTGCTGTGGTGGCGGACCAACCCGCTGACCACCGCGCTGGCCGGCTTCGGCTACTTCGTCTACGTCGGCCTGTACAGCCTGTGGTTCAAGCGTCGTTCGCAGTACGGCACGCTGGTCGGCAGCCTCTCCGGGGCGATGCCGCCGGTGGTCGGCTACTGCGCGGTGAGCGGCCAGTTCGACGCCGGCGCCGCCTCGCTGCTGGCGATCTTCTGCCTGTGGCAGATGCCGCACTCCTATGCCATCGCCATCTTCCGCCTGAAGGACTACGAGGCGGCCGGCATCCCGGTGCTGCCGGTGGCGCGCGGCATCGCGGTGACCAAGATCCACATCGTGCTCTACATCCTCGCCTTCATGGCGGCGACCCTCGCCTTGTGCCTGGGCGGCTACGCCGGCTACGGCTACCTGCTGGTGGCGGTGGCGGTGAGTCTGTGGTGGCTGGCCATCGCCCTGACCGGCTACTGGACCGCCGACGACCGGGTCTGGGCGCGCAAGCTGTTCGCCTTCTCCATCGTCGCCATCACCGCGCTGAGCGTGATGATGTCCATCGACTTCCAGGTGGCGCCCGCCACCCATCTGGTCGCCTCGCTGTTCTGAGGCGACACGCTTTAGGGAAAGCCCCGCCGGTCGATTGGCGGGGCTTTTTTTTTGTCTGCGCGATGGCAGGGATGCGGTCGCCGCCTGGCAGAAAGGCCGCGCGGCGAGCGCTCTGTTCCGGGACTCTGCCGTTGGTTATCAGATTTTTCCGGGAGCTTTTTCGGAGCTGTCCGGCTTGTGGAAAAAACCCTCCATCAATCAAATGCCAATGATTCTCAATAACCAAGATGGAGTACTTCATGGATCGTCGCAACGAGCCGTCCCCCTTGCCCACCAAACGCCCGCTGGCGCCGCTGATGCTGTTGATGGCCGCCTGCTCCTCGCCGGCCCTGGCCGAGGACGCGGCGCGCAAGGACGATCCCCTGGAACTGGGAGCCGACACGGTCACCGGCGAGCAGGCGTCGTCCAGGGTCGAACGCTCGGCCTCGGCCAAGTACGCCGTGCCGCTGCTGGATACCCCGCAGACCGTCACGGTGGTGCCGCAAAAGGTGATCCAGGAGCAGAACGCCCTGAGCCTGCGTCAGGTGCTGTCCAACGTCTCCGGCATCACCTTCAACGCCGGCGAGGGCGGCGGCGGTTCCGGCGACAGCATCAACATCCGCGGCTTCAGCGCCAACGCCAACATGCAGGTGGACGGGCTGCGCGACAGCGCCCAGACCAGCCGCAGCGACCTGTTCAACCTGGAGGCGGTGGAAGTGATCAAGGGACCGAACTCGGTGTTCGGCGGCGCCGGCACCAGCGGCGGCAGCATCAACATGGTCAGCAAGCAGCCCAAGGCCGAAGCCTTCACCCACCTGGGCGCCGGGCTGGGCACGGACCGCTACCGGCGCCTGACCCTGGACACCAACCAGCCGCTGGAAGGGCTTGGCGAATCGACCGCCTTCCGCCTCAACCTCATGGCCCACCACAACGACGTCGCCGGGCGCGAACAGATCGACAAGCAGCGCTGGGGCATCGCGCCATCCCTGATCTTCGGCCTGGACACCCCGACCCGCCTGACCCTGAGCTACTTCCACCAGCGCGACGACAACCTTCCCGACTATGGCGTGCCGGCGCTGAACGGGCGCAAGCTGGACGGCGTCAGCCGCCACGATTATTTCGGCTGGCGCAACCTGGACGAGGAACGGATCGACAACGACGTCGCCACCCTCAAGCTCGAACACGATTTCAGCGACGACTTCCAGTTGCAGAACCTCATCCGCTATTCCCACCTGCATCGGGACACGGTGATCTCCGCCTCCCACGTCAACCAGAAGGGCCTGCCGCCGGGTCGCTACCTGCCGGCGGGACCGCAAGCCTACGGGCGCGATTCGAAGACGCGGATGTGGATCAACCAGACCAACCTCACCGGCCGCTTCGATACCTTCGGCCTGGCGCATACGCTGATCGGCGGCTTCGAGCTGTCCCGCGAGACCTACGACCGCACCACCTACTCCTACAACCTGGGCAAGTTCTACCCGGCCAACGGCTTCGACCTGCACAACCCGCCGGGCTACTGGAACGGCCCCACCGACAAGCGCGACAGCGCGCGCAACCGGACCGAACTGGAGGTCAAGGCGCTGTACGCCTTCGACACCATCGCCCTGGACGAGCGCTGGGACCTCAGCCTGGGCCTGCGCTACGACTGGATCGACGGCACCTCGCGGAGCACGCCCTCAGGCAAGCCGACGGTGCGCGCCGACAGTTCCGACGGCAAGCTGAGCACACGGGCGGGGCTGGTATTCAAGCCGCTGGAGAACGGGCGGGTGTACTTCTCCTACGGCACCTCCTTCAACCCCTCGGCGGAACACCTGGTCACCACCGGCTCGGGCGTGACCGAGGCGACCGGAGGCCTGGCGCCGGAGAAGAACAGCACCTACGAGCTGGGCACCAAGTGGGAGTTCCTCGGACGGCGCCTGGAGCTGGACGCGGCGCTGTTCCAGGTGAAGAAAAAGGACGCTCGCGAACGCCTGGCCGACGGCAGCTACGTGCTTGCCGGCGAACAGCGCGTGCGTGGCCTGGAGCTGAGCGCCAGCGGCAAGCTGAACGAGCACTGGGACCTCTTCGCCACCTACACCTACCTCGACAGCGAAACCCTGAAATCCAGCAACCCGCAGCGTGAGGGACAGGCCCTGGGCAATACCCCGCCGCGCTCGTTGAGCCTCTGGAGCACCTACGAACTGCCCGAGGGCGTGACCCTGGGCTATGGCGCACGCTACGTCAGCCAGCGCAACGTCACCTCGGTGGACAACGGCAAGCTGGATGCCTACTGGGTGCACAACATGATGCTCGGCTACCAGGCGACGCGCGACCTGAAACTGCAACTCAACCTCGACAACCTGTTCGACAAGGCCTACGTCGAGCGGGTGCGCCAGGTGTACGGCAACCAGTCGCGCTCCTCGGCCATCGAGTACGGCGACGGTCGCACGGCGATTCTTTCGGCGATCTACGCGTTCTGACGGCAGGCAGGCCACGGAAGCCGGCGCCCACTGCCTGGGCGTCGGTTCTTCCCGGCGATTTCCTCTGAACTTTTTCACTGCGGCGCCTATCAACTCCTTTGCAAGTCATTTTTCAGGGAGCCTCTTCGATGGCACGCAAGAACGCAGTGAAAGACAACCTCGAGCAGATCCAGCACCAGAGCTACAGCGAGCTGCAGGAACTGCTCTCCGAAGCCAACAGCATGCTCGCCGACAGCGCCGCCTTCGCCGGCGACAAGGCCGATAGCGCCCGTGCGCGGATCGGCGCGCTGCTGGAGAAGGCCAACGATGCCCTCGGCAAGGGCGGTAGCGCCGTGGCCGAACGCAGCCGCCACGCGGTGGATGCGACGGAAAGCTATATCGGCGCCAATCCCTGGCAGACCGTGGCCATCACCACCGCGGTGGGCCTGCTCGCCGGCTTCCTGCTCGGGCGTCGCTCCTGAGCACGCGGTCGGTGCCGCACAACGGACTCGTTACCTTCGCTTGAAAAAAGGAATTGCCCATGCTTTCGATCAAGAAGAACCTCGGCCTCCTGGCCATGACCGCGGCCCTGGCGGCCTGCGCCTCCAACCCCAACGACCTGCCGGATTTCCCGGAGCATGAATACGCGGCGACCCAGCAGGTGGGCGAGGGCGTGATCAACGGCGACCTGTACCTGACCAGTGCGTCGGGTGCGATCCAGAAGGGGACCAACACCAAGGTCACCCTGGAGCCTGCGACCAGCTACATGAAGGCCTACTACGCGAAGTTCGGCAACCTCGATGCCGCCAAGCGCGATCCCGACGTGCAACCGCCGGTGCTCGACCCGCGACGCGCCACCTACGTGCGCGAGGCGACCACCGACCAGAACGGTCGCTTCGACTTCGACCACATCCCCAACGGCACCTACTACATTTCCAGCGAACTGACCTGGAGCGCCCAGAGCGATGGCAAGACCATCACCGAGGGCGGCACCGTCACCAAGCTGGTCACCGTGAGCGGCTCGCAGCCGCAGAAGGTGCTGCTGACCCGCTGATCTCTGGCGGCGCTCGGCCAAAAACGGCAAGCCCCTGCCATCGCGGCAGGGGCTTTTTCCTGCCGGCGCGGCCGGACCGCTTGACAGCCAACGGGCCTGCGCCGTAGTTTCGATACCCATGACCTTCGCGACCCTGCTTACCCGCCGCAGCATTATTACCGCCATTCCAGCTATGGCGGGTTAGCCAGCGTCCACTCCGAACCCGCCCTCGAGGCGGGTTCTTCGTTCTGTCTCCTGGGCCAAAACCACCGAACCGGGAGAACAGCATGCAGCACCAGACCCTCCAGAACCTCGTTGGCCGGGCCGACGCCCTGATCAATGCCGGGCAGTTCGATGCCCTGATGGATTTCTATTGCGACGACGCCACCCTGGTGGTCAAGCCGGGCCTCAACGCCTGCGGCAAGGCGCAGATCCGCCAGGCGTTCGACGCCATCGCCCGGCACTTCGAGCACAGCCTGCGAGTGCGCCAGCACGACCTGCGGGTGATCGAGGCGGGAGATACGGCGCTGGTCATGGCCGAGGCGGTGATCGAGTCGAAGGCCGGACGCCTGCAACGTCGGGCCACCTACGTGTTCCGCCAGGAGGCCGATGGCCAGTGGCGCTGCGCGGTGGACAACTCCTACGGCACCGACCTGCTGGCCTCGGTGGCGGCGAGCGCGGAGGCCAGCCGATGAGCGCCTCGACCCTCAGCGCAAGCAAACCCCTGCTGGCCGGCTACGTGGAAAGCATCCTGGCCGCGCCGGTGTACGACGTCGCCGTGGAAACCCCCTTGCAGGTCGCGCCGCAGTTGTCCCAGCGCCTGGGCAACCGGGTGCTGCTCAAGCGCGAGGACCTGCAGCCGGTGTTCTCCTTCAAGATCCGCGGCGCCTACACCCGTGTCGCGCGCCTGAGCGACGAGCAGAAGGCCCGCGGGGTGATCACCGCCTCCGCCGGCAACCATGCCCAGGGCCTGGCCCTGGCGGCGCAGCGCCTGGGCGTGCGGGCGGTGATCGTGATGCCGCGCACCACTCCCGAACTCAAGGTCAAGGGCGTGCTGGCACGCGGCGGCGAGGCGTTGCTGCACGGCGACGCCTTCCCCGATGCGCTGGCCCATGCCCTGCAACTGGCCGAGCGCGAAGGCATGACCTTCGTCCCACCCTACGACGATCCGGACGTGATCGCCGGACAGGGCACGGTGGCGATGGAGATCCTCCGCCAGCACAGCGGCCGCCTCGACGCGATCTTCGTGCCGGTCGGCGGCGGCAGCCTGATCGCCGGGATCGCCGCCTACGTCAAGCACCTGCGTCCGGATATTCGCGTGATCGGCGTCGAGCCGGAGGATTCCAACTGCCTGCAGGCGGCGCTGGCCGCCGGCGAACGGG